>JAFVRO010000018.1 GCA_017504205.1 Clostridia bacterium | reverse complement strand
CAACCCTTCCCGGTTCGTTTGTGTATCTCTACTATTTTCTTCTTGAATGCATAATCGTATTTATACATAAAAAACCCCCTTAAAGTATTCTCGAAAACTTTTTTGTTTTTTCGAGTGTATACTCTAAGGGGATTATATCAGCGTGAGACAGCCCCCTGATTTTTGTTATTATCAGAATGCCCAATTGCCATCCTTGAAGATCTGTACGGTGGAGCCATCCTTACACTCTGCAACGATTGAAAGATCGGGAGTGCCTATCATAAAGTCAACGTGTATCATGGACTCGTTGATGCCTCTGTCACGGCACTGGGTAAGAGAAAGCATATCGTAGTTTTTCAAGCAGTTAGTAAATCCTCTACCGAGAGCCAAGTGGCATGCGGCGTTTTCATCAAAGAGGGTATTAATGAAAACTATGCCGCTCTTACAGATAGGAGAATCATATGGAACGAGTGCGCACTCGCCAAGGTATGCTGCACCTTCGTCCATTGAGATCATTTTCTTGAGGAGCTCCTCTCCCTTCTCTGCCTTTACCTCGACTACCTTACCGCCTTCGAAGCGTATACTGAAGTTATCGATAGTTTCGCCACTATATGAAAGAGGCTTGGAGGAATACACGATACCGTCTGCGACTCCGCGCATAGGGGTTGTAAAGACCTCTTCGGTTGGAATGTTAGGATTATACCAGACCTTTTTATCGAGAAGCTTTTCGCTACCAGCCAAGAAGATGCCGTCTTCGATCATACCGACTGTAAAATCGGTTCCGTTGGATGATTTATAAATGAGGTTTTTGATACCAAGTCGGTTGAGGTATGCACATTTTTCTGCAAGGCTTGCGTTATGCTTTTTCCACTCGGATATTGGATTGAGAACTTTGCCGTTTTCGTCGATTACGCGGCAGGTGTAAAGTATTGCGCGCCAAAGAGCTTCAACTGCGAGCTTTTCAGAAAGGTTCGGGAAAACCTTTTTTGCCCAGAGCTTACCGGGAACGGCGGCGATACACCACTGATACCTATTATCCATCAAATCGCGATATGGCTTGATTATCTTAAACCTTGCGCTTCTTGCGGCTGCATTTTTTGCCTGATCCATACCGTTGAGTCCATCCGGATCGTCGGAGATTATATGGATCATTGCGGGGAGAGTTCTTACCTGTTGAGCAAGCTTTTCTTCTTCCCATTTTTCTACGGTAGAGAGGCTTTCAAGGGAGCGATTATTTACGTTAAGAAGTGTAATTGGCTGATGACTCCATTCGACTCTTACCTTACTTGCTCCGGCTTTATAACATTCTTCTACAAGATATTCGATAAATTCGGGCTGGTCGAGTTCTGCGTTAATTATGACCTCCTGATCCGGTCTTACATTTACGCCCATTTTGACGATAAGCTTTGCATATTTTTTTAGTGTGGATTTTCTCATTGATATGTCTCCTGAATAATGATTCTTTTCTACTATTATAGCATATTTTGAATTTTTTTAAAGGCTTTTTTTAAAATTTGCTGTAAAATTTAAGTAATTATCGAAAAAATCGGGCTATTACACGGCGATTGCCGTGTAATAGCCTTTTTTATGCGTGATTTACGCCTTTAATAATGAAGCTGTCAGTTTGAGCCCTTCATGTCATTCTCATACTTCTCAACCATCTTCTTTACCATCTGACCACCGATGGAGCCTGCCTCACGGGAGGTAAGCTGACCGTTGTAGCCCTGATTGAGAGTCACGCCAACTTCGTTTGCTGCCTGCATCTTGAACTGCTCAAGTGCCTTCTTTGCTTCTTTATTGCTTGCCATAGTATTCTCCTTATTATTGCCTGATCGCCGCTATATTTGCGGTTTAGTTTGCAATTGTTTTACAGTCGCATCTGTTTATGCGGCTTGAGCCTCAACCGACGCTTTGCGGTCAAGGCTTTGCCGTCTCGCATCTTGCGTCTTGTTGTGCTCTGATATTATTGTTTACACAAGCGATTTTTTTATGAATGGAATTTTTTATGAAAAATACGTTCTCGCAGTGGTTGCGCTTGATTCAAGCACATTCGCAAGAACCGCGCGTGGGGAAAGGGATTCGGTACGGTCGGAGAATTTTTCGTCAGACCTCTTGACAGAATTGGGAGTTTGTGGTATATACTTTATCGCATTATTTTGAGACGTTACTTCATTTTGCTTTGGTGTAGTTGTCCCCCTTGTAGCCGCCTCACTCGCATCCACAAGAGCCTCAGCCCAAAGCGAATGGAGATGATCGAGCTTGTCTGCCATCTGTTTAACGAGCTGACCTTCGTAGGAGTCCGGCTCAAATCCCTTGTAAAGCGCACGAACCTTGTCGAGCCACTTCTTGAGGAACGTCTTGATCTGTCCCCAGAGGGTTTTGTCGGTTGTTTTTAGTTCAGCAATCTTAGATACGATATTACTATCGCTCAGGAATGACTCGCACGAATCGGCTACAACCTCTTCATACGCATCGTCATAGGATAGTTCGCGTCCGTTTTTTGGTTTATCTCTGTTATTCAAGTATAAAGAAAACCCCTCCCATAAAACGGGAGGGGTTTTTATTATTGAGTAAAACTGTTAAAATTAAACAAGCTTAACGATTGCCATTTCAGCAGCGTCTCCGCGGCGAGGACCGATCTTAAAGATCTGGGTGTATCCACCTTCGCGCTCCTCGTATTTTGCTTCGATCTCGCCAAAGAGTTTAGCAACTGCTGCCTCTCTGGTGATGAAGGACATTGCCTGACGGCGATATGCAAGTGCTCTTGCCTTTGATTCCTGTGTGCCTTCGCGCATACATTTATTTGACTTCTTTGCGAGAGTGATCATTTTCTCAGCGAGTGCGCGAACTTCCTTTGCTCTGGTTACTGTGGTTTCAACAGAGCCGTTTTCGAGCAGAAGTGTGACCATTCCGCGAAGCATTGCCATTCTATGAGCTGTGGTTCTTCCAAGCTTTCTGGTTCCGGGCATTACTTTATTCCCTCCTTATTTGTACTGTTGACTTCTCAGTCTTCTTCTTTTCTCAGATCGAGTCCGAGAGAATGAAGTTTTGCGATAACTTCATCAAGCGATTTCTTTCCGAGGTTTCTGACCTTTATCATGTCTGCCTCGGTGCGGTCCGTCAAGTCTTCAACCGTGTCAATGCCTGCACGCTTCAAACAATTGAAGCTTCTTACAGACATGTCAAGTTCCTCAATGGTCATCCCCAAGATGGTCTCTTTAACAGCTTCTTCGCGTTCTTCCATTACTACCACCTTGCTTGCTTCGTCAGACAAAGCAACAAAGAGGTTGAGATGCTCGTTGAGAATCTTGGCTCCGAGTGAAATCGCTTCCTTTGCTGAAATTGTTCCGTTGGTTACAACGTTCAAGGTCAGCTTATCATATTCGGTGTTATCACCGTATCTTGTGTTTTCAACTGTGTAACTAACACTGTAAACGGGGGTATAGATCGAGTCGGTGTAAATAGTTCCGATCGGTGCGGATGTATTAGCTCCGAGTGCCTTTGCGTGCAATACCTTATTCTTATCCTGTGACACATAGCCGCGATCCTTATTGAAGGTAAGCTCCATAAAGAATCTTGCGCCGTCGTCGACGTGAGCTATAAAGTGATCGGGGTTAAGAATTTCGATATCGGAATCTACGTTAATATCGCCTGCAGTTACATCGCATTCTCCGGTAACGTCGATAATAACGGTCTTGGGGTATGAGCCGTGGAGTGCTGCTACGATTCCCTTTACGTTAAGAACGATTTCTGTTACGTCCTCAACCACGCCGGGGATTGTGGAGAACTCGTGGTATACACCGTCAAGCTTAATGTTCGTTACTGCAACGCCGGGGAGTGAGCTAAGCAATACACGACGAAGTGAATTTCCCAATGTCGTTCCATAACCGGGCTCGAGAGGTTCTACTACAAAGGTACCCTTTGTTCCGTCTTCGCTAAGTTCAACGGTTGTTATATTGGGCTTTTCTATCATTCCAAATAAACCTCCTAATAAATATTTTTATATTGGTTACGATACTGCCGTTATCAGTACGGCTTAATATTATTAATTTATCAAGCCGCTCTTCGATAACGCTCCATGACATTTCTGTCCGGTATTTGCTCAGTATTACTTGGAATACAACTCGACGATAAGCTGCTCGTTGAAGGGGAACTGAACGTCGTCTCTGGTAGGAAGTGCAACGATTTTACCGCTAAGGTTTTCAGCGTTTACTTCGATCCACTGAGGAACGATCTTATCTCCGAGAACTTCTGCCAATGCAACAAACTTTGCGGATGCACGGCTTCTTTCCTTTACTGCAATCACGTCGCCTGCCTTGACGAGAAGTGAAGGAATGTTCACGTTCTTGCCGTTGAGGGTGAAGTGACCGTGAAGGACGAGCTGACGAGCTTCCTTTCTGCTGCTTGCAAATCCCATTTCATATACTACGTTATCAAGTCTACGCTCAATAAGGCCGAGAAGGTTCTCACCGGTCATACCCTGTCTGCGGTCTGCTTCTACAAAGTAGTTTACAAACTGCTTCTCGAGTACGCCATAGTATCTTCTTGTCTTCTGCTTCTCACGAAGCTGAATGCCGTACGCTCTGGGCTTCTTCTGTGCTGCGCCGTGCTGACCGGGGACGGTAGATCTGCGATCAAGTGAGCATTTGCCACTCTTGCAACGGTCGCCTTTAAGATAAAGCTTAACGCCTTCTCTACGGCAGAGTCTGCATACAGGACCTGTATATCTTGCCATTTTCTGTTTCCTCCTGTTTTTTCATTAAACGCGTCTGCGCTTAGGCGGTCTGCATCCGTTGTGAGGGATGGGGGTAACGTCTTTGATCATAGTGATCTGAAGACCTACCGTCTCAAGTGCACGGATTGCCGATTCACGTCCTGAACCGGGACCTCTTACATATACTTCTACTTTTTTGAGACCATGCTCAATTGCTGCTTTTGCAGCTGCCTCAGATGCCATCTGAGCTGCGAAAGGAGTTGACTTTCTTGATCCTTTGTATCCCAGCTCACCTGCGGAAGCCCATGAAATTGCGTTTCCAGCGGTATCTGTTATAGTTACGATCGTGTTGTTGAAGGAAGCTCTGATGTGTACTGCGCCTTCTTCAATATTCTTACGTTCGCGGCGTCTTTTGACAACTTTCTTTGTAACCTTTGCCATTTTCTATGCCACTCCTTTATTTCTTCTTGTTTGCAATTGTCTTTACAGGACCCTTGCGTGTTCTGGCGTTTGTCTGGGTTCTCTGACCTCTTACGGGCAAGCCCTTTCTGTGTCTGATTCCACGGTAGCAGTTAATCTCAACCAATCTCTTGATATTGAGGGCGACTTCTCTGCGGCGGTCACCTTCTACTACGTACTGGTTCTCAATGACATCACGGAGGTTTGCGATTTGTTCTTCGGTCAGATCCTTAGCGCGTGTATCGGGATCGATACCTGTTGCGGCAAGAATTTTGTTAGCGCTTGTGCGTCCTATACCGTAAATGTAGGTAAGTGCGATTTCGATGCGCTTGTTGTTAGGAATATCAACACCTGCTATACGAGCCATTCTGTTTTTTCACCTCTTAATTTCTGGTTTTTTGTTTTGTAATTGATTAACCCTGTCTCTGCTTGTGCTTAGGATTTTCACAGATGACCATTACGCGGCCTTTTCTCTTGATAATCTTGCACTTTTCGCAGATCTTCTTAACGGATGGTTTAACCTTCATTGTATTATACCATACCTTTCTCAATTAGATTTATTTCGCGCGCCAGGTTATACGACCCTTTGTCAGGTCATAGATCGAGACTTCGATCGTTACCTTATCGCCCGGTAAGATTTTTATAAAATTCATTTTCAGCTTTCCTGAGATATACGCGGTTACGATATGCTCATTGGGAAGCTTAACCTTAAAGGTAGCGTTCGGGAGAGCTTCCAGAACCACACCTTCAAATTCTACAACGTCATCCTTTGGCATAGTGACTCCTCCTGATTAGATTTTGCTTTGAAGGGTTTAAAATCCCTTCTCTACTTCTGTTAATACGATCACATCATCGTCTGTTATCAGTATAGTATTTTCGTAATGAGCGGAGAGCTGTCCGTCTGCGGTTTTCACCGTCCAGCCGTCGTCCATTTCGACAACAGCTCCCGTACCGATATTTACCATCGGTTCAATTGCAAGTGCCATACCTTTACACAGTCTTATTCCGTGCCCCGGGGTTCCGAAATTTGGAACGTTAGGATCCTCATGGACTTCGCGTCCGATTCCGTGTCCGACGTATTTGCGGACTACGCTGAGGCCGAACTGTTTGACGTACGACTCTATTGCGTATCCGACATCGCCAAGTCTTGCGCCCGTTTTTACAGCCGCTATGCCTTCAAAGAAGCTTTGTCTTGTAGCGTCCATAAGGAGCTGAGCCTCTTTGCTGACATTTCCAACGGGAATAGTTCTTGCGCTGTCGCCGTGGTAGCCTTGCCAGCACGCGCCGACGTCGATCTTTACTATATCGCCTTCCTTAAGTATTCTCTTCTTGGAAGGGATGCCATGTATGACCTCGTCGTTTATGCTTATGCAAGCGCTTCCGGGGAAGCCGCCGTAACCGAGAAATGAGGGCCTTGCGCCACACTTTTCGATATATGCTCGGATGCATTTATCTATCTCAAAGGTACTGACTCCCTCGCGGACCATATCACGGGCAAGAAGCAGAGCTTCACCCGTAATACGACCTGCGGTTTTCATTTTTGCAATTTCTACTGAATTTTTAATGCGTATCATAGTTTTAATTCAGACCTTACCTATTCAATTAGTTTGCATAGGGGGCGAGTGCTTCGAATACGAGACGGGTCGTATCCTCCACCTGATCCTGACCCTGTACTTCAACGAGGATATTTCTCGCTGCGTAGAACCTTTTTACAGGCTCGGTCTGGTTATGGTAGGTTTCGAGACGAACCTTAACGGTTTCAGCCGAATCGTCCGGTCTGATATAAAGGGGAGAAGAACACTTGTCACAAGTGTTTTCTAATTTTTTTTTAGCCATTATAAGCTACATGGTAAGACGCGCCACAACTACTGCACACTCTTCTGCCACTCATTCTTTCTACGATAACATTATCGTCAACCTCGATTGAGAGAGCAACGTCGATCTTCACGCCCATAGCCTCAAGTGCTTCTGCCTGAGGGATTGAGCGAGGAAAACCATCGAGTATGAAGCCGTTTTTGCAATCGTCTTCCTTAAGTCTTTCCTTGATGATACCGATCACGACCTCATTTGGAACGAGCTTACCGCTATCGATGTAGGATTTTGCCTCAACTCCGAGGGGAGTCTGTGCCTTCATAGCGGCACGAAGCATATCACCCGTTGAGATTGCGGGGATGTTCCACTTTTGTGAGATCTTATCTGATTGAGTACCTTTTCCGGCGCCGGGAGCGCCCATGAGAATTAAGTTCATGTTTCCTCCGAAGTAGTTTTGATGCTAAATCTTAAGGGTTTATAGATTAATCAAGGAAGCCTTTGTAGTTACGCATTGTGAGCTGAGCTTCGAGTTCGCGGAAGGTTTCGATTGCAACGCCTACTACGATGAGGAGGGATGAACCGCCGAATGCGATCTGGGCAAAGCTTACAAGGTTTGCGTCTGCAGTACCTGCGGAAAGACCGCCACCGGTAACTGCCTCGTAAATTACAGTGATGAGCATCGGAACTCCTGCGATAACGCAAAGGAAGATAGCACCGATCAGAGTAATTCTATTGAGAATCTTTTTAATCTGGTTAGAGGTCTCCTCACCGGCTCTGTAACCGGGGATGGAGCCGCCGTTCATTCTGATGTTGTTTGCAACGTCTACAGGATTGAACGTAATGGTAATATAGAAGTATGCGAAAGCAACGAGGAGAACGAGGAATACTACGAGGTAGGGCCACTTATAATAGTTGAAGTGTTCACTGACCCAAGTGAGCCATTTAACCTTCGGGAAGAAGCCGGCGATCGTAGCGGGAAGAGCGACAATAGAGCTTGAAAAGATTATGGGCATAACTCCGGACATATTCAACTTAATGGGAAGGTTGGATTTCTGTCCGCCGTACTGTCTGCGTCCCTTTGTTTGTTTTGCGTACTGGATCGGGATTCTTCTTTCGGAGTCCGTGAACCATACGATGAACACGAGCACTGCTGCTGCGAACACTACGCAAAGGACTGCGATGAGGATACCGAGCCAAAGGTCGAAGGTATCACCCGTGATTATGCCCCAGAGTGCTGATGCGAGGGTTTTGAAGCCTGCTACGATATTAGCGAAGAGTATAATAGAGATACCGTTGCCGATACCGTACTGGTCGATAAGCTGAGCGATCCACATAACGATTGCGGCACCTGCGCAGTAGGAAAGAACCATAACTGTGCACTGGAAGAATACTGTCCAGGAGAAGCCACCTGTTCTGTCGACCGTAGTCATACCTGAATAAGAGCTGCTTGTAATGAGCATTGTGTAACCGATAGCGGTGAGCAATGCAAGACCAATCGTGACTATGCGAGTCCAGAAATCGATTTTCTTCTTTCCTTCAGGACCGCTGTTTGCGAGATCCTGAATCTTCGGGAAAGCGATTCCGAGAAGCTGCATAACGATTGAAGCAGTGATATAAGGCGAAACGGAGAGAGCAAACAGAGTTGCGTTACCGAATGCCTGACCGGAGAGCAGGTTCATGTACGCGAATATAGAGCCTGCGGTTGAAGCATTAAAGGAAGCAAGGGCATTTGGGCTCACGTAAGGAACCGGAATGCTTGCACCGAGTCTGTATATGATGATAGCAAAAAACACGAAGATAAGTTTGTTTTTAAGTTCATTAACTTTCCAAGCATTCTTCAGAGTCTGAAACATCGTTATACCTCCTCAGTCTCAGTCTTTCCACCTGCTGCTTCTATCTTTTCTTTTGCTGTTGCTGAAAAGATTTTTGCTTTTACAGTAAGTTTTTTGGTAAGCTGACCGTTACCGAGAACTTTGAGACCGTCCAATTCTTTTCTGATGATTTTAGAGTCGAGAAGGAGCTGAACTGTTACAACGGTATCGTTTTCGAAAATCTCGAGATCCTCAACATTAACGATAGCATATTCCTTCTTGAAGGGGCAGTTTGAGAAGCCTCTCTTAGGGAGCTTTCTGTAAAGCGGAATCTGTCCACCTTCGAAGCCGGGTCTTACACCGCCGCCAGAGCGAGCGTTCTGACCTTTGTGGCCCTTGCCGGCAGTTTTACCGTTACCTGAGCCTGCGCCTCTACCCTTGCGCCAGTTAGCCTTTGAAGAACCAACTGCGGGTTTAAGATCATGTAATTGCATCTTGCCTACCTCCTTAGTTATTTTCAACGGTTTCTACCGTTACGAGATGAGACAAAACTTTGATTTTGCCTGCAACGGCATCATTCTGATTGAGAGTGATGCTATCTCCAATCTTCTTGAGACCGAGAGATGCTGCGGTAGCGATCTGAGCGGGCTTGCCGCCTATAAGACTCTTTTTAAGTGTAATCTTTATCATCCTGCTACCTCCTATCAGCCTTTAACCTGCTCTACGCTGATTCCGCGAGTTGCGGCGATCTGCTCAGCGCTACGGAGCATTCTAAGGCCTTCGATCGTTGCCTTAACAACGTTCGTGGGGTTATTTGAACGCAAGCACTTTGCACGAACGTTTGTAATTCCTGCGAGCTCGAGTACAAATCTAACCTTACTACCTGCGATGATACCGGTACCGGGAGCTGCGGGCTTAAGAAGCACCTTACCAGCGCCGAACACACCGATAACCTCGTGAGGTATTGTAGTTCCTTTGAGGGAAACTGTAATCATATTCTTTTTAGCGTCTTCGATTCCCTTGCGGATAGCTTCGGGAACTTCAGCAGCTTTACCAAGGCCTACACCAACGTGTCCGTTTCTGTCGCCTACAACCATGATTGCGGCGAAGCGAGAAATACGGCCACCCTTTACGGTCTTGGATACACGGTTCAGAGCAACGAGCTGTTCACTGAGGTCGAGCTCATTGGGATTAATTCTTTCTGCCATTGTTATCCTCCAAAATAATGTTCAATAAATGATTTGTTGAACAGTGTACAAACCGGGCTAAGTCTTACGACTTAGAACTTCAGGCCGCCCTCGCGAGCGCCTTCTGCCAATTCCGATACACGTCCGTGATAGAGATAGCCGCCTCTGTCGAATACGACTTCGGTGATTCCCTGTGCTACAGCTTTTTCAGCAATGGTCTTGCCGACGGCTCTTGCTGCTACCTTATTGCCGCCGTTTCCTTCGTAGCTGCTGCCGTATGTGCTTGCAGATACGAGTGTTACGCCGGTTGTATCGTCGATGATCTGAGCGCTGATGTTAGCGTTGGAACGATAAACAGCCAGGCGAGGACGTGCGGTAGTGCCCGATATTTTACTTCTGACTCTGATGTGTCTCTTAATGCGGGCCTTGTTTCTATTCTTCTTTGAAACCATGTCACACACTCCTTATAATTATTTACCGGTTTTTCCGGCCTTACGGCGAATAACCTCGCCCTGATACTTAACACCCTTACCAAGGTAGGGTTCCGGGGGTCTCTTGGATCTGATCTCTGCTGCGATCTGACCAACCTGCTGCTTGCTTGCTCCCTTTACAACGATGGTGTTGGAGTTGGGAACTTCGAAGGTAATTCCTTCGGGCTCGACGAATACGAATTTCGCCTGCGGGAGACCTGCTCTGGGGTGTTTCTCAGGCATGAGGGAGTGGCCGAGGTAAAGCTGGAGTTCTTTGCCCTGCTTAACTACCTTATAACCTACGCCTACGATCTCGAGAGTCTTGCTGAAGCCTTCGGATACACCAACAACCATGTTGTTGAGGAGGGCTCTGCAAAGACCGTGGAGTGCTTTTGTTTCTTTTTCATCATCAGGACGCTCAACAACTACGGTTGCGCCTTCCTGCTTTACGGTAATAATCTCAGGGAACTTCTCGGTAAGTGTACCGTTCTTGCCCTTTACGGTTACTACATTTCCTGCATCTACTGTTACTGTAACTCCTGCGGGAACAGTTACAGGCATTCTACCAATTCTTGACATTTTCTGTACCTCCCACTTTCATTACCAAACAAACGCAAGGACTTCGCCGCCAACCTTAAGCTGACGAGCCTGCTTGTCTGTGATAACGCCCTTAGACGTTGATACGATAGCGATGCCGAGTCCGTTCATAACGGAGGGCATATCCTCATAGCCTGCGTAGATTCTGAGACCGGGCTTGGATACGCGGCGGATACCGCGGATAACCTTCTGCTTACCGGGCAAATACTTGAGGGTGATGCGAATAACGCCCTGCTTGCCGTACTTGCTGTCCTCGATCTTACGGTAGGACTTAACGTATCCTTCATTTACAAGGATCTCTGCGATTGCTTCTTTCATTTTGGATGCCGGTACGTCAACAGTTGCGTGCTTTGCATTGCTAGCGTTTCTGATTCTGGTGAGCATATCAGCAATTACGTCTGACATTTGCATATTAATTATCCTCCTTATGCAAGTAAAATAGTTCTTGCTGCCGATTGTTTTTTCGGCGGCGTATCGGTGGTAAAATCATTGATAAAGCTGATTTGCTTTATCAAGATTTCCTGCCGATAGGTTGGAGATTGGTTCTCGTTTGTGTTTTGTTTAAATTGGTCTTCAGGTCTTCTAAATTACCAGCTTGCTTTTTTTACTCCGGGGATCTCACCCTTGTATGCGAGATTTCTGAAGCAAATACGGCAAATACCGAATTTACGAAGATACGCGTGAGGACGGCCGCAGATCTTGCATCTGTTATACTCTCTAGTGGAGTACTTCTGTGTTTTCTGCTGCTTAAGAATCATAGCCTTCTTTGCCATGTTGTACCTCCTTATTCGTTTGCGAAGGGAGCGCCCATAAGTCTGAGCAGTTCTCTTGCTTCTTCATCGGTCGTTGCTGTGGTTACGAAGCAGATATCCATACCGCGGATCTTTTCTACCTTATCGTATTCGATCTCGGGGAAGATGAGCTGCTCGCGCAAGCCGAGTGCATAGTTACCTCTACCGTCGAATGCGTTGGGGTTGATACCCTTGAAGTCACGAACGCGAGGAAGAGAGAAGTTGAAGAGTCTGTCGATGAACTCATACATTCTGTCGCCGCGGAGTGTAACCTTTACGCCTACCTTCATGCCCTCACGGAGTTTGAAGTTAGCAACGGATTTTTTTGCGTAGGTCGGAACTGCCTTCTGACCTGCGATGAGGGTGATGTCGTTGATGATTGCTTCGATTTCCTTAGCGTTATCCTTTGCATCACCTGCGCCTACGTTGATTACTATCTTATCGAGCTTAGGAATCTGCATAGGACTTGAGTAGTTGAACTTATTCTGGAGAGCAGGAACGACTGTCTCACTGTAATAAACCTTGAGTCTTGACATATCCGTACCTCCCATTAAAGTTCCTGTCCGCATTTTGCACATTTGCGGATCTTTGTTTTTGCGCCGGTCTTCTCATCAACCTTGATCTCGGTCTTATATCTTCTACCTGCGTCACACTTGGGGCAGTAGAGAGCAACCTTGCAGGCGTAGATAGCGCCTTCGGTGTCTACGATGCTACCGGTCTCGCCCTGTCTACGGGGCTTAACGTGCTTATGGATGATATTGGCACCCTTAACCATTACTTTTCCCTCAGCGGGGGAAACTGCGATAACCTCGCCTTTAACGCCCTTGCTTGCGCCGGAGAGCACTACGACGGTATCGCCTGTTTTAACATGAAGCTTTGCCATTTCGTCTACCTCCGATTAAAGTACTTCAGGAGCGAGTGAGAGGATCTTAAGGAAGTTTCTCTCTCTGAGCTCTCTTGCTACCGGGCCAAAAATACGGGTTCCTCTGGGGTCGTTATCTTCTTTGATGATAACTGCGGAGTTTTCGTCAAATCTGATCTTGCTGCCGTCGGCACGCTTTACACCAAACTTGCTTCTTACGACTACCGCTTTAACTACGTCACCTTTTTTAACAATGCCGCCGGGAGCTGCTTTCTTGACGGATGCGACAATTATATCACCGATATTTGCATATCTGCGACCTGTACCGCCAAGTACTCTGATGCACATCAGCTCTTTTGCGCCTGTGTTATCGGCAACCTTCAACAGTGTCTGTTGCTGTATCACTTTGTATTCCTCCTGTGTATTCGGTACGCTTCGACGTACCTACTTTTTATCTTTTGGTGGATTATTATTTTACCTTTTCGATTATCTCTACGAGGCGCCATCTCTTCGTCTTTGAGAGAGGTCTGGTTTCCATGATTTCAACGATATCTCCGATGTCACAGGTATTTGCTTCATCGTGAGCGTGTACTTTAAGAGTTCTCTTGATGATCTTACCGTATACGGGATGCTTTACGTTGTCCTCGATGGCAACAACGATGGTTTTGTCCATCTTATTGCTAACAACACGGCCTACGCGTGTTTTTCTAAGAGATCTTGTTTGTTCCATTGTTTATATCCTCCGTATGCAATAAGCATTATGCATTTGCTTCTTCAGCTGCTTTTTCCTGAAGGATGGTGAGCACGCGAGCGATGTCACGCTTAACATCGGTGATCTTGTGCGGGTTATCCAACTGGTTGATAGCATGCTGGAAGCGGAGGTTAAAGAGTTCCTGCTTGAGATCCTTCAGTTTTGCATTCAACTCTTTAGCGTTCAATTTTCTGAGTTCACTTGCCTTCACAGCTTATACCTCCTCATTTGCTTCTACTGCCTCAGCAGCTTCTTTAGTTACGAACTTGCACTTGATAGGAAGCTTGTGAGATGCCAAACGCATAGCCTCTCTTGCTACGTCCTCAGCAACGCCGTCCATTTCGAACATTATTCTACCGGGCTTAACAACTGCTACCCAATACTCAGGTGAACCCTTACCGGAACCCATTCGAGTATCTGCAGGCTTTTCAGTGATAGGCTTATCGGGGAATATCTTTATCCAAACATGACCGCCACGGCGGATGTAACGAGTCATTGCTATACGGGCTGCTTCTATCTGGTTGCTGGTGATCCAAGCGGGCTCAAGAGCAACGAGACCGTACTGTCCGTTAGTGATTGTATTTCCGCGGGACGCCTTACCGGTCAGTCTTCCGCGCTGTACTCTACGGTACTTTACTCTTTTAGGCATTAACATTTCTTCTGCCCCCTTCTCTCGGTGCGCCCTCGCCTCTGCGACCGCCGCGGCCTGCGAAGTTGCCTCTACGGTCATTGTTTCTGCGATCACCGCGATCGTTGTTACCGGGTCTGCGTCCTCTGTTGTTTTCACGAGGAGCTGCAGCCGTTCTGTTTACTTCGGAAAGGATCTCGCCCTTGTATATCCATACCTTGATACCGATCTTTCCGTAGGTGGTGTTTGCTTCCCAGAAGCCGTAGTCGATGTCAGCTCTGATCGTCTGAAGCGGGATAGTACCTTCGTGGTAGTGCTCGTTTCTTGCGATCTCAGCTCCGCCAAGACGACCGCCGCAGGAGATCTTAATTCCCTTAGCGCCAAGTCTCATGGTGTTTCTGATTGCCTTCTTCATTGCGGTTCTGAAGCCGATTCTCTTCTCGAGCTGAGCTGCGATGTTTTCTGCAACGAGCTGAGCGTCGAGGTCAGGCTGCTTTACTTCGTCAACGTTGACGATAACGGTCTTATCAACCATCTTCTCGAGTGCTGCCTTGATCTTCTCGATGTTTGCGCCCTTAGGACCGATTACGAGTCCGGGTTTTGCGCAGTGGATGAAAATTCTTACCTTTGAGGGGTCACGCTCGATCTCGATCTTAGAGATACCAGCCTCGAGAAGTGACTTCTTAAGGAACTTTCTGATGTTATAGTCGGATACAAGAGTGTCACCAAAGTCTTTGTCTTTTACGAACCATCTTGAATCCCAATTTTTGATTACGCCTACGCGCAAGCCATGTGGATTAACTTTCTGACCCATTGAGCTCTTATACCTCCTACTTAGTCTCTTTCAGCCAACACAACGGTGATGTGGCTGGTTCTTTTCAGGATTCTGTCTGCACTGCCCTTTGCTCTAGGCATAATTCTCTTCAGAGTTGGGCCGGGGCAAACAAAACATTCTTTTACATAAAGCTTTGAAGTATCCATTTTGTTGTTTACTTCAGCGTTAGCTATTGCACTTCCCAAAAGTTTGACGAGAAGCTCGGACGCTGCTTTGCGTGTATTCTTAAGAATACCAAGAGCCTCGCCGGCGTTCTTGCCTCTTATAAGGTCAAGTACTATCTTAACTTTTCTCGGGGAAATTCTTGCGTATCTGAGATGCGCTTTTGCCAGTTGTTTTTCCTCCATTTAAGATGTTGCCTCCCTTCGCATTATTTGATGCGAGTACTTTCTGACTACTTAATATTTTTAGTATTTTGATTATTTCTTCGCGTTGCCTGTCTTGGATCCGGCGTGTCCCTTGAACGTACGTGTAGGAGCGAACTCGCCGAGTTTGTGTCCTACCATATCCTCGATAACGTATACCGGTACGTGCTTTCTACCGTCATGAACTGCGATAGTGTGTCCAACGAACTCAGGGTAGATGGTTGAGGATCTTGACCAAGTCTTGATTACCTTCTTCTCATTCTTCTGGTTCATGGCGCAAATGCGGTTAAAAAGCTTTTCCTCAACGTAAGGCGCTTTTTTAAGGCTTCTGCTCATAATTACGTCTCCTTAATAATTCTGCCAAATAACTCTTTTATTAAATTACTTAGCGTTTCTGTGTTTGACAATTGCCTTCTCGGTTCTTGCCTTCTTGTTTCTCGTCTTATAGCCGAGAGCGGGTTTACCCCAAGGGGTAACAGGTGAGGGACGACCGACAGGAGATTTGCCTTCGCCACCACCGTGGGGGTGATCGCAGGGGTTCATTACGGAACCGCGGACTGTAGGACGGATGCCCATGTGTCTCTTTCTACCTGCTTTACCGAGCTTAACTGTGTCATGCTCGATGTTACCAACCTGACCGATAGTTGCTTTGCAGTCGAGTCTGATGTAACGAACCTCGCCTGAGGGCAATCTGACCTGAGCCATTTCGGTTTCCTTGGAAAGAAGCTGAGCTGCAACGCCTGCGCTTCTTACAAGCTGTGCGCCTTTTCCGGGGTAGATCTCGATGTTGTGGATGAAGGTACCCGTAGGAATGTTAGCGATAGGAAGCGTGTTACCGGGCTTGATATCAGCTGTAGGGCCTGAGTATACGACGTCGCCGTCCTTAAGGCCTACGGGAGCGATGATATAGCTCTTCTCGCCTGCCTCGTTCTGAAGGAGAGCGATGTATGCGCTTCTGTTAGGGTCGTACTCGATACCGATTACGGTAGCTGCGGATGCATCCTGGCGCTTGAAGTCGATAAGTCTGTACTTAACCTTGTTTCCGCCGCCTCTGTGACGAACGGTGATTCTGCCGTAGCTGTTACGGCCTGCGTGCTTTTTCTTTATTACGATGAGACCCTTCTCAGGAGAAAACTTTGTGATCTCGTCGAATGAAGCGACGGTCATGTTTCTTCTTGCGGGTGTCGTCGGCTTATACTTAATTGTAGGCATTTTTCGTTCCTCCTACTATTAGTTCAAACCGTCAAAGAACTCAATGGTCTTGGATTTGGGCTTAAGTGTTACGATAGCCTTCTTCCATGCAGCGGTATAACCGCTGTGAACACCGACTCTTTTGGGTTTTCTCTTAACTCTGATTGTGTTTACGTCCTGAACCGTAACCTTGAAAAGCTCTTCAACTGCTGCTGCGATCTCGGGCTTTGTTGCGGTGTAGAGGACCTTGAAAGCGTATTTCTTGCCTTCCATCATCGACATGGTTTCCTCGGTGATGATAGGGCTGATGATTATATCCTGAGCAGTTTTCATTTCTTCATTTCCTCCTCAAGTTCAAGTACCGCAGATTTTGCGATGATAAGCTTGTTAGCGTTAATGATATCGTAAACATTTACGGTGCTTCCGAGAAGCTCAACCTCTCTCTTGGGATCGAAGTATCTGTAAACGAATGACGTTACAACGCCGGGAATGTTTGCTGCGCTCTTGATGAACTTTCTGTCCTCGTCGGGCTTACCGGTTACGATAAGTGCCTTCTTAGGAGCTCCGAAAGCCTTGAGCATCTCAGCTACTACCTTGGTTTTGTACTCGGTAGCTACTATATCGTCAACAACGATGAGGTTACCCTCGCTCGCTTTTGCGGAAAGTGCGCTGATAAATGCAAGTCTCTTGGTCTTGTCATTCATAGCTTTGCGGTAGCTTCTGGGCTTCGGGCCGAGCGCTACGCCGCCGTGTGTCCACTGAGGTGAACGGGTTGAACCCTGACGAGCTCTGCCGGTTCCCTTCTGTCTCCAGGGCTTCTTGCCGCCGCCGGAAACCTCGGTACGTGTAAGAGTGGACTGTGTACCCTGTCTTTGATTCATAAGATATGTCCTTACTGCTGCGTGGAGAACGGGAACCTTCACTTCTGCACCGAATATCTCTTCGGAGAGTTCGAGTGTATCGATCTCGTTGCCGGCCATATCGTAAACTTTAATTGTAGGCATCGTACTTCCTCCTTCTGCTTACGCTTTTACCGAATCACGAATGAACACGATACCGCCCTTTGCGCCGGGAATAGCGCCTTTAACTGCGATAAGGTTGTTTTCGCTGTCGATCTTTACTATAGCAAGGTTGATTACTGTAACCTGCTCGTTACCGTACTGACCTGCCATCTTTTTGTTTTTGAATACTCGTGAAGGGCTTGAGTTTGCACCCATAGAACCAACTTCGCGGTGTACGGGACCCGTACCGTGAGTCATTCTGAGTATGCTATAGCCCCAACGCTTGATAGCGCCTGTGTAGCCGCGGCCCTTTGTGATACCGGTTACATCGACCTTCTCGCCCTCGGCGAAGGTATCGACGGTGATCGTGTCGCCTACGCTGCACTCAGTGCATCCAACGTAACGGAACTCTTTAAGATACTTCTTAACTGCTCCACCGGACTTTTCGAAATGTCCCTTTTGAGGCTTGTTTACATGTTTTTCCTTCATGTCTACGAAACCGAGCTGTACAGCCTCATAACCGTCGGTTTCAAGTGTTTTGACCTGCGCTACTACGCAAGGTCCTGCTTCGATAACGGTTACGGGAATTACCGTTCCGTTTTCCTCGAAGATCTGGGTCATACCGACTTTTCTGCCGATAATACCCTTAGTTGTTGTCAACTTGGATTTCATTTTGCCTCCATGGCTATTGGTTGACGCTGTGAATTTTCCCGCCAAAGCTTTAGCTTCCGTAGATTACGCCAACATGACCTTGTGTCACTTTACGGTGTGACTCCGTTTAGATTTTTGGGCTTGTCCGTTTGCCTTTGATCGACAGCTTGATGTTGATTAAGCAATTAAAGCTTAATATCGATCTCTACGCCTGCGGGCAATTCCATATTCATAATACCTTCGCAGAGCTTCTTTGAAGGTCTTACGACGTAGATAAGTCTCTTATGAGTACGGAGCTCGAACTGCTCACGGCTATCCTTATACTTATGAACAGCGCGGAGAATGGTAACGATCTCTTTTTCCGTGGGAAGCGGAACGGGTCCGGAAACCTCAGCGCCGTTTCTCTTCACGAACTCAACGATCTTAGCTGCCGCTGCGTCGATGAGCTTATGGTCGTAACTCTTAAGTCTTATTTTAAGGGTATCTTTTACTGCCACTTTTTTGCCTCCTATTATATTTTGTTTTCCTTGGTGCTTGTAACGGTCGCACCTCGGAATTCAGGCGGCTGTCTTTTACACCATGCCGTGCGTTTCTTTTTCTTGCCTTTAAAAACGGACGATTGCTTGCAAGCCAGCATTGCTTTACAGGCACTATCCGAGCAAGTTCAGATGTATCACGACTCAACGTAAACGCAATTTCGCCCGATTTATCGGACATACTCCACGAAAATTACCCGTTTGAATTGCTTCAACCGGCAACCTCTCGCTTCTACGCACATCAAGCCTTATCATTATACCATATCTTTATTTATTAATCAATACTTGGAGGTGTAGATTTTTAACGATTTTCACCGCCGTATTTTGTGCATAATTACCAAACATTTTTAGACAGTTATGTGCGCAAAAAAACGCACTGTAAAAAATTTCATTATTATCCGCGATGTTCACATTATTTGTTTTAAAAGTACAAACAGAATTAATATATTTGCTATATAATAATACCTAAGAAATAATTCAGGAGATTTTTATGAAGCAAATTTTCAAATCGCGCATTTTATTATCTGTTACATTTGGCTTGACAATTGCGGGGATAATTGCAAGAACACTTGCGTATTTGTTGTACTATGACGCAGGAATAGGTTATTTAGTAAAAGGAAATGTTTTTTCAGGGATATGGGCAGCGGTGCTTGCCGTTGGTATTATCCTGTCTTTGTTGATTGCCGTGTTTGGAAAAAAGCAGTTTACACCTGCAAGCAATCGTCCGTCTGCATGCACCGTCGACGCAAAATGCTCTGCGATCATCTCTATGGCTGCGTGCTTTCTTGGAGCGTTATACTTTATCAATAAGCTGATTGATAAAAAGCCGGGTGCATTGACGCTTGCCGGAGCTATCGCTTGTGTTATTGCGGCTTATCATTACGTTACAGTTGCTTCCGGCGGTCAAGCAAAGCAAACGTCGTGTTTGTTGACCGGATATGTTGTTCCTATAGCGTTCACGCTTATGATCGCTGACATGTATTTTGAGATGACGATTACTCTTAACAATCCGGACAAGGTAATGTTTATCTGCTCGTTTATGCTATTCATGGTGTTTTATCTATTTGAGTTGCGATTTATGATCGAGAGACCGCTACCGTCGTTCTATATCGCGTCCGGTATTCTGGCGGTTACAGTAGGCGCGGCTGCATCGGTTCCATATTTGATCTCGGTTTTCTGCAATGTATATGACCGCGTTATCATGTCTGCGTCAGCGCTGATGATACTTGCGCTTACTATAGCGTTCCTTCTCAGGTTGACAAGTTATATCAGAGGTTGCGATAAGGCAACAATCAACGAAGAAATCTCCAAAGAAAGTGGCACAGATAATTCTCCGACAGAATTGGAGTCAGTAGTTTCGGTAAAGTCAGACAAGAACGACGAGGTAAAAGAAAGCACGAAGCCGGAATCCGAGGATGAGAAGTCCCCGGATACACCAACCGACGAAAAATAAAATTATGCAGTATATAATATAGGAAAGGTTTGGATGTCCCAATGAAGAGTAACGAAAGAATTCAATGGTTTCACCGCAAGACGGTAGAACAAGCATACCCTAACGCGCACAGGCTTTCAGAGCAGTTCAATATGTCGTTAAGTCAGGCAAAAAGAGATATTCGTTATATGAGAGAGGTTCTTTCAGCCCCACTTGAATACTCAAAAGAGGGACGCGGATACTATTACACCCACGACTATTCCCTTCCCGTTTTTCAGACGTCGTCCAATGACGAGGATTACAGCGGTGTTATGGCGCCGCTTGAGGGGGACATTTCGGACAGTTCTATCAACCCGCTCATACAGATGCAGCTTCCGTACGGTGCTACGATTGAGGTCAGCGACAAGCTGGCGGTGCTTGAGTTGAAGCCCTTTATAGTTGAAAAGCTTGGAAGGAACAGTTATCAATGCGAGTTCCACAGCACGGAACTGTTTTTGGCGGCGATACTGTCAATTGATGCATCGATCAGGATCACGAGCCCTGAATGGTTGCGCCAGCGTCTGATCTCATCTGCAAGACGTATACTTGAGAGCAACGAGGAGCTGGATTAAGGGAAAAATCAAAATTATTTTGAAAATATTTTTTAAAAGCTATTGACAAAGCGTATTTGATATGATATAATATCTCCGTTAATCCAAAGACAGCAGGTTCCGGTAAAAGTTTAGGCTTTCCTGCCGAGGAGACGGTAATATTGAATTTATGCGTTGCATAGTTTATCAGGTCTTTCTTTGCAGGTGTCTTTGCGGATATCGGAAGAAGGATTTTTATTTTATATACGTATTTCACATTGGGAGGTGAAAAGAAAAAATGCCTAGCAATGCTATATTGGCTCAAAAGCAGAAAGCAGTTGCAGAACTCGCTGAACAGATTAAGGCTTCAGTTGCAGGTGTTCTGGTTAACTACCAGGGTATTACTGTTGAAGACGACACAAAAATGCGTAAAATGCTTCGTGAGGCAGGCGTTAAGTACATGGTCGTTAAGAACACTCTTACCGGCAGAGCTTGCGACGAGGTTGGTTACGGCGATATAAAGCCTCATCTTGAGGGTATGACCGCTATCGCAATAAGCGAGAAGGATCCTGTTGCCGCTGCTAAGATTCTTAAGCAGTTTGACGAGAAGGTTGAGTCCTTCAAGATCCTTGCAGGTTACCTTGACGGTAAGGTTATCGATGCAGGCACAGTTTTAGAGCTTGCTGAGATTCCTTCAAAGGATGTTCTCGTCGCAAAGCTCCTTGGAAGCTTGCAGTCCCCTCTTTACGGTCTTGCATACGTTCTTCAGGCGAAGATCGACAAGGAAAACGGCGGAGCAGAAGAGCCTGCAGCAGAGTAATCGTTTTATCTTGGTTGCTTGATCACAAATTACTCGACCGTATCGCATTAAGCGATAAAAAAATCTTAAATCAAATTATATTAAATATTCGGAGGAAAATAAAATGGCATCTGAAAAAATCACCGCTCTTCTTGACCAGATCAAAGAGCTTACAATACTTGAGCTTGCAGAGCTCGTTAAAGAACTTGAGGCAGAATTCGGCGTATCCGCTGCTCCCGTAGCTGTTGCTGCAGGTCCTGCTGCCGCTGCTCCCGTAGAAGAAAAGACTGAGTTCGACGTAGAGCTCACCAGCTTCGGCGCTAAGAAGCTTGACGTTATTAAGGTTGTTCGTTCCATCACCGGACTTGGCCTCAAGGAAGCTAAGGACATGGTTGAGGGTGCTCCTAAGATCGTTAAGGAAGGTCTCTCCAAGGCTGACGCAGAGGAGATCAAGAAGCAGCTCGAGGATGCAGGCGCAACTGTTACCCTTAAGTAATTCAGCTCACCTCACACAAATTTATACACAAACTAATACTGCTGTGCATAAAAACCCACTCCTTACGGAGTGGGTTTTGTGCTTTTATTTATTTTCCGCGGTTGAATCGTTTGTGGTTTCGGTCTCGACGGGAGGCTGCACTACCGGTTCTTCAGTCGGATTCGTTTCAGTAACAGGCTTTGAGGCATATTTCTTCTTGCGTTTTTCCTTTTTAAGCTTACGCGTCTCTCGAAGATCCCTGAATCTTTCTGCCAGGGATTTCTTTTCATACGTTTCGGTCTCTTCAACGATTGCGTCGGGAACGTATTCTATACCCAGCTTGGCTGCCTCGATCTTCTTGATACGTTCTTCAACGAAGTAGGATATCAAAGCGACTGCAGGAACGCCGAGCACCATTCCGGGGATACCAAACATATTACCGCCCACTACGATGGAGATAAGAACGAGCGCGGGAGAGAGTCCAAGCGAGTCACCGATGAGCATAGGCTTGATGAAGTTTCCGTCAAGGAACTGCATACCTGTGATCCAGATTGCAAAGAGGATAGCGCTCATAGGGTCTATGATAAGTATGAGAAGTGCCGAGGGGATACCACCGATAAACGGACCAAAGTTCGGGATGAGGTTAGTCAGGGCGACGATGATGGAAATGAGCAATGGGTACGGCATTCCGAAGATCAGCATAAAGATATAGTTGGAGAAGCCGATAATGCACATATCAATCAGCTCGCTGGTTATGAACTTGGAAAGAATGATATTTATCTTTTTAAGAGTGATTTTGGTACGCTCATATGTTTCAGGCTTCATGAATGCGACTGCAGTACGATTTATGCCCTTGACGAGACGTTTTTTATCAAAGAGCAGGTACACTGCTACAAGTGCGGAGATTATGAAGTCGAGCAGAGCTCCGCCTGCCTTCTGGGTGATGCCTATGACGGTATCGCTATTTACGTTAAGCCATTCGATAGCGATATGGATAACGTTTTCCCAGTTACCAAAGAACTTATCCACGTCGATACCGGAAAATCCGACCTCGGAGAAGATGTTGCTTATCCAGGTTTTAAACTGTGCCATATAGTCATCGATATTGACGAAGAGGCTCTTGATAGACGAATAAAGCTCAGGAATTACGAAAGCCATCAACGTCACGAGAAGTGCAAGTATCAGAATGACCGTAACCGTGACTGCCAATGCGTTTGCGGTGCTTCGTCTTCTGATCCGCTTGAAGCAGACGTCGCGGAAGAACACGACTGCAGGGTTCAGAAGATATGCTATTATAAATCCTGATACGATAGGAGATATATATCCGTAAAATTTCGAGAGTGCTTGCCTTACCTCGGAGAAATTAAGCAGAACAATATATGAAACTATACATATCAAAGCTACGATAATAATAGTCAGTATTCTTGGTGTAAAAAAATCTTTAAGCTTCTTTTTCAACTATCCTTCCTCCGTTATCTGTATTTTTTGACGGTTCCTCCGCTTTGTATGAACTGCCATGCGTCGGTATTGCTGATTATGTCAGCTTCTATATTTAATGCAAGGAATATGCTTGAGGTTACAATTATTTTGATACGGCAGATGCCGTTATTGCGGATTATTCCCTTTTTGCGCAACGTATCAAGGCTTACGGTATCTCCGTTTTCAAAGTGCTTCTGAATAGTTTGGGAGTTTATCACGGCAAGCATACCGCTTCGTCTTAAGGGAATGATCTGAAGGCTTGATCCGGTTTGAGCAACGGTGTGGGCGTCTATGCAAGGCTTTGGCGGTTGCTCTTCGACCTCAGGATCGCGTGGGAGCGTTTCGGGCGTTGAGGTGTTTTTTTCATTATCATGCGGCTTGTCCACAACGGCAAGAATCACGCCAACGGATACGGTGGCAACGAATGCTATAAGAAAGAGCCACAGATATTCCATTGATGAAAAAACAAGATAGATACACAGCGCAAGAAATGAGACAAAAATGATCAGAAGTATTCTCAAAAATACGATCATCTTAACCTCCGTCCAAAGCATATTTGTGTATATTTTAGTATATCATAAAATGCGATTTTTTTCAATCACTTATATGATGTTTTTTGCAAATTTATTTGATTTTTTTATGAATAAAACAAACAATTCTTAAGTAAAAAATATGTGATGCTGATGTGTTACATCAGCATCACTCAAAGCGCAATTATTTATATTTGCGTTTTCTTGCTGCTTCGGACTTCTTCTTACGTTTTACACTCGGCTTCTCGTAGTGTTCTCTTTTACGAAGTTCGGCAAGGATACCTGTTCTGGCACATTGACGTTTGAAGCGGCGAAGAGCGCTATCAAGGGACTCGCCCTCTTTTACTCTTACTTCGGTCATTATCTTTTTCCCTCCCTCCGGTGGTTAACAATTAAAAGAGAAAAAATTCAAACAAAAATTCTCTAAATGCTATTATACTACAACATTTGGATTATGTCAATAGTTTTTTTCATTTTTTTGTCAACTTTATTAAATATTGGCTTTGTATAATCAGCGAACGACAATGTTCACGATCTTATTGGGTACTGCGATCTCCTTAACGATAGTTTTTCCTTCGATAAGGGCGGCGATACGGGGATCCTGCTTTGCTATCGCTATCGCATCCTCGCGAGGGGTATTGATAGCGAGCTTCATTGTTCCTTTAAGCTTGCCGTTTATCTGGATAGCGATTTCCACCTCGTTATCGACGGTCTTTGACTCGTCGTATTCAGGCCATTTAGCAAGTGAGAGCAGAGTGGTGTTTCCGAGGGTTTCCCAAATTTCTTCTGCGAGGTGAGGCGCGAAGGGACAGAGCAATCCTACAAGTGCCTCAAGCTGAGCCTTGGTAAGAGAGCCTGCCTCATACACTTCGTTTACGAAGCTCATCATTGCAGCTATTGCAGTATTGAACTTCATATCGTCGATGTCGAGGGTAACCTTTTTGATGGTCTTATGGAGGGATGCCTCAAGGGAGGGGTTGACCTTATCGGTAAGCATTTCGGTAAGGCCTGCGATTCTTTCGAGGAATCTCTTACAGCCCTTTATGCTTGCCTGTGACCAGGGAGCTGATTTTTCGAAGTCGCCGATGAACATTTCGTAGAGTCTTAGTGAGTCTGCACCGTAATCTCGTACGATATCGTCGGGATTAATAACGTTTCCGCGGGACTTGGACATTTTCTCACCGTTCTCGCCGAGTATCATACCGTGAGCCGTTCTCTTGAGATAGGGCTCTTTACATTTTATAACGCCGATATCGTAGAGGAATTTTGCCCAGAATCTTGAGTAGAGAAGGTGGAGAGTAACGTGCTCCATACCGCCATTATACCAGTCAACGGGCATCCAATAGTCGAGTGCTTCGCTTGAAGCAAGTGCTTCATTATTTGTGGGATCGCAATAGCGGAGGAAATACCAGGATGATCCTGCCCAGTTAGGCATGGTATCGGTTTCGCGCTTTGCAGGTCCTCCGCAGACAGGGCAAGTAGTGTTTACCCAACCGTCACAGTGAGCAAGGGGTGACTCGCCGGTATCGGTGGGCTCATAATGCTCGACCTCGGGAAGTGTTACGGGGAGCTGATCCTCGGGGATCGGGATCCACTTACCGCAATGCTCGCAATATACGAGCGGAACGGGCTCACCCCAATATCTCTGACGTGAGAATACCCAGTCACGAAGTTTGAAATTAGTTTTCTTCTCGCCTATTCCCTTTTCTGTAAGCCATTCAATAATCTTTTCCTTTGCCTCTGCGACCTCAAGTCCGTTGAGGAAGTCGGAGTTACACATAATACCCGTTGCAACGTCGGTATAAGCCTCCTCCTGAACGTTTCCGCCTGCTACCACCTCAATGATTGGAAGGTTGAACGCCTTTGCAAAATCCCAGTCACGGGTATCATGTGCAGGAACCGCCATAATTGCGCCGGTACCGTAGGTAGCAAGGACGTAATCGGAAACGAAGATAGGAATTTCCTTACCGTTCACGGGGTTAATAGCTTTGATGCCATCAAGCATAACGCCGGTTTTTTCCTTGACGAGTTCGGTACGCTCGAAATCCGATTTTTTCGCTGCGGCTTCTTTATATGCGATTATCTCGTCATAGTTATTAAGTACGTTCTTCCACTTTTCAATAAGTGCGTATTCGGGCGCTATTACCATATAGGTTGCGCCGAACAGTGTATCGGGGCGTGTGGTATATACGGTTATAACGTCGCCCTCGGTGGTATTGAATTTTACCTCTGCGCCGTGTGAGCGTCCGATCCAGTTGATCTCCTGAGTTTTAACTCTCTCTATGAAGTCAAGTCCCTCGAGATCATCGATAAGTCTGTCAGCGTACTCTGTGATCTTGAGCATCCACTGACTCTTTACCTTATGGACGACCTCGCTTCCGCATCTTTCACAAACGCCATTTACGACCTCTTCGTTTGCAAGAACACACTTACAGGATGTGCAGAAGTTTACTGCCATTTCCTTTTTATATGCAAGGCCGTGCTTGAAGAGCTGAAGGAATATCCACTGCGTCCACTTAACGTAGTTCGGATCGGTGGTATTGATCTCTCTTGACCAGTCGAAGGAAAATCCCATCATTTTTAGCTGCTGCTTAAAGCGTGCAACATTTCTTTCGGTTACTATTGAGGGTTGGATCTTATTTTTGATCGCATAGTTTTCGGTAGGAAGACCAAATGCGTCCCATCCCATCGGAAATAGGACGTTATAGCCCTGCATTCTCTTCTTTCTTGAGACGATATCCATAGCAGTATAGGGGCGAGGGTGTCCGATGTGCAGACCCTGACCTGAGGGATACGGAAACTCTACGAGAGTAAAGTATTTGGGTTTAGAATAGTCGGTACCCGTTTTGAACGCTTCAAGCTCGTCCCAACGCTTTTGCCACTTTTTTTCTATTGAAGTATAATCGTATTTCATAGCTTTATATATTCCTTTCACGCCGTCCGCTTGCGTTTTGCGGGCGCATTTAGCATTGACAAATTTAATTAATCCTCATCACCGTTCGGGAGCATTGTATAAACCTCTCCCGTTCCGCTATAAAGTCTGTCGAGGTTGTAAAACTCGCGGGCTTCCCGTGTAAATACGTGAACCATTACGCTACCGTAATCGACAACAGCCCATTCGCATCTGCGCTCACCGAGTCCTTCAACTCTTATGGGGCGCACACCTGCTTCCTTAAGCTTCTCAACGACTATCTCGGCAAGAGCTCTTGCCTGAGTTCCTGAGGTTGCAGAGCTGAGCACGAAGAAGTCTGCGATAACGGTTTTTTCTTTAACCTCGATAACCTGTATATTTCTTCCCTTCTTTTTATAAAGCACCTGGTGTATGCCCTCAGCAATTTCAAGAGGGGTAGCATTTGAGAGGTCGGGGAGGTTTATGTCTGCATTTGCGGCATAAATTTGTTCTCTGTTGATGTTATCCATTTTTATTTCCTTTCATTAAACTTAGCTTCAGGGCATCGCGCGCTTCCGTGCTGTCGGGGCAGACGAGAACGCGTTCCCTTTCAAGAACCCTGATCATTGAATCAAGGCATTCGAGTGTAGTAAGATCAAGATGATGCAATCTTTGCGTCAACGTCATACCTTTCATGTCGGCGCTCAGATAATACTCACGAACCCTGAGGCAGCTTTCATAAGTTCTGCCATCCTCAATAAAGTCAGCAAGGAATATTATTTTTTCCATCACCGACATATCGGGCTTGCCTGTCGTATGCCATCTGACCGCACTCAATATCTCGTCTGTTGCAAGTTCGGGAAAGATTGATGGGATCACCGCTGTTGCGGTTATCGCATGGAGCAGGCTTGGAGTGGTCTTATAATCATCACTAATTATTATACCGCACTCCTGAATGATTTGCAAGTGTTTTTTTAAGTTAAATTCCTTAGTTATATCGTGAAGCAGTGCGGCACACCTTACGTCTGCGATTTTTTCGGGCAGAAGAAGTTCTGCCATATGGACTGCGGTTCGCTCAACACCGAACGTATGCTGTGCGCGGTGGTGAGACAGTGTGGCCGTAACATACTCGCGAAGTCGGGATATTACCGAATCCGTTATTTCAGTCATATTGCACCTCTGTCAGACATATAGACCGTTTGCGTTAATATATTCAACGACCTTACAAGGCAACAGTGCGTTCGCGCTTTTTCCTTTGGCAAGAAGATTTCGAACGAGGGTTGAGGAGATATTATCGTTAACTTTATTACCAAGTTTTTTTACCATATCTTCAAATTCGGGATACACACTGAGCACAGATGCGTCAAGGCTGAGGAGTCGGACGGATGCGGCGAATTCAGATCGGTACTTAGTTATCTTTTTTTCAAGTTCTTCTCCGATACTTTCGTCACTTTCGCGGCGGGCGTAAACCAGGTTTATCATATAAAGAAGCTCGTCATATCTGTACCACTCGTCGAATGTCAGTATCATATCGGTTCCGCAAAGCAAATACAGCTCTGAATCGGGATAAAGACTCCTGATAGCGGAAACGGTATCGAAGGTATAACTTTTTCCGACACGGTCGATCTCAAGTCTGGATACCTCCACGCCAGACACGTTTTCAAATGCTTTAAGGCACATATTGTATCTGTGCTCCGCCGAAACGCCGTCCTTCAAGGTTTTATGAGGTGGGACGGATGCGGGCATTATTATAAGCCTGTCCAATCCAAACTGCTTTTTAAAGGACAGTGCGCTTACTATATGTCCTATATGGATAGGTGAAAATGTACCGCCGTATATTCCGATTTTTGTTTTGAATTCGGATTGCATATTATTAGCCCTTTAATCAGATCTCAATGGTTTTCTTGGTTGACGATTCTCGGTAAAGCACCACTTTTTTACCTATAACCGCCACTACGTCTGCGCCTGTGGCTTCTGCCAGAGCATGTGCGGCGGATGCCGGAGTTTCCTCGCTGTTTTCAAGGACGGTAAGCTTGATAAGTTCTCTTGCTTCAAGCGCATCGCTTACGGTCTTTATAAGGTTTTCGTTAAGTCCGCCTTTTCCGACCTGAATGATTGGTTGGATAGAGGTTGCCATTCCTCTGAGGATGGCTCTTTGCTTTGTTGTTATCATATTTTTGCCTTTCGGGATATGTCAATTATTTACTTTCGTATTCCTTAATAATAGGAGCAAGATTTGCACACATACGGGCAACCGCTTTTGCGCGGTGGCTGATGGCGTTCTTTTCTTCGGCGGTTATCTCGGCAAACGTCTTTCCGTAAGGATCGTACCAGAAGAGTGGATCATAGCCAAATCCGCCTTTACCGCGTGGGCTTACAAGGATTTCACCCTGAACGTCACCCATAGTTATGATAGGTTCTCTGCCGTCGGGGAATGCGCAAGCGATGGCGCAGATATATGCCGCATTGCGGTGACTTACTCCCTTGAGTTCATTCAGGAGCTTTGCGTTGTTTTCCTCGTCGCTTCCGTGGTGACCGCAATAACGAGCGGAGTAAACGCCCGGTGCTCCGTCGAGTGCTTCAACGGAGAGGCCCGAATCGTCGGCAAGGGCTATATAGCCAAATCCTGCCGCCACCTTAGCCTTTATCAAGGCATTTTCAGCGAACGTCTCTCCCGTTTCCTCGATATCGTCGAAAAATCCGATATCGGCAAGTGAGAGCACCTCGATACCGTCACCGAGATATTCTCTCATAAGCGTCTGGATCTCTCTGATCTTATTTTTATTTGCTGATGCAAAAACAATTTTCACAGTATTTACCTCACTTATGCTTCAAACAGAGCGTCAATGAATTCCGATGCGTTAAACGGCTGCATATCGTCGATCTTCTCGCCTACGCCGATGAATTTTACGGGAATACCGAGTTCCTTCTTGATGGAGATGACTATTCCGCCCTTTGCGGTACCGTCGAGCTTATTAAGGATCAATCCGGTGATATTTGCGGCGTTACTGAATTCCTTTGCCTGAAGGATGGCATTCTGTCCTGTGGTTGCGTCGAGGACCAGCAGATTTTCTCTGGATGCGCCCGGAAGCTCGCGGTCTATCACGCGGTTGATCTTAGCAAGCTCGTTCATAAGATTTTTCTTGTTATGGAGTCTGCCTGCAGTATCTATAATGAGGACGTCTGCGCCATGGCTCTTGGCGTACGCGATGGCATCGAACACGACTGCCGCAGGGTCTGAGCCCTCGGTATGCTTTACGATATCCACCTTTGATCTTTCGCACCACACTGCAAGCTGATCGATCGCAGCGGCTCTGAAGGTATCTGCGGCGGCAACCACTACTTTTTTGCCCTGCTGTCGGAGCTGGTTGGAAATTTTACCTATTGACGTAGTCTTACCTGCGCCGTTGACTCCGATAACGAAAACCACGGAAGGTGTGGTATCAAGTTTCAGGGGTTCGCCGTCCTGTATCATTTTGCCAAGGATATTTTTAAGTGTCTGCTCAACCTGTTCCTTTTCCTTAAGTCTGCCGTCCTTGATCTCCTCGCGGAGTCTTTCGATAATTTCCTCGGTAGCGTTAACGCCTATATCGGACATTATCAGAAGCTCCTCAAGTTCTTCAAGCATATCCTCATCTACACGCACGAAGGCGGAAAGCAGGTTATGAATTTTTCCGAAGAGGGCATTCTTTGTCTTTCGGAGTCCCTCTTTAAGTCTATCTAAAAAGCCCATCGAGTTCTTTTTCTCCTTTTCTTGCGATTTCGCTCAGGACGAGACCGAGGATCTTTGAAATACCTCTCTCGGGCATCGTTACTCCGTAGAGTCTCTCTGCCGCTTCCATTGTGCCGCGTCTGTGCGATATAAGTATAAACTGTGTTTCGTTGGAATAACGTTTGATATAGCTTGCAAATCTTGCTACGTTTGCATCGTCAAGAGCCGCCTCGATCTCGTCGAGTATACAGAACGGGGTGGGGTTGACCTGAAGAGTTGCAAAGAAGAGTGCTATGGCAACGAAGGATTGCTCACCGCCCGAGAGCTGCATAAGGCTCTTGATGATCTTTCCGGGAGGTGCTGCCTTGATCTCAATTCCGCTTGAGAGCACGTCGTCGGGCTCGGTCAGCAAGATTTCTGCGTGTCCTCCGCCAAACAGTTCCTTGAAGACCTTGCCGAAGTTCTCGTTAATGCGGTCGAAGGCGTCCTTGAAGGTCTTCTCCATATTACGCTCAAGGCCCTTGATCTCGTTAAGTATCTTTGCCTCTGCTTCACGGAGGTCGGCAAGCTGCTCGGACATCGTATCGTATCTTTCTTTGATAGATTCGTATTTACTTACTGCGTCAAAGTCTACGGAGCCGATATAACGAAGCTTATTTTTGCATTCTGTCTGAACTGCGACCCAGGATTCGCGCTCACTGTCGCTGATAGGGGGGTATCCCAGTTCAAGTGCATCTGCGCGGGTAAGTCCGTACAGGTCAAACAGCATGGGAAGGAGCTTATCCTCCTCTGCCTGAAGGGTTTCGAGCTTTGCGGCGGTAACGGTTCTGAGACTATATGCGGATTCCTTCTGAGCGATAAGCTCGGTGGTGCGCTTATTGATCTCGGACAGTCTTGCTTCAAAATCTGATCCGGTCTGCTCTATTGAGGCTCTTTGCTCGGTAAGAGCGGCAAGTCTTTGCTCGCCCTCTGCCGCCATCTGTCTGTTGACTATGCACTTTTCTTTAAGCTCTTCGATGCGCGAAAGGTAGCCTTCGATCTTTTGTTCAAGGCTTTCTACAGATGACTCAAGCTCGGCGAGCTTATCCTGAGATGTTTTTATAAAGGCATTCTCGGTGTCAAGATCCTTATGAACACCTGAAACGGTTATAAGCAACTCTGTAAGATCTGCGTTGATTTTGGAAAGCTCGTCCTCTGCGCTGTTTGCTTCGATGCTTTTGTCGCTACGAAGGGTTTTCAGTTCACTTATACGCTTTAAGAGTTGATCGGATTCGGCCTCAAGCTCTGCAATTCTTTCCTCATATTCGGCGTGCATGGAGCGCATCCGGGCAAGTTCCTCGTTCATTTTATCTATGAGCGTACAGTTTGCTTCGATCTGTGCCTTAAGCTTTTCCACCATAGGAACAACGGAGCTTGCCATTGCCTCGACGAGTTGCTTGTTATTTTCCTTTTCCTCAAGCTCAACGTTAATATCTTCTATAACGTCATCAAGCGTTTCAACCTCAGCTCTTGAGGATGCGACGCTCTTTTCGAGTTCTGCCATTTCCGATTCAAGTCTTCGTATTTCGGCAACTCTTGAAAGAACGCCGCCTCTTCGATTGACCGAGCCGCCCGTAAATGAGCCGCCTACGTTTATCTGTTGACCGTCAAGCGTGACAATTCTTATGCGGTAACCAAGTGCCTTTGCTGCTTTGTTGGCATTATCTACATTATCAAACACTGCGGTTCTGCCAAGCAGTGAGGACACGATATTCTTGAATTTACCCTCGCAGGTAACGAGCTTATCGGCGGTGGAGACAAATCCTTCAAAGCCTGCGGCGTCAGTAACCTCTTTCGACGGTGACTGACCTTTCATAGACGTCAGTGGGAAGAAGGTAGCTCTGCCTTTATCTGCAGTTTTGAGGGCAAGCATTGCGGCCTTTGCCGTCTCTTCGTTTTCGACGACGACGTGCTGAAGACTTGCGCCGAGCGCGGTTTCTATAGCGATAACAAACTCATCCTCGACGGATATCACCTTTGAGAGAGGGCCGTAAACAGTACCTGCGGGATTACCGTATCTGTCCTTTATTCCGCCCTCGGCATAGCATTTCATAACGTACTTTACGCTGGAGATATATCCGTCGAACTGCTCCTCAAGCGATCTGTAGGTTTCTATTCTCTGCGCTATCGAATCCCGGTTGAATATCATAGACGAAAGTGCCTGCATATTTTGTTCGCGGACTGCGGTCTGCTCTGCAAGTCTTTCACGAAGCTCCTGAATTGACTCTGCCAGAGAATTTATATTTGCGGTATAGTATGCCAGCAGTCTTTCCTTATCCTCGCACTGACGGGTAAGATCCTCGTTGGCGCTTGAGTATTTTTCGATCTCCTTTTCGGCGGAGGCGTTTTTGTCTGAGCCTGCGGTATTGGAGTTCTGCATAACGGCGATCTGCGTTCTGATGCCGTTAAGCTCCTCTTCCAGTGCGCTTATATCGGCAAATATGTCATCAGCCATCGATTTAAGCGTCTGGATACGTTTAAGTGTCTCGACTTTTGCGGCGTTAAGGTTCTCCTGCTGCTCTGAAAGTTCCTCAAGCCTTGTAAGACCTGATTCTATCTGTGCGCGTCTTTGTTCAATTGCACGTTTTTCGTTTTCGATCATCTCGGCGTATCTTGCAAGGCTTTCGCGCGCTGAGTCACAGAGTTCGCGTATATGGGTGACATTACGCTCTGCAAGTCTGTAATCGCTTTCAAGGCGGAAGTTTTCGTCCGTCTGCATACGGATCTCATTATAGAGTCTTTCAGAGTCGGACTTATTGCTTTGAGATTTTTCGAGAAGTCTTTCACTCTGCTGTCTTATATCCTCAAGTGCGTCGGCAAGATTCTGTACGTCAAAATCTGCGCGGGAGAGGATCTCACTGAGCTTTTCGATCTCAGTTCTGAGTCTTTCTGAATCGTAGAGCCAAAGACGGATATCCGCTTCCTTTTTTCTTTCGGTAAGCACGATAGCCTTTTTAGCCTTTTCCGCTTCCTTTTCGAGAGGGCCTATCTGCTTTTCGACCTCGAGGAATATATCGTTGACGCGAGTGAGATTATCCTGAGTCTGGGCAAGCTTCTTTTCTGCGGCGTTCTTCTTGAATCTGAATTTTGCAATTCCCGACGCATCCTCAAAGATACCGCGGCGCTCCTCGCTTTTGCGTGAGATTATTTCAGCTATTTTACCCTGACCTATGATGGAATATCCGTCACGGCCGATACCTGTATTCATAAACAGCTCATAGATATCACGAAGTCGGACGGCGCGGCGGTTTATGAAATATTCACTTTCCCCTGCGCGATAGTAGCGTCTTGTGACGGTTACCTCGTCGTAAGGGCAATCGAGACGGTTTTCGGGGTCGGTATTATCAAATGTGACCGATACCTCGGCAAACCCCATAGGCTTACGCGATTCGGTACCGCTGAAGATGATGTCCTCCATCTTAGCGCCTCTGATGCTTTTTGTGGATATCTCCCCGAGTACCCATTTCATGGCGTCTGCGATATTTGATTTTCCGCTTCCGTTAGGTCCTACTATAACCGTAGTTCCCTGTTCAAAGGTCAGTTTTGTACGGTCCGGAAAAGATTTAAAACCGTACATTTCAAGTGATTTTAAATACAATCTATACCTCCGTCAAGAGTCTCGGGCTCAGTACGCACCTCATAAGAGAGGGCGTCGAGCAGGTCTGACTCCTTGATCTTTACGTATTCGGGTTTTATGCCGAGCATTTCGGCAAATCTTATTTTATTTTTTCTTTTCTGACCCGATGCCTTTGAAGTACATCCGCGTGGCACGGTGACAGTCAGAAAACGGTATTTTCTGTTTTGGTTTTCGTTTTGGTATGCAGAAATAGCCTCTGCAATCTTTTCGTAGTAGAGCTCTCCCATTGCCATTTCGCCAATTGCGCTATGGTTGGCGCCGCCAAAGACGTGATCTGTATCCGAAAGGCTTTCCGATGCGCAAAGTCCCACCCGTATACAAGGAACTCTACGCTCTGCGAACACCTTAAGCACCTCTTTGGTGCGGTACACGGCATCCGGTTCATCCAAAGGAGTATATGCGTTACTTTGCGCCATTTCACACAACTCTGTACCGTAGAAAACGACGGTAGGGTACACTCTTGCGGCATCGGCGCCTAATTCACAGATGAGGCGTGCGGTGTTGATTTCGTTCTGCACGGTAGCCCCCGGAAGTCCTATCATCATTTGTCCGACGAGTGAGTAGCCTGCCGCCTTTATCATTTTGCACGCTCGCACTGCGGTGGCGGAATCGTGTCCTCTTTTAGATTTTATCAGCACCGAGTCATCCATGCTCTGAAGTCCGAGCTCGATAGTACCGACTGAATAATCTGACAGAATAGAGAGTATCTCTTGATTAATATAGTCGGGACGGGTTGACATTCTGATGGAATCAACTCTGCCTGCATCAACGTATGATTGTGCGACGTCAAGAAGGTAGATCATCAGGTCCCTGTCTATTCCCGTGAACGAGCCACCGAAAAACGCGATCTCTGCGGTATCATCGGGAGAGGCGGTTGAAAGGCATGCTTCGATCTCGTCTATCACGCTTTCCTTAACGAACTCCTGTTTTCCGGATATTGACCGTTGATTACAGAACACGCAATTATTCGGGCATCCGAGATGTGGGATAAAAACGGGCACGTTTATGTGTCTTTTTTTATGCATTGGGATAGTCATGGCTTATTTGTCTGCAGGCAACTGACCGAACAGGATAAGTGCCTGACGCGCTGCGTTCTGCTCTGCAATTCCTTTTCGTCTTCCGCTTCCGCATCCGATCACGTTGGATGAAAGCCTTGCTTCCATAACGAATTCGCGGCAGTGGTCGGGCCCGCTCATTTTTACAAGCACGTACTCGACGGGCTCGTTTTCGGTCTTCTGGATAAACTGCTGAAGCATGGATTTATAGTCTCCCGTATCTCCGCTTTCAATTATGGAGCAAAGCTCCTCTTTAACGAACGGAAGCACTATGCTTGAGACGGTTTTGATAGCGTCCTGCGTTCCGCCTGCATCGAGAAATACTGCGCCGAGAAGCGCCTCAAATGCGTCGGCAAGCATAGAGGAATTGTTTCTTCCGTTATTGGCTATCTCGCCTCTGCCGAGAAGCAGGTAATCCCCGAGCAATATTTTTCTTGCATATGTAGCGAGAGCTTTTTCGCAAACCACGCCGGCACGGAGCTTAGTCAACTGGCCTTCGGGGAGATCGGCGTAACTTTGGTAGAGATATGTACTGACTACTATCTGAAGAACCGCATCACCGAGAAATTCAAGGCGCTCGTTGCATTCAGACTCTATTTTGTGGGCTCTGAGCTCGTTGGAGTACGATGAATGGGTAACGGCTTTTTCAAGCAGGCTTATATCTTTGAATTTATATCTTATTTTTTCCGAAAGCAGGCTTACATATCGCGGTAGCTTCATTGACCGTATCTCCTTTCTGTATTTTTGATTTTTGATATATTACACGGTTACTTGCTCGGCTTTTTTAGCGGCTCTTTCCGCCTTTCTTTTTGCGGTATAGACCGACATGTTCTCCGAAATGCCTTCGTTGATATTGTGTTCGGCGAAGAATATTGCCTGACCGATGGCATTTTTGAAGGCTACGGCATCGGATGAGCCGTGTGCCTTTATAACGGGCTTACTTATACCGAGCAGTGGTGCGCCACCGTGCTCTCTTGAGTCGAATTTCTTTTTGAATTTTTTGAATTTGCCTTTGACGAGCAGATAGGCAAGCACCGAAACGGGGGAGGAGCGGAACAGTTCATTCAAGCTTCCCGACAGCATTTTTCCCATTCCTTCAATGGATTTGAGCATAATATTGCCGGTAAATCCGTCAGTGACGACGACGTCGCACGCGCCGAGAACGACGCTATTGCCCTCTACGTTGCCGACGTAATTTATACCGTCAAGTGCGGAGAGTCTTTTATTAGCTTCAATTCTCAGCTCGGTTCCCTTGGTATCCTCTACTCCGTTATTCAGAAGTCCGACGGTCGGGGAGGCGATACCGTAATATTGCTTCATATATGCGCTTCCCATGATGGCAAACTGCTCAAGGCTTTCGACGTCTACCTGAATATTTGCACCTGCGTCAAGAACAAGTGTAGGTTTACTGAGCGGTAGCACTGTCGCTATTGCGGCGCGCTGAACGCCTTTTATCTTACGGACTATAAGGGTTGCACCTGTAAAAAGTGCGCCCGTGTTTCCCGTGGTGACGAAGGCATCCGCTTTTCCTTCTGAGAGCATAGTAAGACCTATATTCATTGAAGAATCGCTTTTGGCTCTGACTACTGCCATTGGGGAATCGGACATTTCGATGACGGTGGGCGTGTGGACTATTTCAAAGCGGTCAAGCTTTATAGAATTGCGCTTTGCCACATTCTCGATCTGATCCTTGTCTCCGACCAGAACAAACCTTGCATCGTATTCAAGGCTTGCCTGATATGCGCCTTTTACGGTTTCCTCGGGGGAATTATCTCCGCCCATTACATCTATTACTATAACCATAATAACCTTCCGTATATTGATTATTCTTGCTTGAGAGTGAGTCTGAGTGCTTCGATCTCTTTAAGTGAACGCTCTGCATAGACTTCATATTTCACGGTCTTTTTACCCTTTACCTTATATCCAAGCGGCTCAATGATACCGAAATTGGCATTCATCGGTGTAAATCTTCCGCCGACGGAGCCGTTTTGAACATACTCGGCCATAGCACCTATCATAGTGGTTGCGGGGAAAACGAGCATTTCTCTGCCGGTTGCGCGTCTTGCGGCGTTCACGCCTGCGACAAATCCGGAGGCGGCACTTTCAACGTAGCCCTCGACCCCCGTCATCTGTCCTGCAAAAAAGATATTCGGACGGGTAAGCATTGCGTAGGTGTTATCGAGAAATCCGGGAGAATTGAGATAGGTATTGCGGTGCATTGTACCGTATCGCAGAAATTCTGCGTTTTCGAGTCCGGGGATCATACGGAAAACACGGCGTTGCTCGGGGTAAGTGAGGTGCGTCTGAAATCCGACGAGATTATACATGGTTCCCTCTTTATTTTCCTTGCGGAGCTGAACGACAGCATAATACTCCTCACCTGTTCTCGGATCATCTAGTCCCACAGGCTTGAGCGGTCCGAATCTCAGTGTATCGTAGCCTCTTTTCGCCATGATCTCGACCGGCATACATCCTTCAAATACCGTTAATTTACTCTGTTCATTCTTATCAAACTCTTTAAGAGCTGCCTCCTCTGCGTGAATAAGGGCATCGTAGAAGGCATCGTACTGCTCCTTATTCATCGGGCAGTTTATATAGTCTGCATCGCCCTTATTGTATCGGGAAGCGAAGTAGGCTATATCCATATTCACCGTAGAGAAATCCACTATCGGGGCGGCGGCATCGAAAAAGTGTAGGTCTCGGCAACCGAGTGTATCTCTTATATAGTCCGACATTGGCTCGGACGTAAGTGGGCCTGTGGCGATAACGGTTACTGTGGCATCATCGCTTATGCCCGTGACCTCCTCGCTTATTACCTCGATATCGGGGCAGCCTCGGATCTTATCGGTGACGTATTTTGAGAACAGCTCGCGGTCAACGGCAAGCGCTGATCCTGCGGGAACTCTCGTAGCAAGAGCCGCCTCCATAATCAGGGAGCCCATATCAAGAAGCTCGCGCTTCAGAAGTCCCACCGCGTTTATTACGCTATCGGATCTGAGTGAATTTGAGCAAACGAGCTCGCAGAAATCGGGAGAGTGGTGTGCGGGGGTATATTTCATGGGCTTCATTTCATGAAGTCTTACGCGCACCCCCTGCTTCACCGCCTGCCACGCCGCCTCACATCCTGCAAATCCGGCTCCGAATATATTAATCGTTGTTTTTTCTGTCATTTCTATACCTTAATACCGTGTATCAGCCTTCGGTTAACTCCTCTATCACCATCGTATATTTACAGCTTGGATTATGGCAATAGACCGTATTAGTCTTACCTTTTTTCTTAAATAGCATTTTTCCACATCCGGGACAAGTCATTTTTGTCGGTGCGTCCCACGATGAAAACTTGCAATCGGGATAGTTTTCGCAACTATAAAAGATAGTCTTGCCTTTGTTCTTCAGTAGTATTTTACCGCCGCAATCGGGACAGGAAACTCCCGTGTCCACGGTTTTCTGTCGTGTGAAGTTACATTCGGGATATTTTGAGCAGGCGTAGAACACGCCGTATCTGCCGCTTCGCTCAACCATCTCGGATCCGCATTTTTCACACTTCATATTAGCAACGTCCGCACTTGATGATGCGACGGAGGTGGCTACCTTAGCAGGAGAAGGAGTGACAGGAACGTCAAGGGGACGTGTGAACTTACACTCAGGATAGCGCGGACAAGCAGCAAATCTTCCGTACTTACTCTCACGGACTACCATACGGCTTCCGCATTTTTCGCATATGAAATCAGTCTCCTCAGCGGGTAGTGAGTACTTTCCGCTCTGCATGACCTCAGCAGCCTTTTCAAGTTCAACAGAAAAATCCGCCCAGAAGTTGCTCAGAACGTCGAGCATAGTGGAGCTTCCCTGCTCTATGGCATCAAGATAATCTTCCATCTCTGCGGTAAACTGATAGTTAACTATATTTGGGAAGTTATCCATCATCAGTTTTGTGGTGATCTCGCCAAGTGGGGTCGGTACGAACACCTTACCCTCGCGCTTGACATAATTACGCGCAAGAATAGTAGTAATGGTGGGTGTGATCGTTGACGGACGGCCTATTCCTTTTTCTTCAAGGAATTTGATAAGGGATGCCTCACTGTACCTTGGAGGTGGCTCCGTAAAATGTTGAGTTTTATCGAGTCTGTCAAGATCAAGCAAGGAATTCTCTGCAACCTCGGGCAGACGGATATTTTTTTCTTTTTCATTTCCCGTATCGTCTGCGGTTTCGCCGTCATTGTAAACGGCCATATAACCGTCAAAGTTTACGGTATATCCGCTTGAACGGAATATATATCCCTCGCATTCAAAGTCCATTCCGACCACGTTAAGCTTCGCGGACTGCATCTGACTTGCGACGAAGCGGTCCCAGATAAGCTTATAAAGCTTGTATTGGTCTGCGGTAAGGTACTTCTGTATTTTTGCGGGCTCAAGCTCGACGTGTGAGGGGCGGATCGCTTCGTGAGCGTCCTGCGAGTTGGATTTTGATTTATACACTCTGGGAGTTGATGGGCAGTATGCCTTACCGTACTTTGCTTTTATAAGTTCAAGTGCGGCATTCTGTGCATCTGCAGAGATGCGGAGTGAGTCGGTACGCATATAGGTGATAAGACCCTGAGTTCCGCCGTTTTCGGAGCCGACGTTAATGCCCTCGTAAAGTTCCTGAGCCACCTTCATTATGCGTGCGGACTGAAATCCGAGACGCTTGGAGGCTTCCTGCTGCATTGTGGAGGTAGTAAAGGGCGGAGCCGGGGATTTGTGGCGTACCGTCTTTTTTACGCTTACGGCACGGAATTTCTTGCCATCAACGGCGTTTGCGACAGTATTTGCCTCTGTTTCGTTCTTTATCTGTACTTTTTTGGCGCGTGTGCCGTAAAAATGTGCAACGAAGGAGGTTCTACCCGAATCTTCTGCAAGAAGATGAGCGTCAATCGTCCAATACTCGCTTGGTTTAAAAGCGCGTATCTCATTTTCGCGGTCTACGATAATTCTCGTTGCAACGGATTGCACTCTGCCTGCGGAAAGTCCGCTCTTTATGCCCTTCCAAAGATGGGGGCTGATCTTATATCCGACAATTCGGTCAAGAATGCGGCGTGTTTGTTGAGCATTAACGAGATTCATATTAAGCTTACCGGGAGACTTTATTGCCTCACGAACTGCTTTTTTCGTTACCTCGTTAAATGTTATTCTTCTTATTTTTTCAACGGGAATACCAAGAACGGTAGCGAGGTGCCACGTTATAGCTTCTCCCTCGCGGTCAGGGTCGGTTGCGAAATATACATAATCTGCATTTTTCGCCTCACGTCTCAGTTCTTTAATGAGGTCACCCTTTCCACGGATGTTTATATAATGTGGCGCGAATCCGTTTTCGATATCTACGCCTAATATGCTTTTAGGTAGGTCTCGTATATGTCCCTTGGATGCGATAACTTTATATCCCGAGCCGAGATATGACTTTATCGAGACTGCTTTAGGTGGGGACTCAACGATTACAAGACTTGACATTAATTACCTCCATAATTATCACCGCGCGGTGCGGTGGTGGGTTGTGCGATCAGAGCCTTTGATACATTCCGCCCGGAAGGCTTCTGACAACTCCGGCAATTGTTAGAATCGTCAGATTCAATGCTACTGTCTGCGTGGGCAGATCGGTCATGCGGACTATCTGATCAAGGCTTATACATTCATCAAGCGGAAAGCATACGAGTATCTTTTCCTGAAGCTCGGTAAGCTTTGCTGTGCTTTGTACCGACGCCGCCTTTTCGGGGCGCGGTGCGGTGACACCGTTAGGTGATGCCGGTGCTTTTTGAGGAGAGGCTTGCTGGGGCGTCGGGTCTGCTGCGGCTTTGCGCGGAGCGGTCGCAGCATCACGGACCGGCTTTGGCTTTCCTCTGTCGGGAACGGTTGCGCGTGCTACGAGTGATTGACGCTGAGCCTCGGCTATAGAATCCTCGGTTCCGGGTGTAGGGTGCGTATTGTAATTGTATCCGTATATTCTTGAATGGACCTTCATTCTTGCAAGTGCCCTATCGCAATCGGAGCATGAGTGCCTTGCACTATCATAAGCAAGCTCATTCAATCTGTCACCATACGTTTTACGGTACTGCTTCATAATATCCTCGGCACTGACTATCATTGTGGCGCCCGTCTGAAGCAGATTGTTTGTGCCCTGTGCGTTGATCTCATCGATATTTCCGGGGACGGCGTAGACCTCCCTGCCTTGTATCAGGGCATGTCTTGCGGTGATCAGCGCTCCGCTCTTGTAGTCTCCCTCTATGACGACGGTTGATTCACTGAATGCACTTATCAGACGGTTTCTTATCGGGAAGTTATCTCCATCGGGGCGTGTGCCTATAGGATATTCAGAAACTACTGCTCCGTTATGGATTATCAGATCCATAAGTCTTGCGTGCTCCTTAGGGTAGATCACGTCGATGCCAGATCCAAGCACTACCACGCTTGTACCTCCTGCTTCAAGCGCTCCGCATGATGCGACGCCGTCGATTCCGAGAGCCATACCGCTTACTACGGTAATACCTGCGCTTGCAAGCTCGTATGATATTTTATACGCCATCTGCTTTCCGTATTCGCTCATTTTTCTCGTTCCTACTATACTGACTGCGGGAACGGTATCAAAATCAGGAAGCGTACCTTTAAAGTACAGAAGCACGGGCGGATTCTGTATCTTTTTGAGGCATACGGGATATCGCGGATCGCCATAGGTGAGAATACCTATACCGTACCTTGCGCAATAATGCTGATATCTTCTTGCGTCATCAATATTTTTGTTTGAAAGGCTATCTGCAAGTTGTGGAGAAATTCCTTCAATACGGGATATCTCCTCGCTTTCGGCGGAGTATATCTCAAAGGGTGTTTCGTAATAGTCAAGCAGGCGCACAAATTCGTAATTTGCAATGCCGACTCTAAGAGAAAGCCATATCCAATATAATAATTCGTCGTGCAGCATAGTACTCTCCTTTGGAAAATCGGTTAATATTTATTTCAAATAAGTTTGTTACCGCCTATTTCCCACGCGAACACGGTGGAAGCCATAGCGGCGTTAAGGGATTCTGCATTTTCCGTCATCGGTATATATATACATCCGTTACATGCTGATCTGACACTGTCAGAAATACCATGACCTTCGTTACCGATGACTATGATATCTGCGCCTGAAAGCTCACCCTTTCTGAGGATCATAGCATTTTTATCAAGTGCTGATCCAAGGACGCGGCGACCGTTTTGGCGGTATGAGTTTATAACGGGAGCGAGGCTTTCGCATCTGTCTATTCTCATGCGGAAAAGAGCGCCCATTGCTGCTCTGACGGTTCTTGGGTTATAGATATCGGCGCAATCAAGGCTCAGAACGAGGCGATCGATTCCAAAAGCGTAAGCGCTTCTGATAACGGTTCCGAGGTTCCCGGGGTCTCTGACGGATTCAAGCATCATCACGCTTTCGGTGGGGGTAGCAAGTGCATCCGTGGAGACTAAAAAATCATCCCTTTTATTTATTGTAATGATTTTATGCAATTTGTCAATATATCTTGCGATACTTATTATGCCTTCGGGGGATTTTTCTTGAGAAATTTTAGAAAAAACCGCATCCGTAGTCAAAATTGAGTTCTCTATACGACTGAAGGCATCCTCTACTCCCAAAGACTTGAGCTTTGCGGCTACCGTCTCTGCCTTCTCGCAATTCACAAGAACGTAAGGCATTTCGATACCGCACAGGCATGCTTCTGCATAGAGTTTAATCCCGTCAAGCACGAAAAGGCGCTCTGAATCGCGGTGCTTGCGGTCTCCAAGCTTTGATACAAGAGTAACGAGCTTATTCTGTCTTGAGGTAATTATCTCTCTACCGTTCATTTTTATACGCTCCGGAATTGAATTTTAGTGAAATCTGATTAACTTATTAATTGAATAAAAACCCGTGTGGGACAATTGCCACCTCGGGTTTTTACTTTATTTCTTTACGCCTCGAGAGCTGCCTTTGCGTTCTCAGCGAGAACCTGGAAAGCTGCCTTATCTCTTACAGCGATGTCTGCGAGCATCTTGCGGTTGAGGGTGATGCCTGCGAGCTTGAGGCCGTGCATGAATACGGAATAGTTCATAGGACGTCCGTTTGCTACTACGTTGCAAGCCTTAACCTGTGCAGAGATACGGGTAATCCAGAGACGACGGAAGTCTCTCTTTCTGAGTTTTCTGCCGATATATGCATAGTTACCGCTCTTCATTACGGCTTGTTTAGCCATCTTAAAGTGCTTACTCTTAGCACCCCAGTAACCTTTTGCGGCCTTTAAAATCTTCTTTCTTCTTTTGCGAGTCATCATCGCGCCTTTAACTCTTGCCATTTTATTTTCCTCCTGCGATTATCTTTAATGTTTTCAAATTGTACAAACGTTTCAGAATTATTTCTGAATGAGGCTCTTGATGTTAGCTGCCATTGCTTCGCTTACATAGCCTGCAGTGCGAAGGTGTCTCTTTCTCTTTGCGGTCTTAAGGCCGAGCTTGTGACGGTGGTGGCAGTGATTCATCTTTACTTTGCCGTTTGCTGTTACGGAAAATCTTTTTGCGGATGCACGATGTGTCTTAATTTTTCCCATTGTTATGTTCCTCTTTCCTGATAATATTGCCGTATTTATTCAAGACCGCCGGCACACGGTCCAAACGAGATTATTTTTTTAGCGGTAAAATCACCATTGTCAATGATCTGCCGTCAAGGACCGGCTTCTTATCAACCGTGCCTGACTCTGCGCAGGCATCCTCAAATCTTTGGAGCACCTCTCTGCCAAGTGCTACGTGGCTCATTTCTCTGCCTCTGAAGCGCATTACAACACGCACTTTATTTCCCTGTGCCAAAAACTTCTTGGCATGGTTCAACTTGGTTTCAAAGTCGTGTGTGTCGATACGGTATGAGAGTTGGATTTCCTTAAGCTCAACTGTCTGTTGCTTTTTCTTTGCTTCCTTTTCTCTCTTTTCACGTTCAAAGCGATATCTGCCGTAATCCATTATGCGGCATACGGGCGGGGTAGCCTGAGGAGCTATAAGAACGAGATCGTATCCCTTATCGTATGCAATTTCAAGTGCCTCTGCACTGCTCATGATACCGATGGGCTCACTGTCCTCGCCTATTACTCTTACTTCCTTCAACTTGATCTCCTCGTTGATCTGCAACTCATTAACGCTGATAATTACGCACCTCCAATTAGATAAAAAATTGCACGGAGATTCTCCGTGCATAACATTTCTCGGCATAGCGATGCCGTTTTGATCTGTTATTTACCGCTTCGCTCGTTTACGGCGGTGAGAACGGAGAACGCTCTACTTGTTTGACCTTGATATTATAGCATAGTTTGATTTGCTTTGTCAATAGTTTTTTGAAAGTTTTTTGATTTTTTTCGAAGTTCCGTATCGACCGGCTTCGTCAGGAAGCAAACGCGACATTTGTCGGTTATGAGAACTTTATCTTGATTGTTGTCATTTAGCACAAAATTGTAGCAGTATTTTGGCAAAATTTCTATTATGTATCCTTTTTGACGAAATTTTGGTGTAAAAATCGTCAAAATTGATAATTTACAAAACGGTATTTTTGAGTTATAATATATCCACGGATTTTGGAGTTACGGACTGCCACTCCGCCAGAGCCCGTCGCCATCCTTATCTGAAACGAGGGGAAACGTTGCGGATACGGATACTATTCACTCACAGTACATATTTCAATATCGGGAAATTGTACTATGTCCCGAAGCCTCGGTGCTTCGAATAATAAAAAAGCACATCCTGGATTGCCCTCGGAATATCAATCTTATGATATCAGCTCGTCGGTGCATTATTGATGTGCTTTTTTCGTTTTTATTTTTAATCAGTAGTGTCTTCTGCGGCGTCTGCGCGCGGAGGATCCGGTTCTGATTTTAAAATCTACATATACCGCTATCACGGTCAGGACAATAGCGCAGCACACGGAGGCTGAGAATACTCTGCCCTTTGAAAAATCTTCAATACTTTTCATGATGTGAAGGAAGCGGCTTCTTTCAACGCTCTGTCCTGCGACGAGCTTAACTGTCACGGTTCTTGAATCTACGGTAACGGTCAGAAATCCAACGGTATCCCCCTTTTCTATCGGGGCTTCGAGGGATGCGGCGTTAAGTCGATAGCTTGTAACTGATTTTTCAAGTTGATCGGCTGAAGCGAGCAGCGTCACATCATGCTCGGGATAGGCTTGTATTTCATCAACCGAATCCGACATTGAGACGGGGACGTAGCAAACGGGCTCGGAGGAATCCACAACGGTTGAATATGAAAAATCCGCAAATACTTTTTTAATAAGCTCGGACGCCATCGCGTATGAATATACGGTGCCGTCCTTTTCTGTTGCTCCCAGAATGACACATATGTAGCTCAGGTCGTCATTCAGGGCAAGGGTTGCAAGGCTATAACCGATATTTTTTTCATATCCCGAAAAGAGGCCGCGGCATGCGGAATTATAGTACTTCGGGTCACTACGCTGTGACACAAGTGCGTTACAATTATATATCGTAACCTCTCCCGAAAGGTTCGTAGCAGCAAGCTTATATTTAAACGCCGAGGATATCTCAAGGAAAAGGTTGTTCTTGGATGCGGCAACGGCAAGCTTTGCGACATCGGAGGCACAGGTAACGGCATCTGCTGATCCCTGCGCATACGGGCTTTTATATTTTGTGGAAGTCATTCCGAGCTGTGTGGCTTTTTCATTCATCAGCACGACGAAGCTGTCTACGCTACCGGAAATCCGTATTGCGATGGCGTTTGCGCAATCGTCGTAACCTGAGCATATCAATCCGTACACGAGGTCTGAGAGCGGCATGGTTTCCTCACTCTTAATGCCAAGCTTATTGGATGACGGGACAAGCATATTTGGCTTTACGGTTATAGTCTCGTCGAGTTTGTCAGCAAGCATTTCGCAGGCAATAAGTCCCGTCATAAGGCGCGCAGACGAGCCTACAGGGACCTTCTTTTCTCCGTTTTCCTGATAAACGCACAGATTGTTTTCTATATTGTAAATGTATGCGGATTGTGCTTTGTTATCGGCAGCGCAGCATGGGAACACAAGACATACTATTGCAAAAGCTGCGAGGAGAATACACACCATGCGGTTTATTGTGCTTTTTGCGGAATGTTCCGGCATACTCTTCTCCTCCTTGTCATTGATCTTCGCAAATTATAATAAAACGGACAAGCTGCTGATCCGGATAGCAGATCATCCGTGTTAATTTAATGTGTTATATCTGATTGTTTTTGAAGTATTCTCTTGCCTGAGCGATATTTTCAAGCACTGCGGTACGGAGTGCTTCAACAGATGGGAATTTAGTCTCGGGACGGAGCATTGTCAAAAACTCGGTCTTTACGGTTTTACCGTATATATCTCCGTCAAAGTCAAGGATATAGGTCTCACAGTTTACGGCGTTGGTATTTTCTACCGTCGGGCGGACACCGACATTGGAAACCCCTGCGTACCGTTTTCCTTCAACCGTTATCCGTGTTATGTACACGCCGAACGCCGGAATGGCAAGTCCGTCCGAAAACTGCTGGTTTGCGGTTGGAAAGCCAAGCTTGCGTCCGAGCATCTTGCCTTTTATTACGGGCGCGGTCAAGCAATACGGTCTTGAGAGCATTTTTGCGGCTTGTTCTGCGTTTCCTTCGGCAAGAAGACTACGCACGGTGCTTGAGCTGACGGGGACTCCGTCGGCTGTAACACATTCTACAACGTCAACCTCGTACGGAAAATCATTGCGCAGGCTCTGTGCATCTCCGCGTCCTCCGCATCCGTAGCGGAAATTATATCCGCAAACGGCGCCTTTGCATTGGCAGTTTTCAAGAAGAGTCAGAGACGCAAACTCCCCGGGGGACATTTTCATAAAGGATGGAAAATGAGCTATAAAGGCGATATCAAGTCCGAACGTCTGCATGATCGACAGCTTCTCCTCAAGAGGTGTGAGTACGGTTGCATCGGGGCGTGTAGGTGCGGAAAAGAACCACGCGCCACACAAGATGCTATTGTTCTCCTTCGCAAGTGCGATCCGCTCAGAAAGCTTCTTTGCCCTTTTTATCAGTTCAATATGTCCTATGTGAACTCCGTCAAAGTTACCTATGCACAGTACGGTAGATACGTTTTTCGCTAAAGGAAGCGGTACACGTGTCAGGGTTTTCAGGCTTATGGCAACAAGCGGTGATTCGGGGGAAGGAATAAAGCGATCCATCATTATTCTCCGTCCGATTCAACCCGATGTTCAAAATAATATCTTATCATCTCGCCGAGAAGTGTATCTCTGTCGACACGGCAAAGTATGGAGCGAGCATTATTATAATCGGGAATATATGCGGGATCGTCTGATATTATATACCCCGAGATCTGTCTGTACGGATCGAATCCGTGCTCCTTCAGGACGTCGATAACAACGTTAAGTATAGAGCGGATCTCCTCGGGGGAGACGCTCCTTACCTCAGGTTCAGAGTTATCGCTTCTGAAGAGGGGGGATATCGTCAGCTGTTCCATATTGTTCATAAAAGTACCGTTAGCAGTTCCTTTCCGTCAAAAAACAATCGTTCAATTATATTATAACCCCAAAAGAGATTTTTTTCAAGCATTAATTCAAAAAATATTGCAATAATTTAGCGTGTATTGATCAAGAATCGCAATTATGCTGAATTTTTGTGATGCCGACAAAAATATTGTGCAAAAAGGTCGATTGAGACTTGACAGATATTTTATTATATAGTATAATAATTATAATTGTGTTTCCATAAAGCGATGCCAACGGGCGGTCGCTCAGCATTTTGAATTTATTTATTGAGTTTAAGACTCAAATGAAAGGCACGGTTTACTGATATGAGAAAAGAAAATCCAAGTTACGATTTTTCGGCAAATGAAGAATCAATGCTTAAGATCTGGGAAGCGGGCGATTATTTTAACAAGCTTGTTGCTCAGAATCAAAACGGTCCCCGTTTCAGATTTTTGGACGGTCCTATAACTGCGAACAACCCGATGGGTGTTCACCACGCATTTGGGCGCACGCTCAAGGATGTTACCATCCGTTACAACGCGATGAACGGCAGATCCTGCCAATACCAAAACGGTTTTGACGCTCAGGGTCTTTGGGTTGAGGTTGAAGTTGAAAAGTCTATGGGCTTCAAGTCCAAGAGCGATATATACGATTTCGGTATGGACAAGTTCACGGATGCCTGCATGGACAGAGTGCGTCGCTCTGCGGCAGTTATCACCGAGCAGTCCAAGAGGCTCGGTCAGTGGATGGATTGGGAGCATTCCTATTTTACCAACACCGACGAGAATATTACCTCGATCTGGCACTTCCTCAAGGTTTGCCAGGAGAAGGGATGGCTTGCAAGAAGAAAGAAGGCTATGCCTTGGTGTCCCCGTTGCGGAACCTCGCTTTCAGAGCACGAGATGTCGGGCGCATACAAAGAGGTTACATGCAAGGCAGTATTCGTAAAGCTTCCTGTCAAGGATGAGGATTACTGCATGCTCGTATGGACCACCACGCCGTGGACACTCACTTCCAACTGTGCGCTCGCAGTAAATCCCGAGATGGATTACGCCGTAGTCAGAGTCAAGAGCATGGACAAGCTTCTCGTTGTGGTTAAGCCCCTTGTAAAGGTACTTAAGGGTGATATCGTTGAGATAGTCAAGATAGTTAAGGGTACTGAATTTGTTGGCAAGGAATACGAGACCTGCTTCCCGTGGCTTGCTCCTCAGGGCTTTACCCACAAGATAGTTCCGTGGGAGGTCGTTGATGCCGAAGAGGGATCAGGCGTTGTTCACATCGCTCCCGGATGCGGTGCCGAGGACTACGAGCTTGGTCTCAGACACGACATTCCTCAGATATGCCCCATCGACGAGTCGGGAATCATTCTTCCCGAGTTCGGCCCGTTTGCAGGAAAGAATACGGTTGAGGTTGCAGAGGACATTTTCGCGGCTCTTGAAAAAGAAGGTAAGCTTTATTACACGCACGATTACACTCACAGCTACGCACACTGCTGGAGATGTAAAACGGATATAGTATTCAGACTAGTTGACGAGTGGTATCTGCTTTCCGACGAGCTTCGCCCTCAGTTGCTTGAGGCTATTGAGCACGTTGAATGGCAGCCTGAGCATCTTAAGAAGCGTATGGCTGACTGGCTCACGAATATGGGTGACTGGAACATTTCAAGAAAGAGATTTTACGGTCTTCCCCTACCCTTCTACATTTGTCCCGATTGCGGCAAGCTGACCGTTATCGGCTCATACGAGGAGCTTAAGGAGCATGCGGCTGAGCCCGAAAAGCTCGCAGGTGTTAAAAATCTGCACCGTCCCTGGATCGATGACATCAAGATCAGATGTGAGTGCGGCGCTGAAGTACAGAGAATCTCCGAGGTAGGAGACTGTTGGCTTGACGCGGGAATCACTCCCTTCTCCACGAAGAAATATTTTACGGATCACGAATATTGGGAGAACAACTTCCCGTCCGATATAGTTATCGAGATGGTTGAGCAGATCAGACTTTGGTTCTATTCACAGCTCTTCATGAGTGTAGTGCTTGAGGGCGTTGCTCCTTACAAGAAGGTTATGTGTCACGGAAGCGTTATTCAGGAGAACGGTCAGAAGTTCTCAAAGAGCATGATTTCCATCAGGCTTGAGGATGCTGCCAAGAACATGGGCGCTGACACGATCAGATACCTTTATTCCGGAAACAACTCGATCGCTAATCTGCGCTTTGGCTACGGACTTGGTGACGAGGCAAAGAGAAAGCTTCTTGCGCTCTGGAATGCTTACATTTTCTTCAACACCTACGCAGTGCTTGACAATCCAGACCTTAGCTTTGAATTAAAGGACGAGGATCTGACGCTTACGGACAAGTGGTTGCTCCAGATCACCAACGATTTCATTGCTACTGCAAAGGCGGCTTACGATTCCAACACCTACGCGGACGTGCTTAAGGCATACGAGGGATACGTTGACGATCTTTGCAACTGGTACATCCGTATCAACCGTCGCCGCTTCTGGAAGGAAGAGTCGAGCGACAAGAATGTAGCGTACAAGGTTCTTTACCTTGCTATCAAGAAGGTCATTCAGGTAATGGCTCCCATTACGCCCTTTATAACGGATTATATCTGGCACAACATGGTACGCGAGTTTGAGCCTTCCGAGGCAGAGAGCGTGCATCTGAGCCGTTTCCCATCCCCCATCGAGATCAAGGATTACTCCGGACTTGTTGAGGATACGACGAGAATCAGAGAGATCATCTACATGATCCAGCGTTTGCGTAACGAGCACAGAATAGGACTCAAGCAGCCTCTGCGTGCTATGTACGTTAAGCTCACTCCCGAGTACGCGAATGCGGTTGAGGAGTTTGAGAGCGTGCTTCTTGACGAGATCAATGTTATGAAGATTGAGTACATCACCGGAGACTCTGAGTTCCACGATACAAGACTTGCGGTCAACTTCAAGAAGGCGGGTGCCGTACTGAAGAAGGACGTCAACAAGCTCAAGGCTTACGTTGCCGAGATGAGCTCTGCTGAGGTTGCCGAGTGGCTCAAGGGCTTCAAGACTGAGGGCTTCGTTAAGGTTGACGCATTCGAGCCGCAGTTGACAGAGGATCTGTTCATCGTTACCGACGTTCCACGCGAGGGCTTTGCGGTTGAGAGCATTGGCTCAAACATCGTAGTTCTTGATCTTGAGATCGACGAAAATCTCAAGAGAGAGGGTATGCTCCGCAAGCTTATCCGTCAGCTTCAGGTATGCAGAAAGAGTGCGGGCTTCAACATTGAGGACAACATTCTTATCAGTCTTTCCACCGAGGATGCGGACATATCTGCTATACTTTCCGATGAGGCAAGCTCTGCGAAGATCTACTCCGAGCTTCTCGTTACGGGTACACTTCATGGTGCGGCTGACTACGAATCCGTCGTTTCAGTTGACGGAGCAGACGTCAAGGTTGCTATGAAAAAGGCGTAAAGCGTTAATATTTTGGCTGTCTCACTGTGATATAATCCCCTTAGAGTATACACTCGAAAAAACAAAAAAGTTTTCGAGAATACTTTAAGGGGGTTTTTTATGTATAAATACGATTATGCATTCAAGAAGAAAATAGTAGAGATACACAAACGAACCGGGAAGGGTT
>JAFVRO010000017.1 GCA_017504205.1 Clostridia bacterium | reverse complement strand
GTCTCTATTTGGTTGGCTGTTACCGCTTTTGTGTATTCGATATTAAACACTTTCTATTCTCTAATTTCCCTTGATATTTCTACCTTCAACGCCTTTTCGCTTTTCGCTTTTTTTATCTCTTAAGTTCCCATCTATGGGGACTGTCCCCCGTGTAACCGATGACCTCATAGCCACCGTCGCACGCCCTGAACAAGAAATTCTCTGCTTCCTCGGTAACAGGAATAAACTTTGCATAGACCTTTAAAACCATATCGTCGGAAATGGGGGTATCTAACAGCGAATTCGCAGTAAAACGATCCCCATTTTTTAAATACCAGCCTTTAAATTCATAGCCTTCTTTTTCAGGATTTTTAGGAATCCTGACCTTTTCCCTGTCTCTTGTCGAAACGGTTTTATAAATCTCTTCGTCTACAATGAATTCTACCTTGAATTTGAGGCTTGAGCAAGCGAAAAGCATAGAAATACACAGGGACAGTAAAAGTAAAAGTGATAAGGATTTTATTATTTTCATCCTATACATAATGCGCCTCCAAAATAATGGAAATTTTATATTTATAATTATATCATGTTTTCTGAAGAAAAGCAATACTCTTTGTGATTTTATTGGGTTTGTTGGTAAATCCACCTGTAGAAGCATGGTATCGTCAAAGGTATGGGAGGGTGTTATATAAAGGACAACACATCTCCATTAAAACTGAATAATTCCCGGACAAAAACCGTTGTCCCCTGTATAGCTCACCCGACTGTGGGTTATACAAGGGACAACCTTTTGTTTATTCAATTTGGTTTTTATGATGCTTTTGCCATCGGTGTTTGTGTCGCATTGAGCATATTCTCAATAAAAATCCCGTAGCCCATGGTGGGATCGTTGATAAGGACGTGGGTGACGGCTCCAACGAGCTTGCCGTTCTGGAGGATGGGGCTGCCGGACATTCCCTGAACTATGCCTCCGGTGCGTTCTATCAATCTTGAGTCCGTGATCTTGACGGTGAAGCATTTATTACCCTTTTCGCCGTGGCAGATGTTCTTTATCTCTGCGGTATACTCTCCGACGGTATTATCGTCAAGGGTACATACGACGGTAGCCGTTCCCTCTTTAACCTGATCGGAGGGGGCTATCTTCACCCGTGGTCTGTCGGGACTTCCTTGGTCGGTTAGTACGCCGAAGACGCCGCAATCGGTATTACTAAGGAGGACTCCGCTTCTGCCTTGAGTGAAATAGCCCTTCAGTTCTCCGGGCTTGCCTTCAGTACCTTTTACTATTCCGCTGACGGTCACGTCACTGACCTTTCCCGATCTCATATTGATGAGATTTCCGCTTTCCGCGTCGCAGATACCGTGACCAAGTCCTGCAAAGGTTCCGTCATCGAGAATATAGGTAACAGTACCGATCCCTGCTCCGTTATCCTTGACCCAGATACCTGCCTTATATCTTTTTTCGCTATTGGAAAATGCTGCGTTCAGTGTCAGCTCCATTTGATTTTCGGAGCGCATTATCTGCAGCTTTGTAGGGCTACCGCGGCTTTGGTCTATAAGGCTTGTCAGCTCCTCAACTCCACCTATACGCTTACCGTTTATTCCTATTATCACATCGCCGAGTTTGAGTCCTGCGGTTTTGGCGGGATTTACGCTTCTGCCGTTACTGTCCACGTCGCAGAATCCGACGACTGCCACACCCTCAAGCTCAAATCTCACGCCAAACGGAACGCCGCCGAGCAGTACCTCGTCCGTTTTCCTTGCGGCACTTACGCCAAGTGTTCCGAAGGATACGATAAGCACTGCCACGATAAGAGCAAATGACGATATTTTTCGCGCTTTATTCTGTAACATTATTATATTCCTGTCTCCGTGTTGCTGTTGCCGTTCTTTTTGCATTAACGGCTATATATATGTTTTCCCGTTATTAGCGTTTGATGTTTAACAATATTTTATATTATCGGTGGTATTTTTTACTTTGGATGATATATTATGAAATTAATTTGATAAAAAGTAAAATATATGTAAATACGGAGATCGTCTATTGAAAAATCAAAGAAAATGCGATACAATTAGTTTATAAACTAATTAATTTTGAAGGAGCAGACCATGCAAGAAAACAATGCGAGGCGCAAGAAAGAGGTTACGCCATTGATGGTGATAAACGAAATCTCGCGTCTATTTGAGCGGGCGATCAGAAGTCGGGACAATCCCGGCTCGTTACTTTCTCAGCACAGTGCCCGTCTGATACTCATAATATTGGCACATAACGATGGATTAACGCAGCTTGAGATAGCACAGATGACACATCTTAAGCCACCTACGGTCAGTGTAACTCTCGGAAAAATGGAGAGTCTTGGTTATGTCAGGCGTGAGGCAGACACGAAGGATATGAGAGCCATCAAAGTATTTATCACTGATAAGGGACGCGCCGAGCATGACAGCAAGCTATCTCAAATAAAGGAGATAGACCGCATGGCTATTGAAGGATTAAGTGAAGACGAGCTTGCGGGGCTTATGGGTATTCTGATCAAGATTCGGAATAATTTCACGGAGCATGGTGTTTATGACGACCGCTCGCCACACGGTTGCAGAAAAGAGAGTGAGGATTTATGAAAAAGCTAATCAAATATTTAAAGCCGTATTGGTTTATTGCGGTGCTTTCGCCGCTATTGATGGTGGGAGAGGTAACGATGGATCTGTTCCAGCCTGATCTTATGTCAAAGATCGTTGACGAGGGCGTTATCGGGAAAAATCTTAGTCTCATAATAGAAACGGGGCTTCTGATGCTTTTGCTTGTAGTAATCGGCGGAATTATGGGCTCGCTTTGTGCATTCACTGCTACGAAAGCGGCGCAATCCTTCGGTAACGATCTGCGGTGCGACGTCTTCAAGCGTGTTATGTCACTTTCTATTGAGCAAACGGACAAGTTCACCACGGGCTCACTCGTAACGAGGCTTACAAACGACGTTATGATGGTGCAGGAAATGGTTGCGATGATACTCAGAATGTGCATACGCGCGCCAATTTTCTTTCTTGGCGGGATAGTGTTCCTACTCAAGCTTAACACGACGTTCAGTATTGCGGTAGCGTGTGCTATGCCCTTCCTCGTTCTTGCCTTGGTGATAATACTCAGGAAAGCCACTCCGCTTTTTGGAACGGTGCAGTACAAGCTTGACAAGGTCAATTCCGTAGTTCAGGAGAACGTAACGGGTGCGCGCGTGATAAAGGCGTACGTCCGCGAGGACTATGAAAACGAGCGCTTTTACGGTGCAAACAGTGATCTGAAGAACACGACCTTGAAAGTACAGCGTTTGATGGCTACTCTTTCGCCTATATTCATGATAGTTATGAACCTGACGATCATTGCCATAATCTATTTTGGCGGACTTGAAGCGCAGGCAGAGGCGATTGGACCCGGCTCAATTATGGCGGCTATCACCTATGCGACGCAGATACTGATGGCGATACTGATGGTCAGTAACATGTTTCAGTCCATATCGCGTGCAGCTGCGTCGGCGCGCAGAATTCTTGAAGTACTTGACTGTGAGCCCGTGATCGTTGACGGTGAGAATGATACTGACGGTGTCAAGAAGGAGAACAACGGCGACGTACTGATCTCATTCAAGGATGTAAGCTTCAGTTATCCGAATACCACGGGACGTCCGGTTCTTCACGATATCAATCTGAGCATAAAGCGCGGACAGACACTTGCCATAATCGGTGCTACGGGCTCAGGCAAGACCTCGCTCGTATCTTTGATCCCAAGATTTTATGACGTTACGGGCGGAGAGATACTGTTTGACGGTATACCGATAAAGAGCTACAAGCTATCGGAATTGAGGCAACGGATAGGCTTCGTTATGCAAAAGAGTGAGCTTTTCTCCGACACGATAGCGGGCAACATACGCTGGGGCAAGCCGGATGCTACCGATGCGGAGATCGTATCTGCGGCAAATGTGGCACAGGCGGACGGATTTATCACAGGATTTAATGACGGGTATTCCACCTACATTGCGGAAAAGGGCGCATCACTTTCAGGCGGTCAGAAGCAAAGAACATCTATTGCAAGAGCGCTTGTACGCCGTCCCGAGGTTATAATTCTTGATGACAGCACGTCAGCGCTTGACCTGGCTACCGAGGCAAGGCTACGCGTTGCTTTGCGTGAGGAGCTGAAGGACACGACGGTAATTATGATCGCGCAAAGAATTGCAAGTGTTCAGAGTGCCGATCTGATCGCGGTTATAGATAACGGAACAATAGTTGACTGTGCTCCGCACGATGTTCTGATGCAAAGATGCACGGCATACGTTGACATTTACAATTCACAGATGGGAAAAGGAGGTGCGGAGAATGAACAATGACAGAAGACCTATAGTCACGGCAGGTCCGGGAGGACCCGGAAGAGGCGGACCTATGGGTGGACGAATGAATGCGCAAAAGCCCAAAAACCTCGGTAAGACGGTCGGCAGGTTGATGACATACATAGGAAAAAGCCGATTGCTTGTAATAGTATTGCTTATTTCCGTGCTTTTTACTACTGTTTTTGATCTTGCAGGTCCCTGGCTTCAGGGTGAAGCTATAAACACGATACATTTTTCCGAAATTATAAATGATGACGGTAGTATCAGCTCAATTTTCGATTTTGTTGATTTTGAGCTTATGTTGAAGATACTTGCGGCAATGGCAGTGGTATACGTTCTCAACTCCATCATAAACTACGTTATGGGTGTGCTTTCCGCCAAGCTTTCGCAGGCGACTGTATTTTCGCTCAGAAACGATCTTTTCAAAAAGATCTCACGTCTGCCGATAAAATATACGGACACTCACAGGCACGGTGACATTATGAGCCGAATGACCAACGACGTTGAAAATGTTTCGAATGCCATTTCGCAGTCTTTGTCATCACTTTTCACCTGTATTATCACGCTTTTGGGAGCAGGTGTGCTTATGCTTGGCATCAGCTGGCAGATGACGCTTATCGCGCTTGTTACCGTTCCTCTGACTGTTCTTACCTCCACCGGGCTTGCAAAGCTTATGCGCAGGTACTATGTCAAGCAGCAGAGGCTGCTCGGTGAACTCAACTCGCATATTGAGGAAATGGTAACGGGCTACAAGACCGTTGTATCTTACGGCAAGGAGCCGGAGCAGGTTGAAAAATTCACACGGCTCAGCGGTGAGTTAAAAAAGGCGGGTATAAAAGCCGGTGCGCTTGGTGGCGTTATGGGGCCGTGTATGAACATAATAGGCAATCTGCAATATTTGCTGATTGCGGTATTTGGAGGAGTATTTGCAATTCGCGGCGCATTTGACGTTGGAAGCATTCAGAAGCTACTCGGTTACTCAAAAAAATTCACACGTCCGATAAACCAGATAGCCAATCTTTACTCGCAGATACTTACGGCTCTTGCAGGCGCTGAGCGTATTTTTGAGATAATGGACTCTGCGGTAGAGACGGACGAGGGCGATACAGAGATCGACGTTGAGTCGATAAAGGGATATATTGAATTCAAGGATATCCGCTTTGGATACAACCCCAACGAGCCTGTGCTGAAGGGACTCAATCTTTCGGTAAAGCCGGGGCAGAAGATAGCGATCGTCGGTGCTACGGGATCCGGAAAGACCACCATAGTCAACCTTCTGACGAGATTTTACGATCTTGACGGCGGAAGCATAACGGTTGACGGCATTGACATCAACACGATCCCGAAGAGCACGCTCAGAAAAATGATAGCCATAGTGCTTCAGGACACGGTGCTATTCTCGGATACCATTGAAAGGAACATCAAATATGGCCGTCTTGAGGCTACCGATGAGGAGATGCGAGAGGCGGCAAGGGCATCGAAGGCGGACATATTCATTGAACGCTTGCCAAACGGATATCAGACGATGCTTACGGAGTCCGGAAGCAATCTGAGTCAGGGACAGAGGCAGCTTTTATCAATATCGCGTGCGGTTCTTGCAGATCCCAAGATACTTATTCTTGACGAGGCAACATCAAGCGTTGACACGAGAACTGAGATGCACATTCAGCAGGCGATGGTATCTTTGATGAAAAACCGCACCTCACTGATTATTGCGCACCGTCTTTCGACCATCATTGACGCGGACGTTATAGTCGTACTCAAAAACGGAGTTATCGCGGAGGCGGGAAATCACGAAGAGCTACTTGCTCGCAAGGGTGAATACTTCAAGCTCTACAACACACAGTATGCGGGGATTGCGACATGAGTATAACTGAGCATATGAAATTAAGATTTGCACGGATATGCTCCGAGGAGCTGGTGCAATACAGTAAGGTAGATGACGGAATCGGAACGTACGCGGAAAAGCGGCTTCACGTTACGCTTAAAAGGTTCGTATGCGACGATCCTGAATGCTACGAAATAAAGGTCAACGGAGAGCCTTCCGAATCCCAAGGAAGGCGCGGACGGCGCGGCTTTGTGGCGGACGTGCTTACCGGAAACACGGTTTACGAAATACAGACTGCATCCCTCTATCCACTAAAGAGCAAAATCGAATTTTTACTTGAGAGAACGGAGCTTGAACTTGTAGTAGTACATCCGCTTATTGAAATCAAGTGGGTGGCGTGGATAGATCCCGGTAGCGGTGTGGTATCCAAGCGACACCGGTCACCGAAAAAGGAAAATGTTTTTTCAATTGCGCGCGATCTGTATGCAATGATACCCTTCATCAGGAATGAAAGGTTCAGGATAATGCTACCCGTTATAGAAGCAGAGGAATACCGCATGCTTGACGGTTGGGGAAGAGGCGGAAAGCTCGGCTCAAGCAGAGTTGAACGATATCCGTTATCTCTCATAGACGTTATCGAGCTTAATACGTCCGAGGATTATCTTAAGTACTATTTACCGCCTGATCTGCCTGAAAGTTTTACTGCATCAGAGTATTCGCGTCTTATTGGTTCTAAAGGCATAGCCCCCTATTCCCTGCTCTCTGTGCTTTGCGAACTTGGGACAGTAGAAAAGGGAGAGAAGGTCGGAAGAAGCTTTATTTACAGAAAAAAATAATACTTTGGGAAGAGGACGCACCTCTTCCTTTTTTATTTTAAAAAACTATTGCATTTTTGATTCAATTATTATATAATATTTTCAAGGCGCGCTATTATCATTACACATCAGAATCGGAGCGCGTGAAAAAAAGAGAGGAACGAATAAAATGCAGGGAATATTGATCTGTGACGATGAAAGAGATATAGTAGCGGCGATCGGGATATACCTTGAGGCGGAGGGATTTGATACCTTTGTGGCGTATACCGGGCGTCAGGCGATAGAAGAATATGAAAAGCATGCGGACTCTGTTGGGTTGATACTGATGGACGTAATGATGCCCGAGATGGACGGTATCACCGCGATGAAGATACTGCGCGAAAAATACAATGTGCCGATAATAATGCTGACGGCGAAGAGCGAGGATGCCGACAAGGTCGAAGGTCTTGAGGCGGGTGCGGACGATTACGTCACAAAACCTTTTAACCCCGCAGAGCTTATTGCCAGGGTACGGTCGCAGTTGCGCAGATACACGAAGCTCGGCGGACATATGGATGAGAGCCGCGACAGCATACTGCGTGTCGGAGAGATTGAGCTTGACGATAAAAAGCGATATGTATCGGTAGATGGCAGACCTGTTTCGCTGACAAATACGGAATATGAAATACTGAAGCTCTTTATGATGAGCCCGGGGCAGATATTTTCAAGCAAGCAGATATATAAAAGTGTCTGGAAGAATGAGCCGTACGGTGAGGAAAATACGATAGCGGTACACATACGTCATTTACGCGAAAAGATCGAGATTGATCCGGCTGACCCGAGATACATAAAGGTAGTCTGGGCACAAGGGTACAAAATGGAATCCATATAAGGATAAGAGAGGGGGGCTTTGCCGTGAGACGGACCAACACGGTATTTATCAAAACCGTTGCAATCATACTCAGTATGATAACTGTAGCTATATCGACTGTTATGCTATTTGCCGTCATATTTATGGTGAACTCCAACTTTTTCATTGAACCTTTGGGACAGGTGCGTGAGAATTATCTGACGAAAAAGCTCCAGGAGAAAATCTTCGAGGTTGCAAATAACTATCATAACGACGAGAGCTTTGACATTGACGTATTTTTAGGCTACACCAATTACTGCGTTACGATCTACGATGAATTCGGCAATGAGCTTGCGAGCAACTACGAAGGTCAGGATTATCTTGTACGGTGTGTGCGAGTGCTTAAGGCAAGCGAGGTAACCAATTCAAACGATCCGTTTTTAGACAGTATTGAGTACAAGCTTGTCGGATATATCAGCGCAGATATGAAGTATGAGGACTCAATTTATGCGGCGAACAGACTTATAACCGTAAGCTATAACAACAAATATCTTGTGGCGGTCATTTGCCTTGTTTTTACTGTTCTGAGTGTGCTTATACTTGTATACCTTATGACGGTTGCGGGAGCAAGAGATGAAAAAGGACAACTACGTCTTACACTCTTTGACCGCATTCCTGCGGATATTATAGTTGCGTTTTACATTTTGTTGGCTTATATTGAGGTGCGTTACGTTTTCGGTGCGCGTAACATTCCGTTGATCGTGGCGGTGGCACTGCTCAATTACTTATTGGTGCTGTTTTTCCTTATAAGCGTCGTGGTACGAAGCAGGCTCGGCACTGTGATCAAAAACAATGTAATAGTTTACATGTTGAAGCTTTTATGGCGTGCTGCGGTTACAGTATGGAACGGAGCTTGCTATGTATTCAAAAACATTTCGCTGGTATACAGATCCATTCTGCTTATGGTAGCGCTTCTCATAGGCGGTATAATGATAATACTGTTAAGACCTTCCATAGGGCTTATAGTTTTTGTTGCCGTATGGCTTCTGTTGACGGCGGCGGTTGCGGTATTTTCGTTAAATCTTGAGAAAATACGGGCGGCAATAAACAGAATGTCGGGCGGTTCGCTGGGCCAAAAAATAGATATGCATCTTATGTTCGGAGCAAGCAGGCGTACGGCGGAGGCACTCAACGATATAGACAACGGTCTTTCTGCGGCTCTTGACAAGCGTATCAGAAACGAGAGGTTCAAGGCGGAGCTTATTACGAATGTATCCCACGATCTCAAGACTCCGCTCACCTCAATAGTAAGTTACATTGATCTGCTCAAAAGAGAGGATATTGGCAATGAGCGGGCAAGAGAATACATCGAGATACTCGAAAGGCAGTCTGCCAAGCTAAAAAAGCTGACTACTGATCTTGTAGAAGCATCAAAGGCGCAGTCCGGAATCCTTGAGGTACACGCAATACCGTGTGGGCTTTATGAGCTTATCTCACAGACCGCGGGAGAATACCGCGAAAAGCTTTCGTCCGTTTCGCTTGAGCTTATAACCTCGCACGCGGACGACGAGGTATATATCCTTGCCGACGGACGTCACCTTTGGAGAATATTTGATAATCTGTTAAGCAACATATACAAATATGCTCAACCCGGCACAAGAGTGTATCTCAATCTTGAAACAGATGACAATGATGTTCGCATTATTTTCAGGAACACCTCAAAGTATGAGCTTAACATTTCCGAGGATGAGTTGACGGAAAGATTTATCCGAGGTGACAAGTCAAGGCACTCCGAGGGACACGGGCTTGGATTATCCATCGCAAAAAGTCTTACCGAGCTTCAGGGCGGTACATTCAGGCTTGCGATTGACGGAGATCTGTTTAAAGTAATACTTACATTCAAGCGTCTTAACTAAAGCGGTTCAAAATATAAATAGTAAAGCAAGCATACGGGACATCTTGATCCTGTTGCTTGCTTTTTTCGGTATTTATTGTTCGTCATCGGGATACATATTTTCAAGCAATACGGCATTGCGTATTATACCGTCGCCGTATTTGTCGCGCAGGCCGTCTATGACTCTGCCGAGCTTCTCTTCCCTTACACGTTGAGAGGAGTCGGTGAATACGTCAAGCTGAGTGGGGGTATCTGCCTCGGTAAGGTTGATCGCCCGTACGGTGACGGAGCGGATAGGGGTTTGCCAGCGGTAACGCTCAAGAAAGAGCTGATACGCCTCGTAGGCAATAGTTTGCGTATTGTCTGTGGGGGCAGACAGTTGTGTCTGCCAGCTGAAATGTACGAAGTCATTGGTTTTGATATCGACGGCTATTCCTCGCGCCAGCTTTTCATGCTTACGGAGCTTTGCTCCTATCTCCTGAGAAAGCGCAAGCATCAGATGCCAGACCTGTTGGTTTGATGTCAGATCCTTTGCAACGGTGCTTCCGTGTCCAACGCTTTTAATGGGGTATAAAAAGTCCTTTTGCACGACGGGGGATGTATCGAGGCCGTTAGCACAGAGCCAGAGTCCCGTGCCAATTTTGCCGAATTTATACTCAAGCAGGTCAAGCGGTATTGCTGCAAGCTCACCTATCGTATGAACACCGAAGGTTGAGAGCTTTTGCTGCGTTGAACGTCCGACGCCGAGCATACTTTCCACGGGCAAGGGCCAGACTATCTCTTTGAAGCTTTCATACGGTATGGCGGTAACGGCATCGGGCTTTTTTATATCAGAACCAAGCTTTGCAAAGGTCTTATTGAAGGACACTCCGATACTTACCGTAAGCCCGAGCTCCTCCCTGACGGCGTTGCGTATCTCGTTTGCTATTTCAGTAGCGGAGGTGATATTATTTGCGATATTGCTTATATCAAGCCAGCACTCATCTATACCGAAGGCTTCTATATAATCGGTATATCTTGCATAGATGCATCTGGTTAGCCTTGAAAATTTTTCGTATGCTTCGTATTCCGGTGGCACTGATATGAGGTCCGGGCATAGCTGTTTTGCCTGCCAGGTTACCATACCCGTTTTTACTCCCATTTTCTTTGCCGCCTCACTTTTGGCAAGTACTATTCCGTGTCTTTGCTCACTGTCTCCGCACACAGCTATGGGAAGTCCGCGATACCGTGGCTCAAGGACGGTTGCAACGGATGCGAAAAAGCAATTCAGATCACTGTGAAGAATAAATCTGTCTTTAGTAGGCTTGGGGATCATTTTCGTTCCTTTCTTTAACGGAAAACCATTTGTTAGTATCGGATTCGTAATATATGCGCTTCAGTATACCGTTTATAACCACTGTATATTCGACGGGAGCTATGCACGGAACGATACGGGGGCAGAAGCGTTTTACTGAGACTATAGAGGTGATATGGTATGGCGTTTTTTCAAACATTACCTTTTGCGGTACTATTGATCCGTCGCGTCTGATCACCACCTGAACCGCAAGCGGTATTCTTTCATAAGTCATTTCGTCACCCCTTCTTTAAACTATCTATATTTTACACCATTGAACATATGTTCGTCAAGAGGGAATATGCGGTAAATTGTTAAAAAACGGTTAAATATGAAAGCAAGACGCCTTGCGCTGACAAGACGTCTTGCTTTTTTACTTAGTCATTGAAGCAATGCTTTGAATAACGGTTCCGACCATTTCGAGCTGCTTACCCGTTTTTCGCGCCATTTTCTTAGCCTTATGCTTTTTACTGCCGGCAACCGCTACGGCACCGGCGGCAGTAACGACTGCGACACCCGCAAGAACTGTTGAGGCAAGTTTTGTTTTCATCATTATAATTCCCTCTTTTGTAAAATGATTGCATAAATAATATCTGCAGAAAGGCGGTTTTCTATACCTTGAGAAAAAATTTATTTTTCCGTATTGATTTAAGTTGAGATTTCTGTTATAATAAATTGTTAGTAATACAATTCTTGAGGATATAAAATGACTGTAATTTCACTAAGTGACGTAACGGTAAGATTCGGCACATTCACGCTTCTGGAAAAGGTATCCTTTTCGCTTAACGAATCGGATCACGTTGGCATCGTGGGTATAAACGGAAGCGGAAAGTCCACACTGTTCAAGGTGATAATGGGCGAGCAGGAGCCGGAGGAGGGCGAAGTTTTCATAGCCAGGAGCACGACCGTAGGCATGCTTCGCCAAGAGGATGCATTTGAAATTCCCGATGGCTCGGAAGGGCTTTGTGCGCTTGAGTGTTTGTACTCCTCGTTCGGTGAGCTTATCGCCATCGAGAAGCGACTTGAATATCTCGAAAGCGTGCTGTCGAGAACGGAGCTATCGGGGCTTGACGAACGCGAAAAAAGCAGACTTGCCAATGAATATGCAGCAAAGCACGAGGAGTACGCAAGACTTGGAGGTCTTGAATATAAGGGAAGATGTGAGTCAATACTCGCCGGAATGGGATTTGATGCGGAGTCGATGAGGCAACCGCTCACCACACTCAGCGGCGGTCAACGTACGCGAGTAGCTCTTTGCAGACAGCTCTGCCGGGAGCCCGACATTTTGCTGCTTGACGAGCCTACCAACCATCTTGACATTGAGACTTTGACTTGGCTTGAAAATTTTATAGCATCGTACGAAAAATGCGTGCTTGTAGTATCACATGACAGATATTTCCTTGACAGAGTAACGAACAAGACTCTGCAGATAGAGTTTCACAGAGCGCATCTTTACGACGGCAACTACACCGTAAGTAAGGAGAAGCGAGACTTTGACCGCAGAGTCACGGAGAAGCATTACCGTGAGCAGCAGGCAGAAATCGCACGGCAGGAGGCGTATATTGCTCAGCAGAGGGCGTGGAACCGCGAAAGAAACATAATCGCCGCAGAGAGCCGACAGAAGATGCTTGACAAAATGGTTAAAATAGAACGTCCCGAGAACGAGGAGAGGGCGATTCACTTCTCTTTTACGCAGAAGATGCAGAGCGGTACGGAGGTCATCCGTGCCTCGGGCATATCCATGGGCTTTGGCGGAAGGCGACTTTTCTCGGACGTATCTTTTTTAATACGTCGCGGAGAGCGTGTATTTATTCTCGGGCCAAACGGATGCGGAAAGACAACGCTTATCAGGCTAATGTTGGGAGAGCTTGTGCCACTCAGTGGTGTACTTGAGCAAGGATACAATCTTGAGATCGCCTATTACGATCAGACCAACCGCGGTCTTACAGATTCCAAAACAGTGCTTGACGAGCTATGGGATGCTTATCCGCGTCTGACGGAGACCGAGGTACGCAACACTCTTGGGGCATTCAGGTTCTTTGGCGATGACGTTTTCAAGACGGTGTCGGTGCTCAGCGGAGGTGAAAAGGCACGACTTACTATAGCCAAGTTGATACTGTCACCGGCAAATCTGCTGATATTGGACGAGCCTACCAACCATCTTGACATATCGTCGCGCGAGGTGCTTGAAAATGCACTTGCCGAATATGACGGAACCGTTGTCATCATTTCGCATGACAGATACCTTATCAACAAGCTTGCAACGAGGATATTCTTCCTTGATCCACCGGAGAAAAAATTTGGGGATCTGCTTGACTACACGGTAGTGACGGCAGGCAACGGATATGCGGAGGTGCAGGCACTCAGGCTTGCGGAGCGTGAGACCGAAGCAGGCGAAGCTGATGAGGCACCCGTTGCGGTAAGCTCGGCAAAAGAGCAATTTTTGCAGAACAAAAAGCAAGCGGCGGATGCCAGGCGTGAGCAAAGGCGACTTGAGAAAATGAAAAAGGAGCAGGAGTCGCTCGAGTTGGAGCTTGAGGCTCTTAACAAAGAGCTTTACGGAAGCGCCGCATCGGACTACGTTCGTGCCGCTGAAATAGGTGTGCGAATAGAAGAAATTGAAGAAAGGCTGCTTGAAATATACGAGGAGCTAAATATATAATAAAAACGGAGGAATAAGCTATGCTACACGAAAAATTTATTCTTGACGAAAGATATCCCGATTGCACGTTGACAACGTACGTTAACGATGATTCACCTGAGCTTGCAATGCCGCCAAGACCGGCGATAATCGTTTGTCCCGGTGGCGCATACGGATTTTGCTCCGAGAGAGAGTCAGAGCCGATTGCGTTGCACTATCTGAGCGGAGGACTCAACGCATTTATTCTCAGGTATTCCGTCAAAGAAAACGCTAAGAACTTTGCCCCTATCATCGAGGTAGCGCTTGCTATCAAGCACGTCAGGGAAAATGCGGAAAAATACAATATTGATCCTGAAAGAGTGTTCACCGTTGGTTTTTCGGCAGGAGGACATCTTGCGGCATCGGCGGGAGTTTTCTGGAATCATCCTACGGTTCGGGCGGCACTTGGTGACTGCCCCGAGGGAATCAACCGTCCGACGGGTATGGTGCTTTCCTACCCTGTTATAACTGCGGGTCCCAAGGCTCACAAAGGCTCAATACGCAGACTGTGCAGCAGTGTCGAGCCAACTCAGGAGGAAAAGGACGTATTCTCGCTTGAGCTTCACGTTGACGAAACCACACCGCCCGCGTTCTTATGGCACACCTACAGTGACGGATCCGTCCCTGTAGAAAATTCCCTACTTATGGCATCGGCGCTCAGAGCACATGGCGTACCGTTTGAGTTGCACATTTATCCCGAAGGTCCTCACGGACTTTCGCTCTGCAACGAGCTGACCTGCTCAGGAAAGCCGCGCATGATCGTACCGCGTGCCGCCGGATGGGCACAGCTCTCGCTTGAATGGATAAAAGGCTTTAAAGCAAAAGAAGCATAAAAATATACATAACCAAAGGGGCTGTCTTAATGAGACAGCCCGTTTCTTTGTCAAATATTTACGTTACTTTTACTGAACCCGTACGGCAGAAGCTCGGCAAGAGTCAAGGACTTGTATTCGTCGGTTTCCGTACCGAGATACACCTTGAATGTCCGGGGATCGCAGAACTCTGACATCACCTGACGGCACACTCCGCAGGGTGGAAAGACTCCACTTATCACGCCGTCCTTGCCTCCTACGATTGCGATTGCTGAAAAGTCGGTATTTCCCTCACTTATGGCTTTGAAAAAGGCGGTTCTTTCCGCGCAGACGGTGGGGGTAAAGGATGCGTTTTCAATATTGCAGCCCGTGAATACTCTGCCGTCCTTCGTAAGCAGTGCAGCTCCTACTTTATATCCCGAATACGGGCAATAAGCCTTCTTCATGGCCTGCTTAGCATAATCAATCAATTCAGTCGGGGTTATAGCGGCGTTTTTATTTTCAATACTCATTTTTATACCTCTTTCTCAGCGTGTAAGGACGGCGACGCGGGGATTTGAGCCGTAGTCCTTGATTATTTGGCATTTCAGCGAGTGCCTCTGTGCAAGCAAAAGCATTGCTTTTTCCTGATCGTATCCTATTTCAAAGGCAAGGAAGCCGTTTTCCTTCAGCAAAGGGATGTAGTGTGTAATAATAGCGCGGTAGAAGTCAAGACCGTCATCTCCGCCGTCGAGCGCGATATGCGGCTCGTATTTCAGCTCTTCTTCAAGTCCTTTGACATCCATAGACGGAATATACGGTGGGTTTGAAAGTATTACGTCGAAGGGGGCATATTCTGAAATACGGTCTGGATGCTTTACGTCATCGAGCAACAGAGTAAGGCGGTCTGATACGCCGTTTTTTGTTGCATTATGCGCTGCTACTTCAAGGGTTTCGGGATCGATATCGGTTGCAATCGCCGAAATGTCGGGACGCTCTGCAAGGGTCGATACGGCAATACATCCGCTTCCTGTGCAAAGATCCGCTATTCGGGCGTTATTCGGGATATGCGTTACGGCGTATTCGACGAGCAACTCGGTATCCGGGCGTGGTATCAGTGTATGCTCCGTGACCTTGAAGGTACAATCACGGAAGCCGACCTCACCAAGTATATATTGCAAAGGGTAGCGTGTGGCACGCAGTTTTATTGCATTTATAAGCGTCTGATTCTCATACGTTTTATCGGGATCGCCAAGTATGCTTGCAAGTGATACGTCACATACGGTGCTGATAATAAGTCTTGCCTCAAAGGGTGCGTCCGAAATACCTGCATCGCGCAATATCCTTACGGCTTCTGTATAGGTTATATTGTCTGACATTTTTTCTCCGTTCACGTTTACTTAATGCTTCTCTTCTTTAATTATACTACATTTCCTTCCGTTAATCAAGTATTTCAGGTAATCTACTTGCAAAATAATATGCGCTATGATATAATTGATACATGAAACGGGGGCGATAGCATGACGGCATCAAGCTTATACAATGTAAAAAGAGCCAAAGAATTCAAGAAGTTCAGAGCAGAGCTTTACAAAGGAGATGCAAACTATGTAAGCACAAGTGAGTTCGTGCTTGACAGTCTGCTCTTCAAGCAAACTGAATTTGCGTGCAGGTGTGCTACCGAGATCGCGACGGTATGCGAGGGTGAGACGGTGCTTGCTCAGGCTCTGTTCATTTACAATCCCCGACTTCCCTATCTTCAGGTTGCATTTTTTGATGCGCTTGAAAATGTACAGGATGCGGTTAATGCCTTGCTTCGGCTTGCCGACGAAAGAGCCGTACATTACGGTGCAAAGAGAGTGGTAATAGGTCTGCACGGACATCTGAGTTACGGTGTCGGCATACTCACGGACGGATTTGATTACGTCAACTCCTTTGACAGTCTTTACAACAAGCCGTATTATGCGGAATACTTCAAAGAGTTTGAGTGCGTTACGCTCTCAACTTATCGGGCGGAAAAGAGCAGACTTGAAGAAATACTTGAGTGCAAGAGGTCGCGGGCGAGCGATAAGATATCCATAAGATATGCTGACATGAGTCATTTTGCCGAGGAGACGGAGGTAATGCGCCGTCTTTGCGAGCAGACTATATCGAAAACTTATTTATGGTTTCCAACGGACGAGGGACATTTTTTTGAGCTTATGAAGGATATGAAGCCGTTTCTGGGGTGCAAAAATCTGATCTTTGCGCTTGACGGTAACGGCCGCGAGATAGGATTTCTGTTCTGGCATCCCGATTACAATCGGATGCTTCGCACGGGGCGTGTTTGCTCTATGGCGGAGATAGCGGCGTCCTATGTATTCAAGCGGAGTAGGATCGATACCGCCAAGCTCAATGCGGTAGGATCGCTTTCATATGCGGCAACACTTGCTTTGATAGAGGAATTCAGCTTCATCACGGGTAAAAAATTCAAGTATGTAGAGACCAATTTCGTCTGGGACAACAATCTGCCGTCAAGGAGGCTAAACGAGCATTTTTTCGGCGCGGCGCACAGAAAATACGGAGTATATTTTACCGATGGCAACAAAAAAGGTTAAACTTGAACGTGCCTGCGAGCTTCCTTCCGAATGGGACGGACTTGCAGCACAAAACGGGAACATATATCTTAACAGAAAATTTCTTGAGTTTATTGAGAGGACGGAGGCGGACTATACGCCTGCGTACTATCTGTTTTACGATGGGGATAAGCTTGATTCCTGCTTTATAGCATATAAGCGTCGCGGCTACAATGTAGCTATGTTCACGCCGATAAGCTTCAGGATAAGCGTTACTCTTATTTATCTTCCGATGAGCGTTACTGCAAGCGGAATAATACTCGGCAAGCTTCGTGACGAGGTATTCGACGAGATACGGCGTATACGCGGATACAAAATGATCCTGAACCTTAACGACGAAAATGCACCGGGATATGCTACGGGACTTACCTGCTCCAAGTGCATTCTTGATCTGAGCTTTTCATCGTTTGACGATTATCTTTTGCATCTTCGCAGTCATTACAGAAATCACGCCAAAAAGGTATTCAAGCGAGCCCAAGACATATCCATACGCTATATTGACAACCGCACGGAATTTACCGATGAGATGTATGAGATGTATCTCAGCATACAGCGCAAATCCCGCATAAAAATCGAGACACTCAGTGCGAATTATTTCAGAGGGGATATGTTCAAGATGTTCGTGGCGGAGCTTGACGGTCACGTTGTGGGATTCGTTCAGCTTCTTGAAAACGGCAGTGAACTGATATTTGAATTTGTTGGAGTTGATCAGGAGTACAATGAAAAATATCCCGTTTATCACAGGATGCTTTATGAGATAATCAGATACGGCATAGACGGCGGCTTCAAGACTATTGACTTCGGTCAGACCGCAGACGATACCAAGCTCAAGCTCGGATGTCATTACGAGGAGCTTTGGGCGGCGCTTCACCACAGCAGTCCCATAATCAACGGATTTTGCAAGCTTATAGCGCCGTTTATTGAGTTCAAGCCGCTTAAAACTGAGTTCAGAGTATTCAGGGAGGATGAGGAATGAATATCTTATTGATACGCCCGTGTCCGCACAAAAGCTCTATAAATCTTCAGAGCTTTATGATGTGCGAGCCGTTGGAGCTTGAGTACGTTGCGGCACTTCTTGAACGGATGGGACACGAAACAGACATTGTGGACTTGGTTATAGACAAGAGCCTTTCGCGCGCTCTCAAGGCAAAGAAATACGACGCGGTGGCGTTCACGTCATATCTCGTACACGTTGGAATTGTCAAGGGATACGCGGAATACGTCAAGAAGCATTATCCCGATATAAAAGTTCTGGTCGGCGGCGTACACGCCGAGGTGGTACCGTCGGATTTTGAAAGTCCCTACATAGACTGCATACTCACGGGAGGAATGTACGCGCTTGAGGGTGTCATCAAAGGCATTGAGGACGGTGTTACACGGGATGAGCTGATGATGCTCGGGGGCGCTCCAAAGTGTCAGGCGTTTGATTTTCCGCATCCGGCGCGTCACAAGACTGCGCGGTACAGAGGGCATTACAATTACATATATCACGACAGATGTGCGACCATCAAGACCTCGTTCAGCTGTGCCTACGATTGTGAGTTTTGCTTTTGTACGCGGCTTGGACGGTATTTTGAACGTGATCTTGATGATGTGATAAACGAGCTTGATGAGATCGAGGAGGAGAACGTCTTTATCGTTGACGATAATTTCCTTTTCAGGCGTGAGCGCATAATTGAGTTCTGCCGTCTCGTCAAGGAGCGCGGTATAAAAAAGACCTATATTGCGTTCGGTCGTGCGGATTTTATTGCGGAAAACGAGGATATGATCGAACTTCTTGCGTCCTGCGGCTTTGACGCGTTTTTCGTAGGTATTGAGTCCTTCAAATCAGGTGAACTGAGCGACTACAACAAGCGGACGAGTGTGGAGATCAACAACCGAGCGGTCAGAATTCTCGAAAAGCACGGACTTCAATGCTATAGCGGACTTATCGTCGGCTTTGATTGGGTGCGCTCGGATTTTGATACTCTGATCGGGTATCTCAACGGCTTTGAGCATCCGATGGTTAACATTCAGCCGATAACGCCCATAAAGGGGACTCCATTTTACGAAAAAATGAAGGACAAAATCACAACCGCTGAGGACAGGTATGAGCTATTTGATATGGCACACGCGGTAATGGAGCCGCTGAATATGTCACGCAGAGCGTTTTACTACAACATTTTGCGTGCGTATTTAAAGACGTCTGCCTCGGCACGCGGCAGAAGGTACATCAAGGAAAGATACGGTAAAAGCATATATCGGCGTGTGCGCCGTGGGGCTGTCACGATAGCGTTACAGTACATAAAGCTTATAATCGCGCCGAACAGGTAAGGAGGAGCTATGAACAAAAAGATACTGTTTATTCAGCCGTCGATATACGATGACAGGGGGCGGATAGTCAAGAAAAGAAAGCTTTATTTTGTAGGTCTTGCTTACCCTGTACTTGCCTCACTTCTCCCCGAAGGATGGAGCTGCGAGATCTGCATTGAAACGATCGAGGACATACCGTACGACACGGACGCGGACGTAATAGGTATTGGCGGAATGGGACACGCGGCAAATCGCGGCAAGGATATTGCGATCGAATTCAAAAAACGCGGAAAGATCGTTTTTATGGGTGGACCTATGGTAAGCCTTGTTCCCGAAATTGCCAAGGAGTACTGTGACTTCGTAATGATAGGAGACTCCGAGGAGACTATCAAGCAGGTTTGTCACGATCTTGAGCACGGATGCGTAAAGCCTTTTTACGAGCAGCCCATAACAAAGCTTGAGCTTCCCACGCCTCGCTACGATCTCGTTCTTGACAAAAGGATCGGTGACTTTTTGCCCGTTCAAGCGGGAAGAGGATGTCCTAACAGTTGCAAGTTCTGTTCCATTTACTGCATCTACCGCAACAAGTATCTGAAACGCTCTATTGATGAGGTGGTACGTGATATTGAGCACGTCAAGAGTCTTGGCTTCAAAAAGTTTCTGCTGATTGACGACAACATAGTAGCAGACGAGGAGTACATGCTTGAGCTTTGCAGACGGATCAAGCCTTTGAAGATGAAGTGGATGAGTCAGTGCGCGATACAGATTGCCGAAAACGAGGAGCTTTTGCGTGCGGTTGCAGACAGTGGCTGCTACACGCTGAGTTTTGGACTTGAGAGCATATCCAAGGCAAACCTTGACAGTTTCCACAAGAGCTGGTGCGATCCGAAGAGATACATTGAGATAATAAAAAAGGTCAATGCGGCAGGCATTGAGGTGGCAAGTGAGATGATAGTAGGTGCCGAGCATGATACACGGGAGTCTCTTATGGAGACGGTTAAGTTCATCAAGCAAACCGACATAATAGCACCGAAGTTTTACTGTCTGACTCCCATTCCCGGCACGGATCTTTTCAAGGAGATGAAGGAAAAGGGCAAGATCACGGATTACGATTACTTTAAGTACAAACCGTCCATCTCGGTGCTTGACACACCGAATATGACTGCCCAAGAGGTTACGGATTGCTATTGGGAGGTATACAACAAGCTATACACCGTTCCTGCGATTCTGAAAAGAACTATTTTCCACAAGCGGTTTCTGAAGCATCCCGGACGCACTATGTTTTATCTGATGGTCAACTTTGTTTACAGGTCTCAGATCAAGCGAAAGATCGCTCCGAACATACTTTAAGCCTGTCAATTTTTAAAATTCAAAACAAAATAATAACTGAATATAACTTTTTTGCTTGGCAAAAAATATTTTCGAAAAGGGTATTGCATTTTTTGCAAAAAAATGATATACTAATCTTGGAAAAAAATATATTCTATGAGGAGGTAAACTATGAATTTTCCTTGGACAAAAAAGAAGACAACCAACTACGGCAAGATAATCGCTATCACCGTTGCTGCCGTTGCAGGTGCTTGTGCAGTTGCATATTTCCTCGTTAAGCTTTATGAGAAGCACATCGCTTGCAAGCTCGCTCTTGAGGACTATGACGATGATTGCATCTGCGAGCTTGATCTTGATGACGACTGTGATTGTGAGTGTGAGCTCTGCAATCCTGAGGACGTTGAGGTTGAGGTCGTTGAGGACGTTGTTGAAGAATAATCACGACATAATCCAATAAAACAGGCACTCTCCGCATTTTTGCGGAGAGTGCTTTCTTTTTATGCGATTATCTTACGTCGCAGGAGAATACATGTATCTCCTCGCATCCATTGGTTTCAAGAAATCTCACAGTGATGCGCTTTGCTTTGATACCTGTAAGATTTATGCGGACGAGAGAGTTATGGTTCATATCCGTTGAATAAACGGTTTTTCCGTCTGCTATAACCTCAAAGGCTTTAACGAGAGTACTTGCTACCTTGATAGGATCAAATTCGAATTCCCTGCTGGAGCGTAATGTGAACATTTTAAGTTTTTTGTTACCTGAGATCGACTTTCTTGAAAAATCCGGATCGAACATAAGACGAAGCTCGGTAAGCTCGGTTTCCTGTTCAAACTCAAGGGTTATATCTGAGCCCTTCGGGAGCGAGACATAATTTACCGTTCCCGCCTTATCCGGTCGTTCTATGCCGTTGAAGAGCAGTGATATGTCCGACGGCTCAAGGTTACATTTTGCTTTAAGGGTAAGCTCAGGAATTTCTCTTGACATTCCCGGGATAAGCATGCCTGCGTCGAGAAGCTTTTTCTGAAGTGTTTTAATCTCCTTAGTGTATATTTCATCGGGTGATAAGCCGAGATTGATACACATAGCGGCGGCGGTTCCCATAGCCTGACCTATAACCGAGCAGGTTGCCATAACTCGCGTCGAGCTGAGAGCTGCGTGAGTTACGCTGATATTCCTGCCTGCGAAAAACAAATTTTTAATATTTTTGGAATACAAAGAACGGTAAGGAATTCCGTACGGTGACGGTGCGGGGTGAAAAAGCGTGGGAGACTCACCCGATGATGCTTTGAAGCCTGCAGGATGATGGTCATCCATAGGCCATCCGCCGTGTGCGACTACGTCGTCAAATTTGCCGCCTGCTTCTATATCGTGTTGAGTAAGTATATGCGCTCCAACGTATCTGCGGCTTTCGCGCTTGCCGGGAAGAAATCCTACCCACTCAAGCTCCCAGTTTTCTGCGTTATGATCGCCTCTGTTTTTGATATGATCCCAAATACCGAAGGCGATCTTCAGAAGCTCGTCACGGATCTCCTCGGCATCGTGGATGGTATCATCCTCACCGCCAAGCTCCATCCACCAGAAATTGGTGCCTGCAGTGCCGAGAACGTGCGTTCTACGCGCTTTTTTTGCCTTAGCCTTCTCCTGTTCCCCGCAGTTTGCGTCTGCGTCCGTGTCTTTTTTAGCACTTTCTCCTACGACTACGTCGAAGTCCTCATCGTTTTCATAAACGTATGCCCATTCCGGAGGAATAAATTTTACAGGTCGGGAGGTTTCTCTTGCCTGCATAAGGCAGGTATTTCCCATTGTTTTTTTATCGGATACTCTTGGGCCTATGGTTTCATTGAACTCGGCATTTCCTTCTCTGCCGACTCTGTAAAGCGCACCCGTCACGGGAGCCAGCACGGAGTCGCCTGAGCAGTCTGCAAAGTATTTTGCTCTGACAACATGCCAGGTATAGGTGGTAAGCTGCCAGCCCTTTACACATTTTATCACGCCGTCTTCAGTATCTGCGTCGACGCAAGTACAGTTGAGCAGAAGCGTAATATTTTTCTCTGCTTTCACCTTTCCCCAGAGCACGCTATCCCAGATGGAGTGGTTGACCTCAGGGTTTTTGTATATATTCTCCTCTTCAATTTCACTGAGTATTCCTGTTTCTCTGTTATGAAGTCCCCTGGCGCCTCTTATCCACATTCGGATCTCGCTGGAGGCATTACCGCCAAGCACGGGTCTGTCTTGCATAAGGAGCACCTTTACTCCCTCTCTGGCAGCGCTTATTGCGGCGATCATGCCAGCCATACCGCCGCCCACGATACATAGGTCGACGTCATGTTCTAATTTTCGCATTGAATCGGTTTTGATGATCACACTAATTGTATCCTTTCAGATATATTATTCATTAATAAAATTTACCGTTACGGTCATGCCGTCCGTTCCACAGACGGTATTCTCAAAGATATCCGTTGCGTTCTGCAAAAGCTCCTCGGGCTCGGGCATAGACGGGCTGAAGTGGGTCAGTATCAAGCGGTCACACTTAGCATGCTTTGCAAGCGTTGCCGCTTCCGAGAATAGCATATGGCCGCTTTTTTCTGCACGGTGGCGCTTTTCCTCGTCGCCGAACATTCCCTCGCAGATAAGCAGATCCGAGCCCTTAACGAGTTTTTCAAGGTTTTCGCTCGGTCTTGTATCTGTAACATAAGATACTTTGATTCCGCGGCGCTCATTACTCATCACATCATCGGGATAATATATCCTTCCGCCGTACTCCGTGCAGCCTTTTTTTCTGATCTCGTTCCACTGATTTTGAGGAATGCCGAGTGCGCGAGCTCTTTCGGGATCGAATTTTCCGTCACGTCTGACATAGACCGAAAAAGCTATGCACGGAACGGAATGGGTAGCGCATGCGGCGTACACGGACAGGTTTCCGTCGCAAATTGTTACTACGGCGTTTTCCCGGTCGTGTGACGGGTCAATTTCTATTACGTCAAGCTCAAACGCAAGATCTGCGATAATGAGAATAGAGCGAAGTATATGCGTACCGCCGATGGGAGTTATGACGGTGACGGGCTCTGTTCTTCCCTCATTGCCCATTGTCAGAAGTAATCCGACAAGCCCCGTGACGTGATCGGCGTGGAAATGTGACAGGCAGATGACATCTATTGACTTGAATGAAAATCCTGCTTTTTTTATTGCAAGCTGAGTTCCCTCTCCGCAATCGAACAGTATGGAACGTCCGTTATGACGAAAAAGCGCTGATGACAAATATCTATCTACGCGAGGAATAGTTCCCACCGTGCCAAGCAAGCACACGTCTGCCATAATATCATCTCCTTTCGCTTGATTTGAGACTTATTTACTGAACATTATTTTTTCGCTGTCGAACATCTTTTTAAGGACTACGACGAGAATTGCGGTATAGGCGATATTGGCAACTGAGGTTATTACAGTATTAATAAGACTTCCGCTGAATGAGAAAACTCCGTTCATACACTGTACACTATTATAGATCGGGATAAGGTACAGTACGGGATTTGTGGGGGCACCGTTGCCGAACATTGAGGTAAGACCTACGAGCATAACCACTATCATAAGAGGGGTTATATAGGTCGTTGCCTCCTTGACGCTGTTTGAATATGCTGAGATTATAGAGATAATTGCAACTATAACGAGCACGGTCGTCAGCATAACAACGAGCAATGTCAGGTACTCGGTCACTCCGTACACGCCTGCGTCAATGCCTGCCAATTCAACCATATCGCCTCCCATAAGCTTGGGAAGTGAGAGCAGAGTACCAACGAAGCTTGATGCTCCGCTGAGAAGCGCTATTATACTGAGGGCAAGTATTTTTCCGATTGCGAGGTCTCCGCGCTTAAGAGGAGTAACAAGGAGAGCTGCGATCGTACCCCTTTCCTTCTCTCCGGCAATAGATTCAGGTGCTACCGCCATACATCCACTGAAGAGGAACATGATCAAAAGCATTGGAATAAGCATTGAGAATAGCATTCCCGTTGCATCCTCGTCTGTTGCAACATCGTACTGTGCGCTTCCGCTATTGATATTAAACAGATTTGAAAGGCTTTCTTCAAGTCCGTCGAGGTATGAAAATACTATATCAGCGGCGGCAGAGGAGTTGACCTCTGTGCTACTGTAATACATTTCAAGCTCAAGGGGCTCGTCCGGCGCTTCTCCTACGCGTATGCTTGCTATACTTTGGTCAAAATCCTCAGGAAAAACAACGTACAGATCTATCTCACCGTTTCTGAGCTTTTGCTTTATTGAATCGATATCACCGATATCGGCTTCCGTGATCTCAAGCTTCAGTTGATCGGCCGCTGCAACAAATTCTTCTGACGGAGAGGTAACTAAAACATTGTAAATCTGATCCTCTGAGGGAGCAAACGCCGACATCATACCGCTTCCCATAAGGGAATAGATGAGGTAGATCATAAGTCCGGGGATGACGAGTGTAGTCAGGACGAGTCTTTTGTCACCGAAGAAGCGGGCAAGCTCTTTTTTCATTATTGTGAGAATATTACTCTTCATACCTGTCCCCCCATTTCTTTTTCGTATATTTCAAAGAATCTGGTTTCAAGATCGGTATCAGCGCAGATATTCTGAAGGGTATCGCACGTTATCATTTTACCGTTTATAATGATACCTACTCTGTCGCAAAGCTTCTCCGCAAGAGAGAAAATATGTGTGGACAGAATTACAGTCTTGCCTTCTCTTTTCAGATCTATCAGAAAGTCCGTTACGACCTTGGATGTTATAACATCAAGTCCGTTTGTAGGCTCATCAAAGATGATGATCTCCGGATCATGGGCGATGGAGACGGCAATAGAGAGCTTCTGCTTCATACCTGTTGAAAGATTTGCGACCTTGACCTCCGCAAATTTGTCTATACCGAAGCGTTCAAAGAGAGTCTTTTTACGGGCAGCGCACTCGGTGCTGCTGATACCATGAAGTGTAGCGAAAAAGTCAAACAGATAGTTAGGGGTAAAAAACTCCTCAAGCTTAAGCTCGCTTGTGAGGAAGCCGATACTCTGTCTTACCTTGTCCGGCTCGGTGTTTATACTATGACCGTTGACGATAGCGTCTCCTTCATCCGCTTTGATTAGGGTCGAGAGCATACGGAGCGTTGTGGTCTTACCGGCACCGTTCGGGCCCAGCAAGCCGAAAATCTCACCCTTATACGCTTCAAAGGAGAGGCCGTCGACCGCTACCTTTATTTTTTTATCGGATTTTTCAAGACGCTGTTGCTTTTTAGATAATGCGAAGGTTTTACGGAGTCCTGTCGCTTTTAAAATTACTTCCATTTGTTCTCCTTGTGTCTTTCCTCATACGCTGCTTTTTGACTAAGCACCGTCTTAAAAATTTCGGGATCAAATTTTGCCACTCCGGATTGGGTATTATAATATTGGAATATTATTTACTTTTATATCACGCACAACTGATACTCACTTATGGCACATTAAAGTAATTATATCATTGTTTTTTATCTTTTTCAATATTATTTTTTAAAAAAGCCCCCGATCCCACTATTTTTTAGCGGGATCGGGGGATAGTCAGTGAGAATTTTTCAGTTTTGCAAGAGTGTCAACAAAGCTTGAAAACGGAGCTTTTTCCACGAGCATACAATAGAAAGTCTCTATCAGGTTTACGTCCTCGTCAGCGGTAATAGCGCTATACTTTTCAAGTGCGGCTCTGAGGCCGTACGCCTTGGCATACGATGAGACCTCGACGCTGATAGGATCGGCGGGATCGTCAAACAGATAGCCTGCGGCGATACCGACTGCGATATGTGCGGGAACGCCGCCCTGCTCCTTAACGCAGTTGAACGCACCGACCAATCTGTCGCTTGCGGAAAGCTTACGCTTTGAGTCTCTGCCGACTCTCAGCGGTGTATCCTCAAGCATTTTATTCTCAAATCTGATCATCAGCTCTTCGACGAACTCAAGGGAATCGTCAAGGGGAGCGTTATGTCTCTTTGAGAGGGCGCGTGCGGATTCTATCAGGGCGCGCGTCAGGATATACTTGATCTCGGCATCATACATTGCCTCGGTGATACTGCTATGCCCCTTCAGGTGTGCAAGATATGCCGTGAGGGCGTGTCCCATATTATGTATGAGGAGCTTTCTTTCTATGAAGAACTCAAACGGTGAGAACGGGACGAGTCCGACGAGCGGAGGCATTTCACAGCCTACGGGTCTGAAGCCGTCAGCATCAACGGGAAGCTCGCAATATGGCTCGGTGCAAGCGGCAAGCGGATATTCAGCCGCTATGCTTTCAGGGGTTTTTGGGACTGTTCTTCCCACGCAGACCGAGACGAAGCCTATCATATTTTCAAAATATTCAACATCCGGATCATCAATATGAGGCTTTACAAGATCGTGAAGATATTTGCCTGAGCCTATAAGATTCTCGCAAATAAAGATATTGAGAGGGCGACCGTCAAGTAATTTACGCTTTGATATTGCAGATGCAATTATTGGGGCGACAATGGGCAATATATTTGCTCCGAGGGCGGTCGCCATTATGTCGCATTCCGCGATGGTATTAACTACTGCTTCCCGATCAGTTCCGTTTACAGCGCTTACATCTTCTACCCATTCGGTAAGATATTCAGTATCGTTGGTTACGAAAATCGGATATTTGCGGTCTCTGTTGAGCAGATCGACCGTTGACTGATTTACGTCGATAAACGTAGTGTGATATCCGGAGCGGTAAAATATTTCGCCGATAAAGCCTTTACCGATATTTCCCGCTCCGTACATAACTGCTTTTGCTTTCATTTTTATTTTTTCTCCTGTTTAATAAGATTACTTTATGATGTCATCTGCAAAGGAGGTGCCGTCATCGGTTGCAGGCACTCCAAGGATATCTGTTACAGTTGCGGCGATATCAGAGAAGGTAGCTCGTACGCCGAGATTTACGGGGAGTATCTTGTTGCCAAAGATAACAAGCGGCGTATATTCGCGTGAATGATCTGTACTGGATGTGGATGGATCACATCCGTGATCTGCAGTAACGATTAAAACATCCGAATCCTTCATCTTTTTACAGAACTCACCGAGCCAGAGGTCAAATTCTGACAATGCGTTTGCGTATCCGTCAACGTCGTTTCTGTGACCGAAGGTCATATCAAAGTCAACGAGGTTCACAAAGCAAAGTCCCGTAAAGCTCTTTTCGGCGTATTCGGAGGCAAGCTCCATTCCCTCTTTGTTGGAATGGGTATAGGTGAACTCAGTTATTCCCTTACCTGCAAATATATCGTTTATCTTTCCCACAGAGATCACATCGAGTCCGGCATCTCTGATCCTATCAAGCATGGTAGGCTTTGGAGGCTCTACGGAGAAATCGTGACGTTTTGCGCTTCGTGTGAAATTCGGATACTTACCAACGAAGGGACGGGCTATAACTCTTCCCACGGCGTGCTTACCGACAAGTATTTTTCGTGCGATACGGCAGTACTCATAAAGCGTTTCAACGTCCACCACGTCTTCATGGGCGGCAATCTGAAAAACGCTGTCTGCTGAAGTATAGACGATAAGCTTTCCTGTTTTTATATGCTCCTCACCGTAATCTCTTATTACGTCCGTACCGGAATACGGAAGATTGCAAAGTACTCCTCTGCCGGTCTGTCTTGTGAATTCATCGAGCACCTCGGATGGGAATCCATCGGGGTATGTGGGAAGCGGCGTTTCTGAAACAACACCTGCTATTTCCCAGTGTCCTATTGTTGTATCCTTACCGTTGGACTGCTCTGCCATCTTTGCAACTGCGGCAAGGGGCAGGTCGGTCTTTTCAAGGTAATCTATTCCTTCTATATTTCCAAGTCCCATTTTCAAAAGGTTGGGAATATGGAATTTGGGCGATGCAAAGATCGCTCTCATCGTGTCCGAGCCTTTATCGCCAAACCTTTCGGCATCGGGAAGCTCACCTACTCCGACACTGTCAAGGACGATGAGAAAAACTCTTTTAATACCGTTTTTTTTCATAGCATTTACTGTTTTATAGCAAGCTCAAGAGCGAGCTCCATCATTTCCGTGAAAGTGTTCTGTCTTTCCTCTGCGCTGAGGGCTTCGTGGGTTACGAGGCTATCGGATATGGTGCAGAGAGCGAGTGCGTTTTTGCCGAGTCTTGCGGCGTTCATATAGAGTGCTGCCGCCTCCATTTCAACTGCAAGCACGCCCATCTTTGCCCAACTATCGTTTACAGAGTTATCGTCGTTATAGAAAGTATCGGATGAAACGAGGTTACCGACATGATAACGCAGGCCCATTTTTTCAGCTATTTCAACGCCTTCTCTGAGAAGTCTGAAGTTTGCAATGGGAGCGAATGAGCCGGGGAGGTTATACTGATTGACGTATGCGGAGTTTGTGCAGGCACCCATACCGAAAACGATATCACGGATATTGACCTCTTTTCTGAGTGCTCCTGCAGAGCCTATTCTGAAAATGTTTTCCACGCCAAACGCGGAATAAAGCTCATAGCTGTATATGCCGATAGATGGCATACCCATTCCGCTTGCCATAACGGAGACCTTTTCTCCTTTATAGGTTCCGGTATATCCCTGAATGCCTCTTACGTTATTAAAGAGAACTGCGTTTTCAAGGAAGGTCTTGGCGATAAACTGTGAACGAAGGGGATCGCCGGGCATAAGCACAGTTTTGGCGATCTGTGCGGGCTCAGCTTTTATGTGGGGGGTAGGATAAGAAAGTGACATTTTATTTCTCCTTTATTTTATAGTTTATAGTATAAATTCTTTTATTCTTAATTTACTGTTTTCTGATATAGGCGGCTACTATCTCGTAAACGTATACTCTGTGATAGTCCTTTTCGGGGTAGCATTTGTCTCTGACCTCGGTGTCGGTAAAGGAGGCATCGCGCAAATAGTCGCAATAAAGCTTGCGTCCGATGAGAACGGTGTTTGACTCCGTTATCACGGGGGTATCGCCTTCAAACTTAAGACTTACGCCAGCTTTACTGATCTTGGCAGTATCCCTTCCGCTTTCGGAACCGAATATTTTATGCGTGTGTCGGTATTCCTCGCCGAGGAAGCACAGTGAAACCGTATCCTGCGTTTCGGTCAGTCCAAATGTATATCTCTGAGGCCGCACGAAACAAAAGGCTACGGGCTTATTCCAGAGCACGCCTACGCCGCCCCAGCTTGCAGTCATTGCGTTTGCTCCGTTTTTATCATCCTTTGCGGTTATGAGCATCCACTCCTTACCGATTTTGGAAAAGGGGTTGAGGTCCGTCAGCTTATATGGGTCTACACTTACAAAGCCGTCGCGCTCAGGGCAAAAATCCATATTGTTCATAATAATCACTCCAGACTGTAATTTACATGAGGTACGCACAAATAAATGCGATGCGTCTGTATTCAGTATATGATGTGCAACGCAATTATTCACTTTATTTTATCATATATGTATATTTTTTTCAAGATATATTATCAAATTACTTAAAAAAAATTACTTAAAAAAAGAAATATTATCACATTTACGGCACTGTTCGAAGCGCGGATTGTCTATTGACAAGACTTGGCAATTGTGATATACTTTTGTTAATTAAATGCGATGCGTCTGTATTCAGTATATGATGTGCAACGCAATTATTCACTTTATTTTATCATATATGTATATTTTTTTCAAGATATATTATCAAATTATCTAAAAAAAGAAATATTATCACATTTACGGCACTGTTCGAAGCGCGGATTGTCTATTGACAAGACTTGGCAATTGTGATATACTTTTGTTAATTAATTGCTTGGACAAGGATATATAAGTCCGAATTATTGTTCTTGCTATTCGACAGAAAGGAAATAGAATATGGAAGAAATCATTATTCCGGCATTTGGTGAAACCGTATATGCAGATAACCGTGAAAACGATTCATCCCGTGTCTTTGTCATATCAAAGGCTGAAGACGACTTATTCAACGCTTATTGGGATCTGTTCGTAAAAAACGGATATGCACAAAAAGAATATTTTAAAAGGGATACGCATTGGTATGCATCCTTCGTTGACGGCGACTGCGCTTTCTTTATGAACTATTACTCGCAGTTGAAGGAGCTTATGATAGTCCGCGACGAAAAAAGCATATATCACTCATATCAGGACGTTGCGGGCAAGCCTATCGTTGAGCCTCAGATAACGCAGGTCGAGCTCTTGTTATACGGTTGCTCTTACGTTATCCGACTTTCCGACGGAAGATTTATAGTTATCGACGGCGGATACAATTATGAAGAGGAGTCTGAAAAACTGTTCAAATGTCTTGTTGACGGCTCTCCCTTTAAGAAACCCATTATAGCATCCTGGATAATCACGCATCCACACAGTGATCATTTTCACGGTATACTTGAATTCTTACCGAGGTATTCTGACCTTGTTGATATTCAGCGATTTATGCTGAACTTCCCAAATGCCGACGATACAGAGCATTATCCTGCATTAGTTCCTGCAGCCGAAGCTCCTGATGCGCCTTTAAGATATACCCAAATCGACCGTTTATTCGAGTTGATCGAGCAGAGTGGCGCACCACTTTACACGCTTCACACGGGCCAGCAATATCAGATTGGTGATGCAAAATGCGAGATCCTTTCATGCATGGATGACACGATACACCGTTCCAAGCACATAAATGCGACCTCCGTAATTGTTCGTATGGAGCTTGGCGGTCAGGTAATTTTATGGGCCTCCGACGCTGCCTTCAGTACGACAAAGATTGCAAAGAAGCACGGAACGTATCTGAAATCCGATATTCTGCAGATTCCCCATCACGGCTTTGGAAGCGGAAGTCCCGAAGGGGAAATATGCGGATATGAGTTAATCCGCCCCGAGGTCTGCCTCTTCCCCACCCACGAGACAACCGGCTTTGTATCATGTAGCACATTCCGTCGCGCACCCAAGCACATTATGATGATGCCTTGTGTTAAGGAGTTCATCACAGGCGCGACGCAACGTACGATCACCCTTCCCTACAAGGCACCCGACTGCAAAAGGCGTGAGCTTGATGAAAAGATACGCAGAGGAGAGTGTTCAAACGGTGCGCGTACCTGGGTATTCTCCGACCTCAACTCCTCATGTCCTGAGGACTTTGAGTTTTCTATTCTCAACATGACGCATCTTGAGACAAAGATCTGGATTGAGCTTTTCTTTGACGGCAGACCGCAGGCAATACGTGGGATCCTGACAACCGTTCCCCAGCTTACTCTACGGCGCATAAATGTAACCGGCGATGACGTTGATCACGATACGGTGAAACACAACAGCTTTACCATAAAAAAACGCGGTATTCCCGAGAACGCACCGTTTGGAATACGTTTTACAAGTGAGCTTCCTATCGTGGTGACAAGTAAGAAAGCTACGGGCATACATTTCAATTAACAGAGCGGTGCAGAGCCGGGCATATCCGTCTCTGCACCTTGTTATTATTTTCCGACGCCCGGCTTTTTACCTTGCTTCTTGGTTTTTTTAACGGCGGAAAAGCCGAAGCTACCGAGTCTTTTACCAAGTGCGAAGTATTCGCCGTGTGCGTACGCCATAAGGTCTGCTTTTTCCATGTGCAGCTTTCCCGACGCGTCGATAAGATCCTCACGGACGTGGGTTGCAACTATATCGGCAAGGAACATATCGTGAGTTCCCATTGGTATAACATCCGTGACCTTACATTCAAGGCTTATCGGGCATTCTGCTATCATGGGGCAACGGTTTTCAGAGCCCTCCTGCGCGGTAAGTCCGCACTTTTTGAATTTATCCACCTTGCGACCGGTATACATTCCGCAAAAATCCGTTGATCCTGCAAGAGCTGCGGACGTGAGATTGATAGTAAACTCTCCGCTTTCTTTTATAAGACTATACGAGTGTCTTTTAGGTCTTACGGATATATAAGTCTTAGGCGGTACGGTGTTGATTATTCCCGTCCATGCAACGGTTATTATATTGGCTTGATTTCCGTCTTTATCGGCACAGCTGACCATTACTGCGGGAAGCGGAGCTATAAGCGCTCCGCCCTTCCATTTTATTTTGTTCATAATAATTTATACTCCGATTTAATTAGTTAATGCACTTTTCACTTGACAAAGTTGTAAAAGTAATATATAATATAGTTTGTATGCCAATTTGTGGGTATGATTCCGCAAGTTGGTACCGTATTCAAAAAGATATTAACACATTTGCGGACGCTTGTCAAGCACAAAAAGTTAATTTTTAAAATTTATTGATTGGAGACTAAACGATGAAGCCCAAGAAGACGGAAAGAATATTTACTAAGGTCGACAGTATCAAGCACCTTGCGCTCAAGCTTACCGAGCACGGCGACAAGATAATGTTTAAATACTACGACACGGACAAGAACATCGCTACACTCACTTATAAAAATTTTTCAAATCTGGTTGTAAAGGAGGCCGCGGGTCTTACGGCGCTTGGACTTAAGGGAAAGAGGATTGCGATCATCGGGGAGACCTCTCCCGAATGGGTTGCGTCCTACGTTGCGGTAATCGCAATGGGCGGTGTTGCCATTCCTATGGACAAGGAGCTTGAGATATCCCAGATAGACGGATTCCTCACGGGAGTTGAGGCAGAGGCTATTATCTTTTCCAAGAGTTTCAACCAAAAGCTTGAGCCTATGGTAAAGGAGCACGCGACTCTCAAAAAATTCATTATGGTAGATCCTACGGACTGCGCTTTTGAATCTGACGAAAAGGCTATATCCTTCAAAGAGCTTTTAAAGCTTGGCGAGACAAAGGTCGCGGAGGGATATGAGCTTCCCGACCCCGAGGACATGAGAAGAATGTCCGTAATGCTCTTTACGTCAGGAACCACGGGAACGAGCAAATGCGTAATGCTTTGCGAGCAGAACGTATGTGCCGCAGTTAACTCTGCGTGCGAATGCGTTGAGTTCTTCCCTGATGATGTGCTGGTTTCGGTATTGCCGATACATCACACCTATGAGCTTTGCTGTATGCTTGCAGGAGCAAACTACGGTATGGAGATCTGCATTAACGACAGTCTGCGCAAGGTGCTTAAGAACTTCGCGCTTTTCAAGCCTACGGGACTTATTCTCGTTCCTTTGTTCATCAACACGATGTATAAAAAGATCATTGAAACCGCCAAGAAGCAGGGCAAGTACAAGAATCTTATGAGAGGTATCACCCTTTCCAAGACGCTTCGTAAGGTTGGAATTGATATACGCGAGAAGATATTCAAGGATGTAGTTGCGGCATTTGGCGGCAGACTCAACAAGATCGTAAGCGGAGGCGCGCCCCTCAACCCCGATATGGTAGATAAGTTCAAGGAATTCGGTATTTCCATTTATGAGGGATACGGAATCACTGAATGCTCACCTCTCATTTCGGTCAGCCCATACTTTGCGCCGAAGCCCTCATCGGTTGGTCCTGCGGTAAGCTGCTGTCACGTCAAGATAGATTATGATGGAACTGAATCCGACAAGGGATACAAGCAGGGTGAGATCATCGTTAAGGGTGACAACGTAATGCTTGGATACTACAACAATCCTGAGGAGACTGCTGCAGTATTCACTGAAGACGGTTATTTCAGAACGGGCGACCTCGGATATATGGACGAAGACGGTTACATTTACATTACCGGTCGAAAGAAGTTCGTTATCGTTATGGAAAACGGTAAAAATGTATTCCCCGAGGAGATCGAGGAATATCTTGGACAGATCGAGGAGATTGCTGAATGTGTAGTTGTTGGCAGAAAGGCTGAGGACAGTGATGCGATCACGCTTGTAGCGGTATGCTATCCTAACTCGGTAGTTCTTGGCGACACATCCAAGGAGGAAGCTGAGGAGCTGATCCGCAAGAAGATTACCGCACTCAACAAGAAGCTTACGGGATACAAGAGAATCCAGAAGGTCGAGTTTGTTGACAAGGAGTTCCCCAAGACGACCTCGAAGAAGATCATCCGTCAAGGTATTAAATAATACGGCAGAGTTTTCCGTAAAAGGAAAATTATATAAGACTCGGATACAAAGTATTGGATCCGGGTCCTTTTTTATACTTTTTTGGAATAAATTACACGTCAAAAACGCCTGAAACGGGGTTTACAAGGAGTTTTTCATATGTTATAATCGAGTCACAACACCTGTATGCGACATATAAACTAAAGAAAGGATGATATAATGAAAGCTAATGGGTTTTGTTTGAGGTGGCTTTCCGCGCTTGCGGCTATACTCATTTGCTGTGCGGTATTTATTACGGGTGCGTCTGCACTCACGCCGTCGACAAGAGTTTCAGCCAACTACAAAACGGGAAGATTCTACTCAAATCTCACGTCTCTTGAACTGACGGGTGACCAACCAACTGACGTTGCGATGGTTGCTATGTCTCAGCTTGGGTATCACGAGGGGAACGGTACATACGACTTCAATGGCTCCAACACCAAAGGGAGCGGAAACTACGTTGAATACAACTACGCCTTCGGGACGATTGATGCCAAGTATGGATATGCCTGGTGTGCCGCGTTTGTTTCGTGGTGTATGAGGCAGGCGGGTGTTGATGACAGCGTTGTTAAGTCTTACTTGAGCTGCAGCAACTGGATAACGTGGTTCAAGCAAAGCTCCACCTACAAAACGAGGTCCTCCGGTCACATGCCAAGTCTTGGTGACGTTATATTTTTTAAGGATGCGTACGTTAACCGTGCCTCATCACACGTTGGTATAGTTTTATACACCGACGGCTCAAAGGTATACACCGTTGAGGGAAACACAAGTGGCGAGGTAGGGATACGTTCCTACCGTCTGAATGACAGTTATATTGTCGGCTACGGTATTCCCGACTACAAGGAAAATGAGGACAGGCGCATCGACTATTCTGCCTCCAACAGCGGAGGTGGAGATTATGTAACAGACACCGAGTTGAATTTCAGATCCGGACCTGCGACCTCGTATGCTATGATCGGCTCCTTGCCGCGAGGCACTATGGTAGAGGTCGAAGAAATTGACAATGGATGGGGTAGGATAACTTACAAGGGACAAAAGGGATGGATATCCATGAAACATGTGCATCTCGTCGCGTACGACAAATTCGTTATAAGCTATGACGCGCGGGGCGGTGAGTTTTCAGGTGCGGATCAAACGGTACGGGAAGGACAAAGCATTTCCCTTTCCACCGCAATTCCTGTGCTTGAAGGACACGTATTCAAAGGATGGGCATCTGTATCTGATGATAGTATCGTATACTTTCCGGGACAGACGCACACTCTGAACGGCAATCTTGAGCTTTACGCCGTATGGGAAAAGGCGGTTTACACCGTAGAATTCAGGAATTACGATGGAAGTATTATTGAGTCAGTAAGACTTGAATATATGGAAAGTATAAATCCGCCGACCTCTCCGCACAGAGAGCAGGACGAGAAATACTTTTACGTTTTTGTTGGCTGGGATGAGCTTCCCACAGCCGCCACGGGAGACGCTACCGTAACGGCACTGTTTGAGGCTTATGAGCTTCCCAAAGCGCCGTCCATACACGAAACCGTCCACATGACCGACGTAACAGATGCTTTAACGGATCCTGACGAAAGGCTGAGCACAGAGCCTGAGGTACAGGCAACGCAAGAGACGCGCCCCGTATCGGTTACTGCGGGGATCATCGGGTGTTCAATTTCCATAGCAATGCTGACAATTTTCTTCCTTGCGCTGGTCAATAAAAGATCTGCGTAAAAAATGCCCCCACCGCACACGGTGGGGACATTTTTGATTTGTTATTCGTTATCCTCGGTAGAATCTTCCTCGTCCTCGTATTCGTCGCCTTCTTCATACTCATCATCTTCAGCCTTGACGGGCTTGGGACAAAGGAATTCAAATCCTATGCGGTCGACTCCGCTCTCTCCCGTTTTATGCTCATAGTCAGAGAGCAGAACTATAGCCTTTCCCGTAGCTCTGTCTATGCCGAGGAAGGAGCTATATACGCCTGTTGATCCGTTGTGCCAAAGTACACCGTTATCGGCTCTGATGATAAAGCCAAATCCGAAATTATCGTAATCGTCATACTCAGAACGTACCTCGTGACATATTTTCATCCAATCGAATTCATCGGAAAGGTTAGCTCTTGCGAATTTTATCATATCGCGAGCGGTCGATGCCAGACAGTCCGAGGGGGCAAGGGCATCCTTTTCTGTCCACACCCAGCCCGGGAATTCGCTTCCGGTAGCGGTATGTCCGCATTCTGTCGAAGGCAGACCGTAGACGGTATTCTCAAGTCCAAGATCCTTTGAGCAAAGCTCTTCGATAGCGGCCTTATAGCCTCTGCCATCAATTTTGCCGAGGACGTATCCGAGGGTGGCGATACCGTAGTGGGAATACTTTGTAGGATATGAGGTAGGAGCAAGGTTCAACTCACGGAGTTTTTTTTCAAGCTTTTTACCGTTTATGCCCGAATAGATATTCTTTTTTCTGCCAACGCCGGACACAACCTGTCCTATAAGCTTGATAGCGGACAGTGGGGCATCGCCAAGCCCCGACGTGTGTGAGGCAAGCCTTTCAAGCGTGGGATAATAATATTGCGTATTTTTAACGCCGATATACGGAGCGATCGAGGTCGTAAGCTCAGCCTTACCGTCTCTGATAAGCTTCGCCATCAGCACTGCGGTAAACACCTTGGTAATAGATCCGATTTCGTACGCCTTGTCCGAGGTATCCCGTTCAAGCTGAGAGCCGCCGTCCGTAAAGGAAAGATAGTTCTCTTCATTTCCGTCGAGTATTCCGACCGTAAGTGTTATATTCGGTTTGTTCTTACAGAATTTTTCTATCTGCTTTATTACTGAGCTGCTGAGTTCGTATGACATAAGTCGCCTCCGTTAATAATTAGTCTTCAAACGTTGAGAGAATACCTGCGGCAGAACCGATAAGGTGAACGTCGTCGATATTTTTTGCGGCGCGAACGGTTTTAAGGGTAGGAACGCCCTTTAACGCCTCGGTTGCCGAGTCTTCAAAGAGGTAGAATGATTTTGAGATCTGTCCGCCGTAGATGAACTCCTCGATCTCATACTCTGCAAGTATATCCTTGACTACGTCTGCAACGATCACGCCCGTATCCTTATATACTTTGATAGCGGTTGCGTTGCCTTCTGATGCGCGCTCGGAGATTTCCTTAGCGTTTGCGCAATCGGGGTCGGTGGGAAGCTTATCTCTGTTATAGCGGTATACGAGTCCGCGTGCTGAGACGTGATCTTCTGCGGTGCTTTCGCCGTAGGGGGCGCGATAAATGCTTCTTGCAGGTCCTCCGGTTTCGCTCTTCTGAACCTTTCCGTCGATAAGGAGTGCAAAGCCAAGACCTGTGCCTATCATAACGCCTGCGATACGTCCCTTACTGTTCTCGGATTCCTGAGCTGCGCCGTAAATAAACGCGAAGGAGTCATGCATAAAGTAAACGGGGATATCGCCGAGCACTTCTGCAAACCAGGGACGGAGAGGGATCTGATAGATAGCGGTATACTTATGAGTCATCATACTCATTCCGCCCTCATAATCAAATGGACCGGGGGTATCAACGCTTACGCAATCAAATGCAAAGCCTGCATTGTCTGCAAATGCTTTGTTAGCCTTGAGAAGATTGATATAGGCGGTATAGACCTGCTCCTTGGTGCCGTTAGAGTTGACAGGCTCCTGAAGCTTGGAATTTTCTACGAGCTCAAGCTTACCGTCATATTTGAAGATACCGCTTTTGAGGAAGGTTCCGCCTGCATCAAAGGAGAGGATATATCTTGTTTTTTTAGTATTTGCTGTTGTCATTGTAAGTTCCTCCGAAATATTATATCGGGATTATTGTTTTATAAAGAACGGGACTGCTGAATTACAGCAGTCCCTTTGGGGTTTCGTTGCTGCTTATCTCTTAAGCATTGTCTTGTGGATAACGATCTTCGTTCCGGGCTTGCCGTTTACGAGCTCGTATTCACCCATATTAGCGGGAACAACGATTATGTCAAGGTAGTTCATCTTGAATGAGAGTGAGGGGTCAGCCTTGGAGCGAACGGTTACGTCTTCGCCGTCGATAAGTGCGAGAACGTGGAAGTCGCCGGTCTCACCGTAGGTCTTGGTATTGTCGGTCATGTAGTCACCGAAGCAGAGGTTACGGAGTGAGAAGTAGAGCTGGTCGCATTCACCAACGATCATCTCGCAGCCGTCAGCCTCCTGACGGATAACACCCTTTCTGCCGTTTACGAGGTTAGCAAGAACATAATCCTCGGTCATGGCGTGGTTGAGGTTGAGTGAGCCGTAGTAGCTGTGGATAGGACGGGGGTTGCCGTCGAGGTCCTTGCGGACGTAGTCATACATCTTGTAGGTGTAGGATCCTACCGTGAGTGAACCGATCTCAAGGATAACCTGGTTCTGACCTGAAGCGTGGATGGTACCTGCAGGGATCATAACCTGAGTACCGGGCTTGCTCTCTACGCCGTAAACGTACTTCTGGTAGTCAACAGGCTCGTGGTCGATCTCACTTCTCTTGATCTCGGAAACGAATTCGTCAACGTCAGCGCCGTTGTTGAAGCCAAGGTAGGTCTTAGCACCCTGACCGGTAACTACTACATAGTAGCTCTCGTCCTGTCTGCCAAGCTCGCCGTTCTCTTCGGTTACGAATTTCTCACCGGGATGGAGCTGAATGGACATGTTTCCGCTTGCGTGGAAGGTATCGTCATAGTTAAATCTGATCGGGAAGAAGCCGTGGAAGTCCTTGAGGCACTGCTGACCCATGAGCTTTTCGCCATGAGCTGCTACGAGAACGTAGTAGGGGAACTCAAAGGTATAGCCGTCCATCTTAATAACGGTACTTACTTCCATAGGAATCATATCGAATACCCATGCACAGTTCTTCATTGTGTCGGGAAGGTTACGGTACTTCATTACATAGTAGCCGCCCCATACACCTTCAAGATATACGGGCTTCTGACGGATCGGGTAATCGAGTGCGCGGGATGTAACTGCATCGAGAGTCTCGAAGGGGAGAAGCTGGAGGTTCTCGGGATCGTCGCATGCTATGTAGTAGTCAAGCTCTTTGTTAGCAAGAAGCTTGCAACGGAGTGAGAATGCGGTCTCGAAGTCTACGAAGTAGCAACGTCTCATTGTTGCCTTGAAGGGGATCTCTTCGTCAGCACCGAAGTTCTTGTATCCGCCCTTCTTAATATTGAGAACTGCCCTCTTAGGAGTTACGTCTGCGAAAATTCTGACGGTTGCATACTTGCGAAGCTCGTCGCAGAGTGCGCCGTTGCCGTAGAGAACGATAACGCCGGTGTTAGCCTCGAGCTCTTTGCAGAGAGCATCGAACTTAGCGTCGTCAAAGAGTGCTCTGTATCCGTCCTTGAAGAGCTTACCGTAAAGAAGCACGGGATCCTTTACCTTGTCCATAGGAAGGTTCTCAGCGAACATTTCCTTGAGTACAGCAGCATCCTTGAAAATACCGGATACGTTGATTGCTTTAACGTCCTTGAAAAGGGACACGATAGTATCGAAGGGTGCAGTTGCATAACCGTCGATTGCGATGATTGCAGGTGCTTTTACAAGGTCAGCGAGCTTTGCAGCAACTGCATCATTTCCCTGCTTTACTCCGCAAAGGCATATACCGTTGTTTTCAATTTGGTTATACGCGTTGGGATCGTCGTAGGGAAAGGGATTGAACATAAAACTCATGATGATTTTCTCCTTATATGTAAACTAATTTTTTGATTTCAGTGGTTATCAGTCGATGCGAACGAATTCGAAATCGAGCATGTCTGCAAGTGCCTCAAGCTCGTCGAGTACGTTACCGGGAGCGATTCCGTAGTGCTGGGTTACGCCGTTAGTAACGATTTTGGAGAAGAGCTCCTCGGGTGAAAGTGTCTTATGACGGAATTCTGCGTGTGAGTAGCTTGCAAGATAGTGCTTCGTGGGAACGCACTCTACTACGGTTGCTACCATCTTCATTCTGCCGTCCTTCTCGGACATATGGAGCATGGTCTTTTCGCCTTCGGGGAATACATACCATGCGAAGGGTGCGCCTGCATACTTCCAGCCGCTCTTTGCAAATCTCTCATCGCGGGCGATGATGACATTTTCGGGGCATGCGTGGTAGTTATTGGGGCCGGCGTGTCCTGCTACGAACAGACCTCTTTCGTGGTCTATGTAGAAGGGCTCGATGAAGTTGGCGATCTCTCCGGTGAGCATCTGAAGGATGTACGTTGCAAGTCCGCCTCCGATATCACCCTCGGGAACAGTTACAAGCTCGGTGTTTGCGTCTGTGGGAGCAAAGCCGGGACGGAGTCCTACGTTTGCAAAGAGGACGGTATCGATATCGTTGAGAACGAGAAGGTCAGTTCCCTCTTTTGCTGCGATCTGCTCCATAGCATAAGTAGCTCTGACGGATGCATCAAGCTTATCGTAGTCTACGTTATGATATACCTGATATTTTTCGCAAAGTTCCTTAGATATCTTCTTAACAAGCTCCATAGGAGTTTTCTCGATCTCGTTAACAAGCTCCATAACGGAAAGGAAGTGTATCTCGGGACCTATTTTCATAAAGATGTTGTAGGGATCAACGTAGGTTGCCCACATTGCCTCGTTGTAGCACGAGAGAAGGCTGATCTTGGATGCACGGAGAATTGAGCGTGCCTTAGCGGCAGATGCGAATACCTTAAGCTTTGCAGCTACCATATCGAGAGTACCGATATAGATATCGCTCATAGGTCTGTTAAATCTGCGGAATGAGCCTGATGCCTCCTGGAAACCAACGAGAGCTCCTGCGGAGAGGAAGTCAACAAACTGATTTTCGTCGTTGGTGTCAGTGATAGAGAGTGAGTCTCTTACGATAGAAGCAAGTAGCAAAGGCATATTGGGAAGCTCACGAAGGAAGCGTATCCACGCAAAGTCCTCTGCCCATGACATAAAGATAGCAAGAACGCAGTCGACTTTTTCGTTGTAGAACTTATTTGCTGCTGCCTCTGCCTCTTCACGCTCGTAAACGGGACCGTCGAACACGATGTCAGCAAACTCAGAGAATTTATTTATGTAATTCTGAGCCTCGATAGCCTTACGCTCCTCATAGGTTCCGTCTGCGGTTCCTTCACCGAGGGGCTTAAATCTTTTAGCGCCGATCAAAATGACGCCAACCTTAGGTTTTCTGAATAGATTCATATTTCCTCCTATTCCTCAACTGATTTTTGTTGAATATAAGTTTTTTATAAAGTGAAATTTACTGTTTTCTTACTCAGCATATACTCGAATGTTTTATCAAGATTAGTCTTGACCTGATCGTAAGTACGGCTGACTGTAAGAGAAAATATTATGTCAATTAACGTAAGCATACAAATACGCGAACTCATTGCGCCACTGCGCACAAAGCCTTCGTTTGAGACGATATGCAGTGAATAATCGGTCATTTCCGACAGAGTGTTTTTTCCAAACTTTGTAATACTTACCGTTGTAGCACCGGTATTTTTTGCTATCTTGGCTACATCTATGGTATCTTGGGTCTCACCGCTGTAAGAAATAAATACTGCGAGGTCTCCGGGCTTGAGTGATGCGGCGGAAACAAATTGAAATGACAGGGCTTCGGAGGTTATCGAGCACTTACCGATCCGAATGAACTTATGCTGTGCATCAAGAGCCAAAAGACCTGACGCGCCTGCTCCGTAAAAATCGACACGGGTGGCATCGCAAATATAATCAACCACCGTCTCTATTGTGGTACGGTCAAGAATATTAAGCGTATTATTTATACTGTTTACAGCATTATCCTTAACTGCGTTGATAATAGCGTCTGTCGCCGCACCCGGGCTTATTTCCGAGTATTCAAGTACGGTATGCTGTCCGGTTTTGATATCAAGGCTCAACTGCACGCAAAGGTCTTTGAAGCCTTTACATCCTATGCTTTTACAAAACCTGACTACCGTAGCAGCGCTGACCGAGCACGCATTTGAGAGCTCGGATATTGACATATCCGTAATTTTTTTTGGATCTTGTAGAATATAGCTTGCCACTGCAGCCTCGCCGGTCGAAAGTCTTGGCAAAATATCCTTGATCCGCAAGCAACACTGTCCCATAAACACCCCACAATTACATTATTTTTCATATACACACTTATTATACTATTTTTAGTTCAATAAGTCAAGAGTTATTGAGTATTTTTAGTGCGTTTTTTCAAAAAATGTGAAAGTTTTTTCACTATATGGGGGCTGATATCAGTTTATTGAAGTGTCTCAGAACTCAAGATATTCGCTGTTTGACAGATCAGTGTTATGATTTTCAACTATAAGTATTTTTACGTCGCGGCTGACAAGTATCTGATGCCACACGCCTTTCTTTACATTGTAGAGCTTATGCTTGTCCATTTCGATGAATTCTCTTTCTTCGCCTATAACGAGCGTAGCCGTTCCTTCAAGGAGAACGAAGACCTCGTCCGTAAGAAGATGACGTTCCATCTTGGAAAAGTTATCGGCATCGAATCTGGGGGCATAATTCAAAAAGGCAACTCTCCATTCTCCGTAATTCATTGTGCGGTTATATCCCTCGCCCGTATAATCAAATATTTCGAGCAAATTGTTTTGTTCTGCATTAGTCATTGCAAGTACCTCCGTGGTTTTTATTTGGTATATTTCCATACACAGTAAGTATATCACTTTTTTGAAAAATAATCAATATTAATCGGTGAGTTTTTTTAAAATCACTCAAATATTTTATTAAGACTTGGGGCAAAATTCAAAGGGCTGTCTTAATGAGACAGCCCGTTTATATCTAAGTCGGTGTTATGTATACTCCGGCGGATCGCTTTATCCGAACACATGATTTGCCTGAACGTATTTTACAACCCCTGCAAAAATACCTTTGGCGGCATTATTCCTGAACTCCTCGGTTGCCATCGCTTTATCCTCGGACGCATTGGACATATATCCCATTTCGACGATGGTCGTCGGAACGCGGCACCAATTTATACCGGTCATAGTATCGTTCTCCCAAACGCCGTCATTTTCAAAGCCCGTTGCGCGACAGAACTCATCAATAACATTTTTGGAAAGTCCGCGGCACTCTTTGTAGATATCGGCGTTATATGGGTTGTTCGGCGTCTGACAGATCGTAAGCGCGCCCTTGGTATTGGCGTTTGCGGAAGAATTCGCGTGTATTCGCACAAATGCGGCGGCTCTGTATCTATTTGCGATCTCTGCCCTTTCGACATTGCTGATGGTAACATTATTAGTCTCTCTTATCATAACCACGCTATATCCTTCGTCAAGGAGGAGATCACGCAGGAGGAGAGCTACGTCAAGGTTAAGCTGATATTCCCAGATTCCCGTCGCAACGCCAACCGTGCCTGAGGTTACCTTAACCTTCATTTCATCAGAGCCGGGGCCGTTGGGCTCAGTATCGTTCATAGCGAAGAGCTGATGCCCTGCGTCGATAACTATGACTATATCCTTGTTCTTGCCCTTCCCCTCATAATATATGTCGGTTTTATCATTCTGAGGGGCGTATTCGACAAGATATGAAGAGGAAACGTAGCAGACCCTGCCTTTGTAAACTACTCTGCTCCATTTTTCGGAATAGCCTATTCTTCTTATCTCGGTCTTACTATAAAGTATCTCGACCTTTGAAGCATCTCCCTTTTGGGTCGACGGCTCGGTTCTGAGCCAGACGTTACCGTGAGCCATCATTTGCTCATCGCGGATCTCAAAATCAAAGCCAAGTGCCTTCTCCATCTCGAGATCGACCTCAAAGCCGTGAATAATGTTATCGGGGACCGGTTCTGTTTCTACGGGTTCTGTCTCTACGGGCTCGGTTTCTGTCGGCTCACTTTCAGTTTCGGAGTCCTGAGTATCCTCAGGCTCGGTATCGGTATACGACTCGCTGAAAACATCCGATGTGCTTTCCTCGGGCGTATCAAATGAGCTATCGGACGGATCGGTATCTTCGGGCGGTTGAGTATCACACGCAAGGAGCGCGAAAGGAAGCACGATGCAAAGCGCCAGCAGAACGGCAACCAATAGCAGCTGCGGTGTTGGACGTATTCTTTTGTTCATATCCTGCTCCGTAATCAAAGAATAGTTTTGACTGCCGCGAATACGCGGTCTGCGGTTGCCTCGGCTGAGCTCTCGGAGCTTACCACTGCGATATTGTCCGTGTCCTTCAGCATATCGAACACCTGAAAATATCTTTCACGGAATCTTTCAAGAGTCGCCTTCTTCTCATATATTTCAACCACTGCTCTTTCACCTGAAATACGTTCTATACAAAGATCGGGGGAAGCATCAAGGAAAATGCAGATATCGGGAGTCATTATTTCGGGACAGTCTATATTCATTCGTTTTACCCAATCGAAATCCGTCTCGCTTCCCTGATATGCAAGGGAGGAATAATAATATCTGTCGCAGATAACATCAAAGCCGTCAAGCAGAAGCTTTTTGATCCCGTTTGCGGGGTTTACGTTATGGTTTATTCTATCAATGACGAACAGTGCCGCAAGCTCGCAGGCGGTTCTCTTGGTATAACCGCAAAGTGCGTCGCGGAGCAGTCCCCCAGTTACGGACTGTGTGGGCTCTGCGGTGATATAAGTCTTTCTTCCGCATTCCGCAAGCTTTTTAGCGAGCATTTTTATCTGAGTGGTCTTTCCTGAACCGTCTATACCTTCCATTACAATAAAACGTCCTCTGTTTTCAGAGGCGAGCTTTAATTTTTCCATATTAACTCCTATTATCAAGCATATTACCGTATAATACGGCATTGTAATTATTATAACATACGAAAAACACTAAGTCAACAACGGACACCGATATTTATACCGTATTTATTTTACTTTTTTCAAGACTTCATTTTATTCCTTATTCCAGTTATAACTGAGTTAACAATTTACGGATATACTATAAAAAGCAATATAAATACAAAACATCGGAGGTAAAAAAACATGTTCAACATACTTGTAGTTGAGGACGATCCTCATTCAAGAAAGCTTATGGAGGCAATACTTGTACGGTACGGATACAAGCCGATTCCTGCATGTGACGGAGCCGAGGCACTTCAGCTGATGGAGCATCATCATATTGACCTTGTAGTGCTTGATATTATGATGCCGCGCATAGACGGTTATGAATTTACCAATATTCTGCGCACATCGGGATGCAACGTACCGATATTGATGGTTACGGCACGCGAGACCCCTGCAGACGTTCACAGAGGCTTTCTCATTGGAACTGACGATTATATGAAAAAGCCCGTGGACGAGGAGGAGATGATATTACGCATAGGTGCGCTTCTTCGCCGTTCAAAGATCGTTAACGAGCACAAGCTGACTATCGGTCAGACTACGCTTTATTACGATTCCCTCACGGTTTCCTCGCCGTCAGGCTCGCTTGAGCTTCCGCAGAAGGAGTTTATGCTTCTGTACAAGCTTCTTTCATACCAGAACAAGATATTTACACGCCGTCAGCTGATGGATGAGATCTGGGATATGGACAGTGAATCCGACGAGCGCACGGTTGACGTACACGTCAGCAGGTTAAGAGACAAATTCAAAAGCAGTAATGACTTTGAAATAGTCACGGTCAGGGGACTTGGCTACAAGGCGGTGCCGAAGAGATGAACAGGATCAAGTCATTAAAGTCCTTCCTTTTGATACTGATGTTCATATGCATGTTCATGGCGGGGGCATTTTCTGCCGCCACCACGATAATCCTGAGCACTCTTGGCATCATCAAGCCGCATTCCCCTACGCTTTTCATAATACTGCCGCTTCTCATTAACATAGTTATTGCTATGCTGATCGCTTCTATCGTGAGCAACTCATATATTAAACCGATACGCCGTCTTATCAATGCTACCAAGGAAATAGCAAAAGGCAATTTTGATGTTCACATTGAAGTCAACGAAAAAGCAAACAGTGAATTTGCGGCTCTTGAACGGTCGTTTAACAGTATGGCTCAGGAGCTTGGTGGAATAGAGCTTTTCAAAAAGAGCTTTATTAACGATTTTTCCCACGAATTCAAGACTCCCATTGTGTCAATCAGGGGGTTTGCAAAGCAGCTGAAGAACGGCGATCTTGACGAGGAGACCCGAAACGGATACGTTGATATTATAATTGCAGAGGCGGATCGTCTCACTAATCTTTCGAGCAACGTGCTTCTTTTATCCAAGCTTGAAAACCAAAATATCATAAGTGACCAAAAGGACTTTATGCTTGACGAGCAGCTTCGTCAGTGCATTCTGTTACTTGAAAAGCAATGGAGCGCAAAGGATATTGAGTTGACAATAGATCTTGATGCAATAAAAGTACATACTAATTTTGACCTGACCTCTCAGATATGGATCAATCTTTTGTCAAACTGCATCAAGTTCAGCTCACATGGTGGTGAGATATCCGTTAAGGGATATGTTGATAACGGTATTTCGGTTGTGGAAATACAAGATAGCGGTATCGGAATGAACGAGGAGCAGCTATCTCACATTTTTGACAAATTTTATCAGGGGGATTCTTCAAGAAAAGCGGAGGGCTCGGGACTCGGTATGCCCATCGTTGGCAGGATAATAAATATACTGAATGGCAGTATAGATATAAAAAGTACGCCCGGCAAGGGAACTTTATTCGTTATAAGGCTTGATATTATTGCAAATAATTAATATAATATAATCAGCGACCGAATTCGGTATACGGAGGTTCAGGTTATGAGTAATATTATTGATTATATAGATTGGAGATGTGATCTTAGCTTTGAGGCATCTCCATTCAACGAGCTTGACGGACTGATATTTTCAGAGTTCTGCTTTCTTGATTTTTTTGATATAGTCCCCACGGAATTCACTCAAAACGGTGTCACAGTATCGTGGGCGGTGCGAAGATTTTTTGAAATTCATCCTGAGGAAGAGCGTATCGGATACATTATACCCGAGCAGATCAAGGTAATGGCGAAGCGTATGGCAGAATCCGCAAGATTTTCGGGGCTTCGGCTCAGCGGATTTGTCAACAGAACCGACCGTGAGGAGTTGAGGCAATTCTGTGCGCTTTCGATAATACTTCCTGACGGCACGGTATTTATTGCTTTCAGGGGAACGGATGACAGTATTGTCGGGTGGCGTGAGGATTTCAATATGGTATTCACGTCTCCGATTCCTTCTCAGGTTTTAGCTAAGGAATACGTTGAGAAAATAGCGGCTCAATCCGACGGAGAACTGATCATCGGAGGACACAGCAAAGGCGGTAATCTTTCACTCTATGCCGGTGCCGGCGTCGGTGAGGATATTCAGCGCCGTATACGCGGTATCTACAACTATGACGGACCGGGGCTTGGAAGCGGAATAATAAATTCGGACGGTTACAGGCGTATCAAAGACAGGATCACGGGAATAATTCCGCAGGCATCCATTGTGGGTATGCTATTTGAGCACGACGGAGTCTATCGCATCGTGAAAAGTCGCTCTGTAGGTCTGCTTCAGCACGACGGTTTTTCATGGGATGTATTGGGAAAGAGGTTTGTAACGCTTGATTCCATGTCGCGTGACAGTCTCATTGTTAACAAAACCGTCAAAGCTATCATATCACAAATGAACGAGGAAGAAAAGCGTCAGCTTGTTGAGGCAATGTTCAGTATTTTTGAATCCTCGGGAAGTACCTCACTGACCGAACTTTCAAAAAACAGAAACGCTCTGATAAAAGCGGTATTGAACATACCGCCGGAGCACAGAGAGGTATTTCTCAAGACGTTTGCAAAAATCGTGACCGAAGGAAGTCAGGCGATCAGGAGCACCCCAAAAGCTACTCACCGTCCAAAGGAAACATCTGTAGCAGGCGAGAAGGTTACAAAAAAAAGCTCCTCCGCTCGGGGTATACCCGATAGGAAGTAATAATGAAAGGGCTGTCACACTTGTGTGAGACGGCCCGTTTTACTGTTATTCCATTGACATCAGTGCTTCAACTATACCCGCTATCTGTTCAGGTTGTCTGAAGGAACGCATATCCTGGGAGACAAGCTTATCGAGTACTGTCTTTGCAAAACCGAATTGCGAGTCCGTTCCCGAAACGGCTTCGGCGTAACGTGCAAGCAGCTTTTCCGCAGTTACGGTATCAACGGGGGCGTTTTTGGCATTCTTTCTGAGCGCGGAGAAGGAATGTAGCGGGTCGATCGGCGGGTTTACTCCGTGCTTATAAAGCTCCGATGACAGTGTAATTCTACTATCCGTCACGCGGCGCAATATCTCGGCTACCGGGGTCGATGTGTCTGCGGTCATCGCGGCTATCAATGTCACTGAGCCGTTATTTTTTCTGTATACTCCTGCTCTTTCCGCTATTGCGGCAAGGTCGGGGGAAAGAGTTACGGGATATCCATTAGATGCCATTGCCTCTCCCGCGTCGATGGCTACCGTGCGATGCACCTCGGCATAACTTGCCATATCGGTCATCAGCACGATGACGTCGGCACCATGCTCCAAAGCAAAATACTCTGCCACGGTCATTGCGGTATGTGGAGTTGCAAGAAGCTCCGGAAGCGGTTCATTGGCACGGCTTACAATGCGAACGGTTCGGTCAAGGATACCCATTTGTACTACCGCGTGATCTATCATTTCCACAGTTCTGTCATTCAGTCCGATGCCTGCAAAAATAATTATTGGAGCAGAGGTGGAATTGCCGTGGGATTTAGATATTCTGACAAGCAGATTTTCGTACAGAATACCGTGCCCACTGAAAATAGCCATTTTCTGTCCTTTAAGAATGGGGGATATCACGTCTATGGCGGATAATCCCGTTGAAAGCATCTCGGTGGGACAGCTCTTTTCCGCAGGGCTGATGGGAGGTGTATATACCTCGGCTTTTTTTCCGCATATAATTCTTGGTCCGTTATCAGCAACCTCGCCGAATCCGTTGAAGCATCTTCCGAGCATACTTTGCGACACCGCAAGTGTGGGTGTTCTGCCGGTAAACCTTACGCAAACATTTTCAAGTGAGAGTGACTTTGCGCTTCCGTGCAGGCGCAGCATAGCGGCTCGTCCGTCAAGGGCTATCACCGTAGCATACTGTGGCTCTGCGCTATTATTGGAGATTACCTCGCAGAGCTCACCGATTCGGGCGGAGTCTACATCGCTCACGGTAAGCAAATATTCGGTTAATGATACGGCGGTTCTGTATTCTCTGTATTTAATCACGTTATTGTTCCTTCCGTTATTTCCGGCGTTATATTTTCGCAAAGGGATAGTATGTCGGTAAGCACCTGACGGCATTTGGTGGGAGAGCGCTCTGCCTCGCGGCAAAGGCGCAGAACACTGTCAAGGAAGGCGCGTTCTGAGGAGACAAGTGTTTGAGCATCAAATACGTCTTTGGCGTGTGCGGATAAAAAATCCGCATTCAGGATAGCTTTAAGAGCAAGGCGCGCAAGATATGCGCTCTCACTGTCTTTGCCGTCCGAGATGTTTATCAACGCATGTACTATCCCGTCGGCTGATGCATTTCTGCAATTGCTTTTCGAGAATGAACCATCAAAGTTAATTGAGCCGTTCGTGGGGTAGCAATTCTCGCATTCAAGTTCTATATATGTGCCAACAGACGACTTTATTTGCTCCAGGGCTGCGACAAGACTTTGAGAAGCGGTTGTTACTACGGTAAGGGATGCATAGGACGCGTTTTTTGCCGCACTTTCTGTTCTTGCGGCGCGCTTTAAAAGGTCTGTCAGGCAAGACAGTGTTGCGTTTTTAGGTGCAAGCTCCAGAATTGCATTAATGGTGTCTATTGAGAGCAGCACGTTAAGCCCCGTTTCTCTGAAATATTCTGCGACGGCAAAGGCGCTTTCAAGTGATTTTTTTCGCATCTCAAATCTATCACTTTGAGGGCTAAGGATAAACACGGTCTTTTGGCGCGCCATATGAGTTTTATATTCCCGAAGCCGCGAATAGATCACATTAAGGCTTTTGCCGCACAGGACGACTACATTTACGTCTGAATCTGACTCAAGAGTCAGGCGCGTAAGCATATCTGAGGCTGAAGAAGCCGTATCTCCGACAATAAGTGCAACACCGCCCTTTTCTATTGGAAAAAAGACGTCTGTGGCAAGAAGTCCGCAAAAAACGTTTTTAGACGGAGCAAGCATTCCCGAGGAACGGCGTGCGCTCAGATCATGGAGCTGAAGCAGAGATATATCTACTATTGTTCCAGATCAGCTTTTTTTATTTTCCCTATTCGATCGTTCACGCAGAAACTACCGGAATTCAGTTCAACTACCGTTCCGCAGAGTCCTTGGGGAACGGTTATGGCATGTCTTACGGAAAGAGTCTCGCGGACATATCCGACGATGTCACCTGAGCATACTCTGTCTCCGAAATCCCTTTTTGGGACGAACACCCAACGCTTACGTTTATTCAGTGCGCCTTCGTTTTTATCTCTGCTACCGATCGGACGAAGCAGAGCGTCGAAGGTATGACCTATAAGTCCCGGGCCGAGCTCCACTGACAACGGAATATTGTCGCTTACGGCTCTGTCACCTATGAGTAAGTCCTGCCAATTATCAAAAAGAAGTGCCTTGGCGGTATCGCCATTGATAGCTATAACAGTGCCCGGTATCCGAGATTTGCCGACACGAACGGTGCTATGGAGTGCGACACCACGCATATTCTCTATCAAAGCTATTCCGTCTGAAAGTGACGATATTCTTCCCTCTACCATTTTTTGTCCTTTCGTTTATACTTTTTCGGGTACTCAGTTCCGCTCTCCAAACAGTATGGAATAAACGTTCTCCTCAAGTTCGGGGCGAAGTTCCCGGAATAAGAGTTCCAGAGATGAGTTATATTCAATATTACCACATTTCAATATCACCCCGCCCTTTATATCAGCGGTAATTTTCGAAACGGTTATACGGTCAAAATCGGCGGCGCTGATCTTTACTGTGTCAAGGCGGCGCAGCTCTTCGAGCAGTGCTTGTCCGTAAATCTCGCGGTCACGGGAATTAAGAATGATCTCTATGGGCTGTTCTGCCGCATCCTTGTAACGTTTTGAGGATTCAAGGCATTCGCGCACAAGCTTTGAAAGCATTATCGCAAGCATTGTGCCGTACTTTTCCTTTGAAAATGAGAGTATCTCCGCAAGGGCGCGATCGAAGGCATCGTCTATAACATCCGCTTCTGCGCGAAGAACAGTATCGCGTCTTGTAACCGTTGCCTGAGCCTTTGCGCACTCGATTATTTCGCTGCAAGTTCTTTCGGTTTCTTCCTTTATGGCACGAGACACAAGATCTGCCTTGGCTGAGTATTTAGCTTTGATTTCAAGTACTTCCCTTTCGGCACCGTCAATTATTTTTTTTGCTTCGGCGGTTGCGTCGGCAATGATTTTTTCCGTTATTTTTTCAATGCCCGTCATATGGCTCTCCTAACAGTTTTATTTATCGTGATCATCCCTTCTGCCTTTTTGCTCTGCGCCTTGACGGTGCGGTAATAGCATCGGGAATATCGGCAAGCTCGAAGGCACACAGTTTATGGCGCAGATAGGTCTGTGCTGACAGTGCCGAGTCTTCGGGGAGTCGGCATTTAAAGCAGACATATTTATCAAAATATACAAATTCCGATTTTGCCAGCTCAACCGCGATCCTTTCGGCAATAAAGGCTCTGTACTCCTCAAGCTCTGACATATGTTCCGAGTAATCCGCAAGCATCATATCACTTCTGATTCTGTCGGCTTCAAGCTGCATAAGCTTTTTCCGCGCGTTTATAAGTGTAGATTTCAGTGAGGTGTTTATGTTACTGAAGGATTCGGGAACAAATCCTTGCGAATCAAGAGATGAGCGAACACTGTCTGCGCACGAGATGTGACATACCGCGCGGATATATTTTTGATGTCCGTCATCATTTATTACAAGGATATCTGTGAGATCATTCCCGGGTGACAGTGTGCCAATATCGCACGCGGTGGGAATCGTTCCGTAAAATATGCGAGTGCTTGCAGTTTCTGTGATCCTTACGTTTTCGGTATATGATGCCCAGGGGGAGAGTATGCCTATTATCCGATCGGCTTTCTTTTCCTCCGATTCTATGCCATCAAGGAGGCGTTTGATTTCCAATATGCTTTGTATTATCTTTTCCGCCCTTCTGATCTGCTCAGAGTTTAATTTCGACGTGCCGCCGAAAGCCCCCGTCCCGGCGGTAGGACGGTACTCTGCTTTGTAGGGCAACAGATATTCAATAGCCTTGTCCGCAAGCGACAGTAGCTCGGTATAGTCAGCAAGTGCGGTCTTATCAGGAGTCGGACGGGAAACTTCATTTGGCAGAGACGGCTCTTCGGTAGCCAGAAGCTTGATTCCATCAAGGGACATCAAACGCGCAAGTAAAGCATCGAGGTCTCTTTCATAGCATACAACGGTAAGGAGCTTCTCTGCGCTTTCCGTCATTTCCGCAAATTCCGGCATTTCCGTCATCGGCATGATTCCATTATCCCCTTTATTATTTCCTTTATAGCCAGGTGCATTCTCGGTTCTGCTGCGCTTTTCAGTTCTGCGGCGCGGGACATAGCCTCCGTTTCGCTTCTTGACTCGAGCTCCGCTGCGCTTTGTCTTATCTCCTGAACCGTTCTTTCGCCGTCGGCACGGCGCTTAGCCTCAAATTCGCTTAGGCTTGTCTCCCCTGCTTTATTTGCTGAGGATACAAGTTCCTCGGCGCAAGCTTTGGCATCCGCTATCATCTGAGCCGCTTTTTTTTCGGTATTTAATATGATTACTATTGCATTCTGAGGCACAGGGCTCACCGTCCTTATCCTGATTTTTTACAAATATCAATTATACTCTTTTTATTATAACACGGGGAATAAAGAAATTCAATACATATTTATAAATATTTAGCATACTCTTTTTAAGCGGTGGGCTTTACAAGCTCGCCAATAAGCCTACCGTTCTCAAGGCGAATATTGGAACCGTCAGACGCAAACCAGGCAAGCTTGCCTCTGATAAGCTGCTTTCGTATTTTATGATCCTTTTTGAGATCTTCAGAAAGCTTTACAAAGTGAGAGAAGAAGTATTTATCTGAGATAAGGTATCCCGTCTCACTATCGGCGGCGCAGGAGAAGGTAGTGCTCTTGATTGGCGTCCCTGCGCGCTTAAGTATGACTTGTAAGGTCAGGAACAGTATGCGATATTCATCATGCCCGGTGCATGATATGTTGACCGAATATTCATATCTGCTCGGTTTACCTGCGTTTTCTGCTTTCAAAACCGGAGCAAGTGCTTTCAAGGCGTATTCTTCACAGTTGTTTATTACTTCCGAGCACAGGGCGTCAAGAATCGGGTATTTTTCAATCATCGCTCGGGTGACTGTTACGTCAAGCGTTGATCCCATACCTATCCTGAACGAGTTTTTCCGGATTTTGGTCAGATAAATTTCGCTCACACTATCCCTCCCTTTTGAAAATGCCGTCCACATTTAATTTATGCGGACGGCATCTGATATATTCAGAAATTCTAAAGCACGAATAATGCTTTATTTTTGTTTTGGCAGAGGGGGGATCATCTGATCAATGCTTTTAAATGAAGCTATGAGATCGGCAAGTTCCGGATACGAGACTTTGACAGAGTCAATAAGTGCGCTTATGGCTGCAGTATCATCTGGGTTCTGTACGTTGAGAACGGTCTGTGCTGCCGTGGGAACTTCGATATACACCTCAAGCTTTGAACGCTTTTCGACGTCCAGGCGGATACTGAGGTCAATGCTTATCATACCCATAAGGTCTGCCTTTGAGGTAACGGTAAGAGAGGTTCCCTTCTCTGTTTCGGTTTTGGTAACAGTCAGTGGGACCGTTATCTCAAACGCCATACCGTCCGGATCTATGAGAAATCCGATGTTATATTCAAGCGCAGCGCTTCCGTTTTCCGCAACGGTGTTATTGTATGAGAAAGCAAGCGCGACCTCTGCATCCTTCGCGATTGTTTGGAGTACTGATGAGATCAGATCTCCGGCATCAAGCTGAATCATTCCACGTAATGTAGTACCGTCAGTGAAATGTCTGCCCGATACTGTATAGGTTGTGGGCTCGGAATCACCAACTGTCGCACTCAGTGTGACGGAATACAACGTATTTTCAGCAGGAAGAATACTTATTTCAAGTGACAGATACGAGGAATTGATCTCCATACCGTAGACTGCGGAATCTTTAACGTAATATACCAATGAGCCTTCCGAACCGGCGGAAACGGTAAGTTTGGAAACGCCCTTAAGGGTATTTCCGAAGCGTTCAATAACTACGGTTTCATTTTCAATGCCCTTATCACTGATATAATCACCAAGTCCGCCTATAAGGTATGGGATAATATCGTACGGGAAGGTATCAAAGGGGGACTCGGTTGGAGATGCGGGAGTATTGCTTCCAAAGACAGCAAGGTAAGCCTTAATTAGTGTCACAAAATTGCCGAGGTTGCTTTCCGGTAGCACGTTGACGTAAGTATTTTTATCGACATCCGGGAAGTGGAGCAAAAGATTTCCGTCTCGGTCAAGTATGAGAAGCACGCGAGGGGAGTTTTGCATCGAGGACAAGGTTCCGTCTATAAGGTACTCGGTTCCGTCGTGCTTGGTAACACCGGAAAGGTTTAAGGTTTTTCCACCAAGAAGGTCAGCACCGAGTATATTGAATTTATTGAGGTCAATTGCGAGCTGTCCTTCGTGGACGCTGAGAAGCTCGCGGATCATATCTACCTCAGGGAAAGCGCCTTCGATTATCGACTCAAAAAGGGTTGATATCTGCTCGGAGGCATGGAGGATGTTTTCAACGTCATTGCGGTCGGACGAGGGGGTCTCAGTATCTGAAGGTGGCTCCGGTGTATCCACCGAGGAATCGTTGGTTTCCGACTCAACAGGCTCACTTGTGGGGGGCTGAATCGGGTCGGTTGGCTCCGAGGTATCGGTAGGTACGGAGGGCTCAGCCGAATCCTGCGGCTCATCGTCTAAGGTACTGTCCGACGGTTCACTATATTCGGGCAGTGTATCGGAGTCGGGGGTTGAGTCGTCGACGTAGCCTGCGAAGGTCTCGTGAGGGCTTTTATCGGTGCGGTCAGAATCCTTTTTGCAACCGATCATGGAGACAGTCAGCATTGAGCAAAGTGCGAGTATTGCAAATAATGCGGTTAAAATTTTACGTTTCATTAATTGAGGGTACCATCCAATCTGTTAATAGTTTGGTCTTTTAAGCTAATAGTGTAGGCATTTATTTTTATAAATATATTCTATCATTCAAACGTGCATTTGTCAAGTGGATATGTGACGGACAGATGGTGTTTGAATGACTTTTATAATTATTATACGCCAAATATTAAACCAAATATTAACTGAAAAGCCTACTCACCGAAGTGAGTAGGCTTTTATTATTCAGAAGGTGTTACCTTCTTCAGTTATTTGTTATAACTTAGTTTGCAGGATATGCAACAGCACTCTCAACCTTAGTCATAGCAGCCTCGATAGCAGCCTCAAGGGTTGCGTTAGCCTCGGCATAGGTCTTGCCAGCAGTAATAAGTGCATCATAGTCATTAACGAGTGTCTGGAGAACACCAACGGTAGCTTCGGTAGTACCGGTTGCTTCAGTGTCGGTAATAGCAGCGGAGATATTAGCTACATGTGCAGCTGCAACCTCAAATCTCTTCTGGTAATCAGCACCGGTGTACTTATTAGCGTCATATACAAGATCGTTGATGCAAGATACCATATCGTGCTCAAGGGTAGCGATAGCGTTACGAAGAATGTCATTCTCCATGTTATCTGCTCTGTCCTTAAGAGTTTTTACGATTTCCTTCATCTCACCGTTGATATCAGCGATAAGAAGAGTCTTCAACTCGTTGAATCTTGCAACATTGAGAGCTTCGAAGCAAGCCTCAACTACAGACCAATAAGGAATTCTGTTGTCTGCGGAACCGTTGTTATCGTTGAAAGTATCTTCAGTGTAGCTGTTGAGACCTACGTGAACAACACCTACGAAGTCATTGTAGAGTTTGAAAATGTTTCCGAGAGCAAGCTCATCGCCGATAACAACCTTAGCAACTACGGAATCAAGAATAGCAGCTGCATCGGGGGTTGTGGGAAGAGCAATACCCTTACCATCAGTGATGTACTTTTCAATTTCGTTGTTGAGTGCAGTGTATGCAGGAACAAGGATAGTGTCAAGCTTGGTTCTTGCATATTCGGTTCTGCCGAGGAGCTCCTCGCCATCATATTTCTCGCCGGAAACCTTGGACTTGAAAATGTCCTCAGTAGCGGTGGGGTAATCATTGAGCCACTTAGCGAAAGCATCCTCTGCCTTCTTAAGAGCTTCCTGGTGAGCATCAGCAGTGGTCATAGGAACGGGGATTTCTGCCATGAGAGCAGCAACTGCGAGTGCCTCAGAGTAGATGGTGGGAATTTCATCAATTTCATTCTCGAGTTCATCAACATTGAGATCGCCAAGGGTGGTAGCTCTGATGTAGCGAACCTTTGCAGCCTCGCAAAGAGAAACTGCGAGATCATAGTTAGCCTTGGTGTAGCTTGCTTTGTTAGCCTCAACAGTAGCGAGCAAATAGTCTACTGCCTTGCAAGCACCAACAACAGTCTTGGTGTTATCAAGATCCTGGTATGTACCGGTAAGCTCGTTCCATGTAGCGATGTCAATCTTGCCATCAGCATAGTTTTTGAGTTCGGTAGCCTGATCGTTAACAAGCTTCTGGAGCTCTGTCTTAAGGCCGGAGATGAGAGCGTCAACTTCAGTCTTGGTGTAGCGGTCAGCGAGAGCGGTTTTGATAGCGGTCTCTACCTGAGCCATTGTGAGAACGTCAGCGGTCTTAGCGTAGTCTTTGAGAGCATCAGTAACTACGGTAGCAACGCCGTCCTGGGTCATTACGTCGGTCTTCTTAGCGTAATCTGCAAGAGCTGCGGATACAGCATCATTGAGCTGTGCCTGAGTAACAGCTGCGTTTGCCTTATTAGCGGCGTCTGTTGCCATCTGGCGAGCTTCTTCGTCTGTACAACCTGCAAGACTCATTACAAGCACTGCAACCAATGCGAGAACGATAGCAATGCTCTTTATTGCGCTTGTAAATTTGTTATTGGATTTAAGCATAATTAGCCTCCTAAATTAGTTTTGTGGTACTATTGTACACTATTTCCTTTTGTTTTTCCATACTTTAGTATGAACGGGTCATATTTGATACGAATGGGACAACTTGTCGCTTTTTTTGCGATTTTGCGTCTGTTGAGTTGCGATCTGCACACTAAGTGCAATTTTCGGTTTTTCACCGTGCGCAGAACCTTCCGGTACATTAAGCCCGTTCAGACTTTTAAGGCACCGTTCTTGCCGCGCCACTTTGCTATTAAGCTTTTGTTTTGCGACAGGATATTGTCTGTCGGTTTAGCCCTCCTTTCAAACACTACCCACAAAGTCCTCGAATTTCGCCTTTGCCTCGGCGTATCGATTCTTTGCGATGGCGACCTTATCACCGTTCAACATTGTAAAGAAGTACTTTCCTATTCGGGAAACGAACTCAAGATTTACGATGAAGCTTCGGTGTGAACGATAGAATTGCGCTTGCGGAAGCTGACGAAGCACCTCGGAAAGTGATCCGACGTATACCTCAACTCCGTCGACACAATGCACATCGAGCTCAGTACGAAACACCTCTACATAACAAATGTTTTCGACGCTTACTGAAACACGCTCACCCTCCCGCGTTTTTAATACGACGGATGGCTTTTTGCGATATTTCTCTGTTACATAGCGAAACGGCTCTCTGAATTTCTTCTTTGAGGCGGGCTTTAGTACATAAGCAGAGGGATAGGCACTATAAGCCTCAAGCGCGGCTTCCGGATCCTTTGTGTAGAAAATTATCTCCGCACGGAACCCGCCACGTCTGAGTCTACGGGCAAATTCTATTCCACTACTGTCTCCCATTGAAGTTTCCAATATCAAAAGCTTATATTCCTGTTCGGACATAGCTTTCAATAATGTCTTATAACTTCTGAAGACCTCAACGGTCGCCTCCAACGATATTTCGTCTGCAAGCTCCCGGATCCACATGACCAGATCCGAAATGCCTGCTCGGCTATCATCGCAAATGGCTACCTTGAACATACTAAATCTCTCCGTTTTTCGTTTTTCGTTCTGTTCGTGCGTATTATAGCATATTATATCAAATTATGCAATATGCAAAATGCACAAATTTGTTTTATTTTTTTTTAACTTATGCCAATATTACCTTTATTGATGAAAATATTCCAAACTTATAATTTAAGATGTCACGCGGTCAGTTTACACGGCGCACGGTAAATGCGGCAACGCATCTTGCGCCATCGCCTGATCCAAGGCCCCCGAGTACGAATCTTGCTCCGTCCTTCAGAAGAACCGTTGTTTTAGGTCTTAAGCGCGCACCGTCGATAAACGTACCGTTGGTTGAGCCAAGATCCTCTGCGTAAAGCTTTCCTTCTTTAATGAATAAGCGGAGGTGCTTACGGCTGACGTAGGTTTTATTTTCGAGATATTTTTTGAAGTTGGTCTGTCTTCCGATGACGATAACGTCCTTCCCCGGGATATCCATCATTTCGACGTATGCGGTGATCTCCTCAGCCTCGACAAGGAATACTGCGGTATCGGTAGCGGTGCTATCTCCATCAGAGCGTACCATCTGCGGTCTCAGATTACCGATGTATTCGCCGCAAACCTCGCATTGAATGCTTCCGAAAGGATTCGCGTGACCGCAATCGCAGTTTATAACGTATGAAGCGTTACCCGTTGAGCGCTTTTTGTCTGCGAAGGAAACTCCGGAATCTTCAATTTCCTTTTGGGGCTTTTTCCTCGGTGCGCTCTTGGGTTTGGGGTCGGGTTTCGGTGCCGGTTCGGGCTCAGGCTTGGATTCGGGCTCAGGCTTGAATTCGGGCTCAGGCTTGGATTCGGGCTCAGGCTTGGATTCGGGCTCTGACTCAGTGGCATCCCAGCTTGAATCAAGAAGAGCATCGAGATCGTCATCACTTATAACGTGAAGGGGCTTTATCTCAGGTTCGCTTTCAGTTACGGGAGCTTCGGGAGTGGTCGCTTCTTCCGTTGAAGATTTTGTTTCGGGCTCCGGGTTCACAGGCGTATCGGGAGCATTTTCCTCCCCTTCTTCAATAGGCTCGACATCGTCAAGCGGAAGCTCGCACACCGAGCAAACCAATGCGTCGGGCTCGTTTTTTTCCTCGCAAAGCGGGCATACTTTGTATTTTTTCAATTTAGTCACCTCTCTTGCGGTTATGGCTTTTGTTTAGTACGGGATTTTTTGGAGGGAGCTTTTCCCTTCATGCCGAATTTGGTTTCCCACGCTTCGATATCTGCGGTCTTATCCGTAACGAGCGCCCAGCCTCTGAGCTGCGGGCAGACGTTGAGGCTTACGTCAACGATACTGTAAGCAAATTCACGGAGCGCGTCAAACGAGGTATCTGCAAGAGCGCGCATATAGGCGGCGATCTCGTCTACGCTCGTGAACTCCTTATCCGCTATCTTCACCTTCATATAACCCGTGGTGAGGTATGCTACACTGTAAAGAGCGGCTTTTCTTGCCGAGTCATCCTTAGCGGAGGTGAGCATCTTCTGTGCGCTTTTAACCGCGTCTATTGCCTCATTGTTGCCTGAGTATACTCTTTCAAAGTACGCTTCAAGCGCGCCTGATGAGATGAGATCCGACTCAGAGGACGTATCGGCGTTATTGTCGAGCAGATCAAAAAGTTTTTCGCCGAGCTTTTTGGCATTGGTATATGAGTTTCCCTTCCAATAAAGGGCGGGACTTGAGGGAGACAGATCTCCGAGAAGCTTTGAAAAGGCTACGTCGGGGTCAGCTCCGCCTCGCACACTTTGTGTCGCGTTTTCGCAGATCTTTGATTTTGTGGGAGCTACCTTATCAAAATACTCTTTGAGAAGGTCGCGTTTACCGAACACGGTATTCTTGCCCTGCTCCCAGTCGGAGGCAAGGGCGTTTATTATTCCTTCGAGGGTATCGTATTGTTTACCGCCAAAGTCGAATGCGGGCATAGCGCCGGGATCAAATCCGCTATCTCCGGGGAGAAGCGGAGAGGAGCCGTCAAGCCACGCCTTTACATCATCGTAAGTCCATCTTCTATCGGGATTTGATTTATCCTTACGGTTTGAAATATCAAAATAGGTTAGTCCGCTGATAAGGTTTTGCAGATCCTTGGGCATTTCCGGCGGGAAAGGCAGTTTATTCGTGAAGGCAAGCTGAGCTATCTCGTCCTCGCCCATATTTGAGAAGGGGGATGCGCCCGATGCCTTGAACGGAGTAGTTCCGCAGAAAAGCTCGTAGAGGGTTATACCCATAGAGTAGTAGTCGCTCTCTTCAAGGAAGATATTTCTGAAGGTCTCGGGGGCGGAATACTCCGGGGTCATACCCGTTTGTGTAACCACGACGGTGCTTTCGGGACCTTTTACCGAGCTTATACCGAAGTCTATAAGAACCACGCCGTCATTGGTATCGTTAAGCATTATATTTGAAGGCTTGATATCTTTATGTATGATACCGTTGGTATGAAGGGCGTGGAGACCTTCGTTGAGTGCGGGAATTACGAAGCTTTTCAGATCGTCCGCGCTGATGGTCGCACCTGCAAGAGAGCCTTGAGCGTAGTATGGGATGATCTCGACCGAGAAGCCTCTGTGCTCACCTACAAGGTACAGAGGTGCTACATACGGTGAGTTCATTGAGAGCAATTTTTGTGTCACCTCGGGCTTAACGGAGCGCAAGCGACGGTACACCTTTGCGACGTATTTCGTATCAGACGATGCGTCTGCCTTAACACAGGTATAAAGGCTTGCCTCGCCCGTATTTACGTTCATGGGCTTGAGAACGCGATACTCGTTACAGAGTACTGTTCCGGAGACTATTGCACCGTCGTCCTCATTTTCGACGGAGTCAGTATTGATCCAGGTAGCGGACGTAGGAGTAAGCTTATTATCCGCAGAGGCAGATATCGGCTCCTGCTCACCGACACTACGGTCCTCGTTACCGTCGCTCTCCCACTCGTCCGACCAATCGGACGCAGCAGTATCTTCCGTGCCAATCGGAGCGTTTATTTCGTTTTCTATATCGTTAATTAACATAGCTTAACCGTTCCTTTCATAAATGTAAAGGTTTAGATCAGACGCTTTGTCTGAGGCCTGAAAGATATTTAACGAGCTCGTTTTTCTCGGTCTCGCTATCGATTATCCAGTCGGTTGACCAGATACGGTACATATTCCAGCCCATTCTGCGGAGCACCTGACGCTTGAGTCTGTCTCTGTCGCGGGCAGTACGGGCTCTTCCGTAGACGTATCCGTCGCATTCGATTCCTGCGATATAGTGACTTTCGTCGTCGGGATCGCAGACAGCGATATCTACTGTATATTTAAGTGAGTTACCGACGCTGTATCTGATCTTATAGCCCTGTGACTCAAGGAATTCGCCTATAAGCCCAACAACTGAATCCGTTGCAGTTTTGGGAGCTACGAACTCAGGCGTCTGCTCTGCTTCCGCATTTGCGTCCTGAGCGGTATCTGCGGTCTGAACGAAGGTAACGTCCTGAGTATCGGTATCCTGAGCGATATCGGGTGTGTAAATTATTTCATCTCCGACCTCGGTAAAGTTCTCTGCCATAGGACGGGGAGCGATATCACGGGCGTACTTGATATATTCGTAAAGGATCTTCGTGCCTTCATTCGTCAGGGACTCGGACGAGCCGAACATTTCGGGAGTAAGGCTTGTTACGACCTTGAAGTTACCCTTGGAGCGAGTGACGGCAACGTTGAGTCGTCTTTCTCCTCCCGGGGCGGAAAGTGAACCGAATATCTTTTTGAACTTGCCGTTTTCGTCAAGGCCGTAGGTGGTACTGAAGATAATGGTATCTCTTTCGTCACCCTGGATATTTTCCACGCTCTTGATGAAGAAGGGTTCGGATCTGTCCTCACTGAAGAAGGGCTCGTATTCGGTATTTGCGGCGCGGAACTTAAGAAGGATATTCTCGATAAGCTCTGCCTGAGAGACGTTCATCGCGATAACGCCGAGGGATCTGTCGGGATAGAGGTTCATATGGCGGATGATCTGCTTTACGCACTCGACCGCCTCACGGGGGTTATTTCGCATGCTTGAACCGCCGCGATACATACCGTCGGTGACCTTGATATACTCAACGCCCGTATCTCTTTCGCCTGTAACCGCTTCGGGGAATGTGACGAGGCTATGGTACCATCTGTCATTGGAGAAGGAGATAAGCTGCTCGTAGCGGCTGCGGTAGTGCCAGATGAGGGAGTAGGAGTCGAGAGCATTCTTTGTCTCCTCAAGGATAGAGGCGGAGTTGTCGGTACTGAGAAGTCCGTCGTCCTCGTCCTTTTTGCCCGATGCCTGAAGCGCAAGATCGAGTGCTGAGGGTTGATTGGACGATGCGGTCTGCTCGGACTGCCCATTGCTTTCAACGGTAACTACGCCGCCCTCACCGATGGTGATGGTATTCTGACTTTCGGTATCGGATGCGCCGAGCATAAAGAGCTGAGACGGCGGCATCTGCTTGGTATCTCCGACAATTATCGCCTGATTTGCCCTGATAAGCGCGCTTATTGCGTGTTCGGGAAGCACCTGGGATGCCTCGTCAAAGACTACCATATCGAATTTATATGATTTGTCACTGCCGGCGCTTTCAAGGTAGAATGAAACGGACTGCGGTGACATCATCATACAAGGCTTGAGAAGCGGAAGCACGTCGACTGTATGCTTGAGAAGTCTTCGTATCGAATAGGAATGCTTGGAATTGTTTACCTCTTCAAGAAGCAGGCGCATTTCGTGAGTGGGGTTAGTAACGCTGGGGATACCGTCGAGAACCTTCTTTCTGATGCGTCTTCTTGCCACGGTGAACTGTGCGGAGTCGAGTGTTTCGAACTCCTCGTTGATAGCGTTATGGCGACTTCTGTCGGGGATAGAGGTAACGTTATGGTGCTTGCGCTGACCGTCAAGCCAAAGCTTATAAAGCTCGACCTTGAACGCCTTCACAATACCGTCAACACAGTTTTCTCTTTCCGCGGCATTCGCAAACGCCGCAAGTCCTGCGTTTGTCATCTCACTCTTGGAGGCCCTGTAATCGACTATAGCTCTGAGTGAGGTAAAGGACTCAAGGCACGCGGTAAGTCTTGCTCCAAGCTCCTGAACGCTCATAGCGGTAAGATTTTCGGAGTTATAGAACATATCCGTTGCGGCACCGACGGTTGCGTTTATGCTATCACACGCCGTCTTTGCGGAGGTGCAGAGGGCTACGAGATCGGAAACGGAGTCTGCGCCCGAAAGGATAGAGACACACTGATCTGCGCACGTTTCATCCGCGAGCGCTTTCGCTTTTTCAATTGAGGAAATAACACTATCCCAATCAGTTCTATCACCTTGGTAAGCATCCCCAAGAATACCAATCAGCGTGTTTACTCTATCAACACCTATATTTGAATACACGGTTGTTAGATAGCCGCCTAGTCCAAGGTAGTCTTTAACGCAGGCAAGCACCTGTGCGGGATCCTTGTCTGCCAATACGCCCGAGTCGGAATAAGACTTGACGGTCTCGTTACAAACAGCGCTGAGTTTGTCCGTATAGCCCGTTATCTTATCGGTTACCGATAAGCCTGCAGCATTTGTTGAGTTAAAGGAAACCTTATCAAGCATCGCGGTAAGCTTGTCGGTCTTGTCGGCAATATCAATATTACCTGCATTGACAAATCTTGCGACGATAGACGGGGCAAGTCCGTTCTGATGCATATTGCGTATTCTTTCGGGGACGTTTCCGCCGAAGAGTCTGTTAAGTGAGTACGAATAGTTGACCGAAAGCTTGAGAATTTCAAGGTCGGTATCTATGCCGTTGAATATGCTTCCGAAGAGATCGGCATATATTTCGCCCTTATCTCTGAGCATACGCTCACATTTTGCGACCTCAAATATATTCTGAAGGTCGGTCACAAAAGAGCTGATGTCTGCAATATTGACATACTCCTTGGCAAAGCTTCTCAAGTATCTCGCGTCGCGGCGGAAGTCCTCGTCGTAGGGATTAAAGAGTTCGGTATATCTTGAAGTAAATCTATCGTAGATCTCTTTAAGGTCTGCTGAGAAGATCTCACTGCGCCATCTTTTTGAAAGCTCGCTCTTTATACGCGCAAATCTTGATATATCACCTGAGAAGTCCTTAAGCGCCTCAAATGCCTTGGTACATCTTTCGGTATCGGCGGGATCTACCGTAATAAATTTCGCTATGCGCATTGCGTCCTTTGCAAGTGTTATGACGCTTGACATAAGGCGTCTGTATTCAAGCTTGGAGGAAAGCACCTCAGGTTTGGAGGGATCGGTGGTCTTGAATATTTCGGTGAGAGATGCAAAATCTGCCTCCTCCTTATCCATATCCTGTGCCAACGTCTTAAGGTCGGTGCATATACCGATATTCTCCGACGCGGAAGATACGAGTGCGGCAAGGGCGGCGGCATCGGGCGTCTCTGCCGCAGGAAGTCCCGTGGTTACGGTACGGTATGCGTTGTAAAGTTCTGTCAGGCGATCAAGCCACGCGTTGAAATCAATATCGATGGTATTAAAGGCAGCAGTAAGTTCGTCTACTATTCTATGTTCCCTTTCGAAGGTATCTTTGAGAACTATCGCACTCTGTGCAAGAGTGTCAAGATCCTCGTTGCTTCGGGACATAAGTGCCTTGGGAAGATCGGAATATTTTACTATGGCATCAACGAGTGTCTTAAAGCCGTCAAGCTCAGATACTCCGGGTGCAAGTCCTGCATTGGTTTGCTCGTTGAGACTTGCCAAAAGCTCTGAGAGGCTTGCAAGAGCCTCTGCCGCAGGCTTGAAGGCGCGCTCAAGCATTGCGCGTGTTTCAAGGCTTATTGCGACGATCTTAATATCCTTCCAGCAATCCGCGTTCTGACATTCTATCAACGCCTTGCGTGAGGTCTCGAAGTTACCAACAATGCTTACGAGGTGATTAATTTCCACCTGTGACATATTGAACACGTCGCGACAGAAATCCTCAAGCTTTATGTAAGGCGCATCCGAGCAATCGAGGATACGGTTATATACGTCGTAACGGCAGAGACCTGACGGCTCCTCGGGGGTGTGGAGCAGTTTTGCATAATCGTTAAGCTCGGTACGCAAACGGTCACGGGTCTCGAGATCGTCATCAATATGAGTATCAAGCTCAGCATCCGCCTCCTTGACGAGCTCAATGACCTCGCTGAGCTGATCTACCATCTGCTTGCGGCTTGTATTGTTATGAAGAACAAGACAGAATTCGCCGAGTCCGCAATCGCAAAGTCGCTTATAAACAACCTGAAGCGCGGCAAGCTTTTCAGAAACGAAAAGTATCTTCTTTCCGTCTGCCATTGCCTGAGCGATAATATTGGTAATAGTCTGGCTCTTACCCGTACCGGGAGGGCCTTCAAGCAGGAAGCTACAGCCGTGGGACGCAAGCAATACTGCGTCCTGCTGGCTTGAGTCGGCATCAACGACCTGGTACATTTCCTTGGATTCTATTGCGTCTATATCAAAAACGCCGTCACGTCCTGCCACTGCAGTTTTGAACTGCTCAGGACGGATAAGTCCCGAATAGTCTCCGCAAATTGCGCGGATGATGGGGTTCTGCATTACAAGCGCGGTATTGTCGGTAAGGTCGCGGAACATATTTATCTGTGAGAAAGAAACTATTCCTATGCTACAGCTTGCGTTGACCTCCCACCCCTTATGCTTGACCGCATCGGCAACTCTTGCAAGATACTCGCTTGCGGTCTCCTTGGGATCATTCGGGCCTCTACCGTCATTGTATTTGGGCAGGATAATACCGTGCTCCTTGCCGAGATGGTATACGAGGGTACTGTTTACTACGGGATCCTCGTCGCCCTTCTGTATATACGCCACCGAATTGATGGAATCAAGCTCTATTGAGGCGGGCACGAGAAGGAGCGGGGAGTTCAGTACTGTCTTGGTTGAGATGCGGTTATCCACCCACTTCAGGAAACCGAAGGACAGATAGAGGGTATCTATACCCTGATCCTCCTGTTTTATTCTTGCCTCGTTACGCAGGCGTCGCAAAATACGGAAGCTCTCAGCGTCGCTTTCGCTTCCTCTGAAGTCTCCCTTCATTACGTTTACGGGTGAGCCCATCACTCCCATAAGTTGAAGTGCCGCAAACATACGGTAATCGCTATTCCGGCTGATCTGGTGCATCAGCTCAAGCCTTTCCTCCTTAATGACAAATCTGTCGAATACCGTATCAAAGGACGGAACAGTAATTCCGAGGCATTTATTGCCTGCGTAATTGATCAGTCTGTTCTTTGAATCGATATTCAGGAGACGCTCCTTCCAATAGTCTATTTTGGCTTTAAGCGTTAATTCTACGTTGTAACCGTCCTGCATATACAAAACCTCTGTGTAAAATTTAGTTTATTTTATAGTGCTTAAATTGTTTTAGTTTGTAGAAAATACTACGTTGGGTACGCTTCCCTCGTACGCCATTATACCTCCGTCCGAGGATATTTTGATGCCCATGCCGTACCTTGCTATTGCCTGTGCCGCAAGGGTTCTTCCGCCGCCCGTACCTCCGCCTACGCTGACAATGGAGCCAACAGTGATATATTCGCCCTTGGTGTCGATAATGAGCGCACCGTCAAATGCCATACACTCCATACGCAGTCTGCGGTCGGTGGTATCAAAATCGCGGTGCTTTCCGTCGTACCATATGAGATTCGCCAGTGCCTGCTTACGTCGGATATCGTGATCCTGCTCCTCAAGACACAGCTCAGTTCCCTCGCATGAGGCATCGTTGAAATCGTCATACGCGCCCTCGGAAAACTCTTTATAGGTTATTCTGTTATTATCGATCAGATAGCAGGCATCCTCCGGGTTCTTTACGATGCCAAGGCATCCGCCCGTGTGAGAAAAGGATACATCAAGAAGAGTTTTATATATCTCTCTTGAAAGCTTGCCGTACTCCCACATTTTCGTGCGATCGCGACGGTCTTCCGTCGGAGCAAGAAAATCCGTAAGGCGCGTGATCATACTGTCATGATCGAATGCACTCCAGACACCGTTTCTCTTGCTGAACATAAGTGTACTGTCTTTAATGACGAGTATATCACCCGATTCAAGCATAATAATACCGATTTTATTATTTTTGCAAAGTCCTGCAAAGCCCGTGTATTCAAACGGAACGAGCATATCGAGCATTTCCTCGTTGGAGGCTCTGTCCGAGTGAAGCGCGGATTCGCTTCGTATGAGTCTGCCAAAGCGGTCAAGACAAACGGCGGAAAAGACCCCGTCGGATACTATTGCACTATGCTTGCTCTCCAGAAAATCAATGTAGCGCATACCGCCCGCCCCGCTGTCCTTATCGACGATTATTCCAAGTGAGACATGATGACCTTCATACGTCTTACGGCTCCAGCCGCCGAGCTTATGAAGAAGTCGGAATATTGTAATACCGCAATCGTCTGCGCCGCCGAGCCATACGGAAAGGCCGCGTTCAAAGGCAGTAGAAACTATAGCTTCAAAGTACACTCCGTTTTCAGAGAAAAGTCTGTCGAGTATGAGGCTTCTTTCGCAGCTGCTTGAATCACATCCGTAGCCCGAATTAAGTCCCATCGGAGTAGTAACTGCAGAGATTTCCTGAAGAATTGCCTCGGTCGCCCTGAAGGAGTACGCCATTGAGCACGGAAGCTTCAGGCTCAGTTTGAATGCCGGGCTTTTCTTCTGCGGAACGAGGGTAAGCTCTCCCGTTTCTTTATTATATTCGACGAGTCTGTTGAACTGTATTTCGTCCTCTATTCTTACCAACGAATCAAGCAGTGTGCGTGTACTGATCTTGACCGGCAGAATGGGGAGGATGAATTTTTTGATTATAAACAGATACTGTGTCGTTATCGACTGATACTGTGCTTCGGTTATAAGGGGCATACATTTCCTTTCCCGAGTCCTTGGGCAAAGATCAACCGTTGGACTTGTTACGCATATATATCACTGCGGATTTAGGGTTCTGCGGATCCTCGACTACCTTTCGCATCTCAAATATATCGAGCCCTGCGATAAACGTAGTCATTTTGGAATATCCGTAGTTTCTTTGGTCGAAATCGGGGTATCTTTTCCTCAGAACGTTTCCGACATCGCTGAGAAGCACCCATCCGTCATCATCGTCGAGCATCATTTCATCCACGATCGCGCTGATTGCGTCGGTGATGGTGTCGATGTCGGTGACGGAGGTGGTGTCGTCGCTTGCGGCGTCTGCTATGAGGCTATCGACCGCATCAAGCGCGGATAAGGGCTGATAAGGATCGTGGGGCTTGGACGCCGATTTTGACGGTTCCTGCGGCTTCTGGGATACCTTTGCAGCCTTTGCCGTAGTCTTGTCGCTCTTGGGCTTTGAGCCCTTTGCGGACTTATCTCCCTTGTCCTGAGAGGGATCCTCGGCTCCCTTTTTCTTTTGAGTTTTCGTATCGCTCTGGGATTTGAGAATGTTGTCTATATAGCAAAATCTGTCGCAGGCGGAGACGAAGGGACGAGGTGTTTTTTGCTCGCCCATGCCTATAACGGTCATGCCCGACTCGCGGAGTCTTGATGCCAGACGCGTGAAGTCGCTATCGGACGATGCAAGGCAAAATCCGTCGACCTTGCCCGAATACAGTATATCCATTGCATCGATTATCATTGCAGAGTCGGTGGCGTTCTTGCCCACCGTGTAACTATACTGCTGCATCGGTGTGACCGAATGCTCAAGCAGAACCTGCTTCCACGGGGAGAGGTTTGGGGACGTCCAGTCTCCGTATATTCTTTTATAGGTTGCGGTTCCCTCTTTGGAGATCTCGTCAAGGATGATCCTTATGTATTTCACTCCGATATTGTCGGCGTCTATAAGGATGGCAAATTTTTTATCCGCATTGTTTTCCGATGCCATATCTGTTATCCTTTCGGTTTTATAAGCTCGTTAAGGGTATAACTACCCAATCATAATTCAGTATAACACAAATGTGGGAATTTTTCAATAGGAATATTCAAGAATTTATTTTTTTGTTTATTTTATATAAATTTGTCGCATTGATTTTTGTGATTAATACTTTTGCAAGTGTGAAAATTACATATCCTACAAAATCGTTCATATTTTTTTTACAGTTTTACTGAAATAACTTGATTTTGGGGATTGACAAAACGGAAAAAATGGGGTATAATACTGCTTGCAGATTGATGCAACGGCCGTCTGCGCTCATAAAGTACGGAGAAGTACTCAAGAGGCCGAAGAGGCGCCCCTGCTAAGGGTGTAGGCCGGGAATACCGGCGCGAGAGTTCAAATCTCTCCTTCTCCGCCAAAAGGAAATAAAACGAACTTTGAGCAATCGGAGTTCGTTTTATTTTTTCATCACGAATACTTTGGAATAAAAATCACGTTCAATCAAGCCGAGTGACAAGCTCGGCTTTTTTCTGTTTATAAGAGAAAGAACCTGATTTTTTAGCCTTTCGTTGTGGCTTAGTGTAGCATAGGTCTCGCAGATGTAAACGTGAAAAATTATTGCTGAAAATAAGAATAGATTACAGAAGAAGTCAAGTAGCGATACTTGGCTTTTTTCTTTATCCAAATGCAATATTTTTTCGTGTACTGAAAATCGTCAATACCTCCCGTTGACATCTGCACACCATACGGAAAATGAGCGTACTTTGCTCCCGACCTATGCTTCACTGCCCCTGCCGAAAGGCTAAATAAAAAATCAGGAGGTATTCCAAAATGAAAAAAGTAGTGTATTCAGTAACAAGGTATCGTAGAGATGATATCGACAAGATATCAGGTCTTGGCTACATCACAGATACCGATCTCGTCATCGCCTGCATGAGCAAAGCAGGCAAACCGTACATTCGTGTATTCGAGGATTGCGTGAAAAATTGCCATCCCATACCCGACAAGCCCGGTGAACACAAAGGTGCTCATTACGAAATTCGTGAGGTTCAGATCGACACAGGTAAAGACAATTACGAGACCCGCGAGCTTGAATTTAACTACAACATCTGGTACAAATTCGTAGATTAAGAAAAGGAGATACAGCAATGAAAAATAAGTTTTATATGAATGAATTTCAATACCACGACGGTGAGTGCTTCGTCACTTTCAATATCGTTGACCTCAATGAGCTGAAAAATGAGATCAGCGTCGCCATTACCAGACAAGGAAAGATCAGCGTGGTAACATATCCCCTGCTTTCCGATGAAAACGGATATTACTTTGAATACGGCTGTGAATACAAGAAGCTGTCCGTAAACGATTTTGAGGAGGTGAACTAATGAATACGCCGGTTTGGGATTACTCGGAATTACTCGAAGAAGCAAAAGACCGTATTGAAGAAAAATTGATACTGGAAGGAGAAATCAAAAATGATCAGAACAGCAACCAACAATGAAGTAAAAATCGTGATCGGCTCTTGGGGCTCATACAACGCGGGAAACTCGCGTGCAATGGGCTCCAAGCTCATTACTCTCTCGGACTATGACGATTGGGAGGATATCGAAGAAGAACTGACAAAACAAGGCTTTCAGCTTGACGGCATTGATGAAGAGCTGTTCGTACAGGACATTGAAAATCTCGACCTTGACGGCGAGAATACCGATTATATGAGTCCGAGGCGGCTGTTTGAGACCTTGAGGGATTCCGGTGTGTTCTTTGACTCGGATAAATTTGAGGTTATGGAAGCCTACATAGAGGTACGCAGCTTTCGGGACTTTGAAGCTCTGGTCGAGCAGAACGGCGAGAGCTGGGACGATGACATTTACCTCTACAAAGGCTATGACTGGGAGGATTACGGACGCGAGCAATTCAGTAATTGCGGCTATGAATTTCCCGGCGATTTAGAAAACTATTTTGACTTTGCCGAATACGGAGAATCGTTCTCCCATAACGGAACGATTGAAACGTACAGCGGCGGCTTGATCGAAATTTATTGAAAAGGAGATACGACTATGACGAACCAATATCAGATCTTGAAGGACAGACAGCAAAAGGAATTTAACGCTTTCCCGATGGGCGCGGCGTTCAGCCAACAGCAATTTGCGGAAATGATGGAAAAATGGGGCTTGCTCCCCACCGACACCGATAAGATCGTACACGTCGGCGGTGGCTGCTATATCCGCAAAACAGACCGTGAAGCGTTCCGCGCACTTATGGAAAGGCTCGAAAAAGAAAAAGCGGATGCAGTCGCGGCGGATACGACCGGTGAGGGCATCATCAAAGATATGTTCCTTTACGAGCTTGCCAATCACGAATACTGCATTACATACGACCTCGAAGATACGCTGGACGCGGTAGGTCTGACCGTTGACGAGATCAACTCGGACAAGCGGCTGCTGCGAGGACTTGAAAAGGCTCTGTCGCAGTATTTGAAGGACTCGAAGAATTATTAAGAGGTGAGACAAATGAATAACAAGCAACGAAAAATTTGCAATAAACTCGGCTGGATATTACGGGAAGATGGAGAATACGTTGATGTTTGCCAATGCTCTCCCGCCGGCGAGGATTTTTTCTTTACTGTGGAAAAACGAAACTTCGCACAAGAGATTGACCAATACGCAGACGATTTTGATGCAGACGAACACGCTGAAATGTGGGTTGGATGCAGAAATACGGTCAGAGGCGTTCCACAATCTATCAGAACGCTTATTGACGATGCCAATGCGATACAAGAAATGCTATATAAATTAGCACGCGCATTAAACGAAAGGAGCTATTGAAATGAAGAACACAAAAGAAATCGACGCTATTATGACCGCTATTCACTGCATCAACGTAGTCAGCGAGCATCGGGATCCCGACATTATGAGGCTGACCGATTATTTCTTCCGCCGCGTGCTTGGCTACAATTCCAATCTCAAAACCATTTACTGCGTCGGGCAGACCAAAGAGACCATTATGCCTGTCCTGATGAAGCTGCTCGAAGAAGATACCGAATACAAAAAATACTTGGAGGAATACGGAAATGAAAAGAACACTCATTGATTTTTGGTACGGCAATATCAATCCGCAGGATCACAAGCAGGATGACCCGCGCATAGCCGATCTTTTGAAGCTGATGGAGCGCAACCGTTCCGATCTTGCCAAAACACTGAATGAGAGCCAGCGCGAAAGCCTTGAAAAATATGAGGATTGCGCCAACGAAATGACCGGGTACTGTGAGCGTGACATCTTTGTTTACGCTTTCCGTCTCGGTATGCGGCTGGCTATCGAGGCTCTGACCGATGAAGAACCCGAAGATATACCGTAAAGGAGGATAAGAAAATGACCGCATTTAAGACAATGGCGCATATCCATTCCCTTGACGGAGCAATGGATGAAATCACCGTTCTCGACAGCAAAGAGGACGGTACGCAGACGGTGTATATCGTGGACTATAGGGGCGTGAAATGCACCGCCATTTTTAACTGGTTCTCGGGTGCGTACTACGCAGACGACAAATACGGAATTATTAAGGAGGCAAGACAATGAGCATTAAACAGGATATCCGCAACCGCATCAAAGACGCGATCCGTCATTACGATTTTGAAGAAGCCATCAGTAACGCGATGGACGAGATCGACATTGAAGAAATTATCACGAAGCGTCTGAAAAAAAGAATTGAAGATATGGACTTTGAGCCATTGGTGTCGGGGCTGATTGAGGACGCCATCGACGAGCAGCTTGACGATATCGACATTGAGGGCGAGGTGCTGAACGCCTTGCAGGAAGAATTTGAGGTGTAAGCGTATGAAAACAAAAACCACCGTTTTCTATAACGATACCGATTGCGCGAGCTTTGAAGCCACGAAAAACTATCTGTTTGAGACCTTTGCCGAAGAAGAAGGCTGGGAGTCGGCAGACGATATTCCCGATTGCGTGGTTTATCACGAAATGGACGAAGATCGCAGACGCGAATGGGACGATTTCAGAGCCGACGTTGAACCCGTCTTTGAAAAAGACAGCTACCTCTTGACAGGTACTTGCGGCAGGTGGGACGGACCCGCGCAGGGCGGAAAATTTATCCATAGCTTTGATGATCTGCTTGACTGTATTCGCCATCTAGACTACGTAAAGTTCTATGACGAAAACGGTCATTTTTATATTTTCGGTTATCATCACGACGGCTCGGATCACTACGAGGTGAAAAGGCTGACGAAAAAGGGCTATGAGTTTGCAGACCGTAATTATTTCGCCCACGACAGATATTTGCATACGACGATTATGCGGAATAACTTTTACTCGGCTCTGCCGCGCCTTGCACAGAGGCTTTACGGGGTGTGAGCTATGGGAAAGAATACGAACAATCCTTACGGTTACAAGGTCTGCTATAAGGAAGAAGGTGCGGTGGAATACATAAGGCACTTTATGACCTACACCTACTGTCAAGCCGTTTCCGCGAAAGCCGGATATATCCGTTTTCCTCCGAGAGCGCGGGAGGACGGACATATTCTCAATAAACCGAAATGGGTGATTATCCCGATCAAACACTCCGAAGTACGTGCCGGCATCTGGCGCGAGGATCCCTTCTGATACGAAGGGGCTTTTTTATTTATACTGAAAAAATTATGAAATGGAGGTAACACAGATGATTACATTGAACCTTACTGCAACCACTACCGAAGAAAAGGTACTGAAAGAATATTTGGAGCAAAACGTCAGCGAGATACTTGCCGATAAGATCAACAACGGCGTTCCCGTGGAGAAAGACGGCAAGCAACTGATCAGCCGTAAAACGCTTGCAGGCTTTATGAAGTTTGCCACCGAAGAAGCGAAAAATCAAGCCGAAAACGGAGCTACAAGCGCGTGTGTGCATAGTGAAGTCGTTTTTGGCTGGGCGATCCACTACTTTGAAGAAGATAGCATCCTCGGTACGCTCTATAACGAGGACGGGACGGAGTACAAAGCTCCCAAGCCTGCACCGAAGCCGAAGAAAGCGGCTGCATCCACTACCGCAACCGATACCAAGACTACTACTCCCGCCGTTTCTGCTCCTACACCTAAAAAGGTAAATCCCACGGGACAGCTTACGATGTTTGACTTTATGGACGAACCTACGGAGGACGAAACACCTACCGATAAAGCCGTAGAAGATGCCGTCGTAGAGGTCACAGAACAGCCCACAGAGTTCGTTTTCGAGGATGACGAGGAAGAACCCGCAACGGAGGAAACGCCGCCTGAGAAGCCTAAAATCCTGCCTCTGTACGAGAAGTATCAGCACTATCAAGCGGAGTTCCCGAACACCGTTGTCGCTATGCGCGTAGGTGATTTCTTTGAGATTTTCGGAGAAGTAGCCGTGACGGTCGCGCGGGAGCTTTCAATGACGCTGACGAGCCGGGATTGCGGACTTTCGGAGCGCGTTCCGATGATCGGTTATCCCTTCCACGTCGCAGATACCTACCGCGAGAAGATACGGGCATTTGCTAATATCGCGGTTATCGACGGCGAGCAGATGAACTTCTATCCGAAGATTGAAGCGGAAATATCGCTCCCGCCCAATTATGCGATCATCGAAGAAACCGGGGAGATCGTGGAGCTTCCTGCCGTTGAGGAATCCAAAGAGCCGCAGAACGAAGAATATTACGCCGATATGGATTTGATGTATAAGATCTATATGCTGCTCGACCAGAAGATTGATATTGTAAAGTGAGGTGCAATGTAATGAAAGACAATAAAATAAAGCCCGTTCCCAAATATATCGTTGAAATGATCCGTAAGCGAGATAAGGAAGTACATCCGAAGCCTTGCGGATCAACTCGTTTTTATGCCTATCTGACCAAAAATGACGGTGAGCTGGTAAAGGTCACGGTAGCGGTCAAGCACCGTTATACTCAATGGCACTATAAGCAGGTCGCCGTTCACGGTGTTCACTCGGATATCTGCTTTATTAAAGACATTGTGTTTTACTATATCAGCGGTTACAGCGTCGGATGGTACGCCGAGGGGCTGACCAAAGACCCGAAATGGTATGAAAGCGAAGAATGGGGCTGGCACGAGGATAAAATGTTTGATCCTTATGCCCCCATTGTCAACCGTGACTATCTCGACAAATTTCCCGAATACAAGTATGCAGCATGGGAGCTTTACCACGGCGCGGATATACTGAAATATCTTCGCATTTACGAGCAATACCCGCAGGCTGAATACCTGATGAAAATGGGTCTGCAAAAATACGCTATGAGCAAGCAGATCTTACGCAAAGCCGGTTCGGACAAGCATTTCCGCAAGTGGCTGTCAGCTAATCGTGAAGAGCTTGCCAACCATTACTATTACGTTTCCACCGTATTCGCCGCTTACCGCAAAAAAGAGCCGCTACCCGATACACAGAAATTTGAGGAAATCAAAAAGAGCTTTTGTTGCGATAAGGACTACAAATCTATCCGCGATATGCTTGACGGTGATTATAGACCCTATTTCGCGTATATCGCAAAGCAGGAGATTTCCCACCGCCTGTATCTTGACTATCTCAAAGCCTGCAACTATCTCGGCTTGGATATGAAGGAGGCAAAGAACCGTTATCCCCACGATTTCAAGCGTTGGCACGATATCCGCATTGACGAATACAAAACCGCAAAGGCGATAGCTGATGAAAAGGAACGTGCGGAGCTTTACGCCAAGTTCGCTACGGTTGCCGAAAAATATCTGCCCTTGCAGAGAGATCAGGATGACGTATATATCGCCATTATCGCAAAGAGCCCTGCCGAGCTGATTGCTGAAGGTGAGGCTTTGGGGCATTGCGTTGGTCGTATGGGCTACGATCAGAAATTTGTCCGAGAGGAAACGCTGATCTTCTTTATCCGAAGCGTTGCGGAGCCTGACGTGCCGCTGATCACGATTGAATATTCCTTACGTTCTAAAAAGATTCTCCAGAGCTACGGCAAAAATCACGTAATGCCTACCGGAGAGCTTGAAACCTATATCCGTAAAAAATGGCTGCCTTACGCAAACAGAACCTTGAAGAAGATAGCCGCTTAATAACCGAAAGGAGAACGATTATGTCTAACTATTACAGAATTACAGCCTATTATCCCGCCGAGGACTGCACCTTTATCGCAGACTCCAACGGCAAATTTGAAAAGCTCTGGCAGTTCAGCGCCTATCTCGTCAGTAAGGGCGTGAAGGTGTTGGAGGTCTCCACCGATGAAAAGTTCCTTGACGGCAACATTCCACGGGCAAAGGCGCATACCGAATACATTTTTATTCAAGCCGCCCGTAAAGGTCAGCCGACTATCTCCACCGTGACGATGGACGGGCGTTCTTACCGTATGGTCGAGGTCGCGGGACGAAAGTATATTCCCGACAGAAACGAGGTGGGATGATGGAAGCAGGATACGTATTCAATAACGCAGGAATGCGCTTGACGGTGATTGAGTTCTGCACCGTAGGAAGCCGCAACGTGGGACTGTTTCAGCGCGAGAGTGATGGAATGTATATCACCGCGCGGAATACCTCAAAGGAGAAAGACGGTACATACTCTTGGGCTTGGGGACATTACCTTGCAAGCCGAGATAATGCCGAAACAGACTACCAAAAGCGTTTGAAAGAAATGCTGTCATATAAAGACTGACGATCACGGGGAGCGTAAAAACTCCCCGTTTTTTTATGTCAGTAACAGTTGTATAAAGTTGGGGTTCTGTTGGGTTTTGTTGGGGGTGTGACTACAGGGCGTGTGCTTGTCTTGATACAAGTCGGCTCGCTGCGCTCGCCGAGACAAGCACACGCCCTT
>JAFVRO010000016.1 GCA_017504205.1 Clostridia bacterium | reverse complement strand
GATACGCCGAGATAATCAGACTGTTCAGATCGTGTTCATCACGGGATACTCCGATTACATATCCGAGGGATACGAGGTGGCGGCTCTCCACTACCTTATGAAACCCGTGAACGAGCAGAAGCTATACGCCGTTCTTGACCGAGCCTGCGAAAAGCTCATTCAGAACGAGCGTTGCCTCAATCTTACCTTGTCGGGTGAGATGGTGCGTATTCCTCTGCACGAGGTCAAATATCTCGATGTTCACCAAAACTACGTTACGGTTCACGCAAAAGGAGAATACACGGTAAAGCGCACACTCGGAGAGTTTGAAAAGCTCCTTGATGACCGTTTTACAAGAGTAGGACGAGCTATGATCGTCAATCTCACATACATCAGCCGCGTGACGAAAACCGACGTCTATCTCTCGGACGGTACGGTGCTTCCTCTGCCGAGAGGGGCTTACGAGCCGTTGAACCGAGCAATTATTTCTCATACATAAGGAGGGGCTATGTCCATATTCTCAAAACACATAGATAAGCGAATAGCCGCCTATCAAAGAGAACTGATAGAAACACACTATCAGGAAGTCGAAACAATGTATAAGCAAATCCGAGGTTGGCGACACGACTACCGAAATCATATACAGTTGATGAAGGTGCTTGCGGCAAACGGCGATATGGAAGCTATCAAGGATTATCTTGATAAGCTCGACACCGATCTCTCCACGGTCGATACCGTCGTAAAGACCGGCAATGCTATGGCAGATGCGATACTGAACAGTAAGATCTCACTTGCGAAATCCAAAGGCATAGCGGTAAAGGTAGATGCACATATTCCCGTAAAACTGAAAATGAGCGAGCTTGATCTGTGCGTTATCATCGGAAACCTTTTCGATAATGCCATTGATGCAAGTATGGCTCTGCCCGAAGAACAAAGACTTATCCGTGTATATATGGATATGAAGAACACACAGCTTTATATCTCGTTTACCAATTTCACGGCGACGAAGAAACTCGCAAAGGTCGGAAACCGTTTCCACACCACAAAAGGTGACGGTCACGGCTTCGGCTTGGTGCGTATAGACAATATCATTGAGCGTCTTGACGGATACCTCTCACGAAACAGCGAGGACGGCGCATTTACCACGGAAATCCTCATTCCGCAGGTCTGATTTTGCAATTCGTCACCCAAAAATGACGATTCGTCCCCGTTTTTACACGGGGGCGACTTTTTGTGATATGATATGCTCAGAAAGGATGGTGGTTTTTATGGCAAAAGAAAAAACTCAAAAAAAGAAAAAAGAAAAAGCTCCCAAACCTAAGTACAATATGGCGCAGAACTCTGCGTATATGATAAAACTCGCTTGGACTTCGGGAGAGAAAAAGGTTATTGTGCTCAGTCTGCTCTCGGCGCTTACGGCTGTTGCACTTAACCTTATCAATCTGTATGTTTCCCCCACAATACTCTCTGTGGTGGAGCGACAGGCATCGGTCACGGAACTGATCTTGACGATAGTGGTGTTTGTCGTTGCGTTGATGCTCGTCTCGGCGGCTTCCTCGTATGTGAATACGAATACTCTGTACGGAAGAATCAGCACTCGTTGCGAAATTATTACGCTTCTTAATAAGAAAGCCGCAACGACCTCTTATCCGAACCTGTACGATGAAAAATTCAAAGAGCTGAGAACAAAGTCGCAGGATACGATCAATTCCAACAGAGCAGCAACCGAGGCAATCTGGACTACGCTCACGGATTTGACTACCAACATCATCGGTTTTGTTTTCTATATCATTCTGATGTCATCCATCCAACCGCTTCTGTTGGTTGCGATACTTGTTACGACAGTTATCTCTTACTTTGTAAGTAATCACTTGAACAAATGGGGATACCGTCACCGTGAGGAAGAAGTTGAGCATGTAACACATCTGTTCTATCTTGACCGTCGTTCAAGTGGTTTGGACGTTGCCAAAGATATTCGCATTTTTGGTTTGCGTTCTTGGATCAACGAACTCTACGAAAAGGGTATGGTAGCTTACACGGCATTTCAAAGCAAAGCGCAGGGCGTTTACATTTGGGCGAGAATCGTTGACCTTGTACTTACGTTCCTTCGCAATGCAATTGCATACGCCTACCTTATCGGTCTTGTAATTGGCAACGAACTCAGCGTGTCGCAGTTCCTTCTGTTCTTCAGCGCAGTAGGTGGATTTACAGCTTGGGTATCGGGTATTCTCGGCGGCTTTAATACGCTTCACACGCAATCTCTTGACATTTCTACGGTTCGTGAATGTCTTGAATATCCCGAACTGTTCAAATTTGAGGACGGCGAGCCTATTGAAGCAGAAGCAGACAGACTCTATGAAATTAGACTTGAAAACGTATCCTATCGCTATCCCGGAGCAGACAAGGATACGCTCACACACATCAATCTCACTCTCCGTCCCGGTGAAAAGTTAGCGGTGGTTGGTCTGAATGGTGCCGGTAAAACAACACTTATCAAGCTGATCTGCGGCTTCCTTGACCCTACTGAGGGACGCATTCTCCTTGACGGCAAGGACATCAGAGATTATAACCGCAGAGACTACTACAAGATGTTCTCGGCGGTGTTCCAAGAGTTCTCGCTTCTTGCCGGTACGATTGCAACCAACGTGGCACAGGACAGCGTTGGCATTGATATGGAACGTGTCAAGGACTGTGTGGATAAGGCGGGTCTCCGCAAAAAAATCGAATCCTTAAAGGACGGATATGAAACCTATCTGAACCGAGAGGTTTTTGAAGATGCTATGCTCCTTTCGGGCGGTGAAACACAGCGTCTTATGCTTGCCCGTGCGCTCTACAAAAACGCTCCGTTCATTGTACTTGACGAGCCTACAGCGGCACTTGATCCTATCGCAGAGTCGGAAATGTATCAGAAATACAATGAAATGACAAGAGGTAAATCCTCTATCTACATTTCCCACCGTCTTGCATCCACTCGCTTCTGTGACCGCATTATTATGATTGCAGACGGCGGCATCGGTGAAGAAGGAACGCATGAGGAACTTTTGAAGGCTGGCGGCAAATACGCAGAGCTTTATGAAGTTCAGAGTAAATACTACAAGGAAGGAGAGGACGAAAATGAAGAAAACTGAAAGCAAAGTAACTTTGAAAAGAGCTTTTCGTGCAAATAATCGAGCGTTCAAACTAATTTATAGTCACTATCCGCAGATGGTTCTTTCTTATTTGCTAAACGTAGTTTGGGATGCTCTTACACCCTATGTTGGCATTTTTCTCTCCGCACTTGTGATCGACGAGCTTGTGGGAAACAGAGATGTGCAACGACTCCAAATGCTTGTTATCATCACCCTTGTTTCTGCTGCGGTGATCGCTTTGGGTACTGCACTTCTCACCAAATGGAAGAACACACAAAGCACAGGCGATTGGATAAAGATCGAGCATATCGTTTCCGAAAAAATACTTGATACCGATTATGCTAATCTTGACGATACGCATACATCCGAAATGCTGTCATCCATCCGACAGAGCTTTAACGGCGGCGGTTGGGGATTTGCAAGAGTGCTTGAGTGTTGCGGCGAACTCTGTTCTTCTGTTTTTACTCTGCTTGGCGGTCTGGCTCTTACGGTTTCGCTGTTCGTTATCAAAGTTCCCTCCGATGCAGGTACATTGACAATACTCAATAACCCCTTTGTAGTCCTCGGTGTTATCGTTATTATGCTGGCGGTTACTTTTATTGCTCCAATGCTCAGCAATAAGGCAGGCAGTTATTACGCAAAACACGCCGATGACCACAATCTTGGGAATCGTTTGTTCAGCTTTTTCGGTTGGCTTGGATATTACAGCAATCTTGCAACCGATGTGAGAATGTATCGACAGGATAAGATTTGCGACAGATACAATCGTAACAAAGAGGATACCTTCGGTTCTAACGGTTTGTTTGCTCACTACGCTTGGGGACCGATGGGCTTGTACGGTGCAGCTTCTGCAGCGGTTTCCGTGATCTTTACAGGTATTGTTTACGCCTTCGTATGCCTCAAAGCATTGGCAGGTGCATTTGGTCTTGGTTCGGTAACACAGTACGTTGCCGCAGTCACTAAAGTGTCGGGTGGTATGTCAAGTCTTGTTTCGGGTATTGGTCTTATGTGTAACAATACGCCGTTCATTGAACTGACCTTTGAATACCTTGATATTCCTGATAGTATGTACCAAGGAAGTCTTACCGTTGAAAAACGCCGTGACCGTGATTATGAAATCGAGTTTAGAAACGTGTCCTTCAAGTATCCCGGAAGTGAAAACTATGCGCTTCGTGGCGTGAATATGAAATTCAAGGTTGGCAAACGCCTTGCGGTTGTCGGTATGAACGGTTCGGGTAAAACCACCTTCATCAAACTGCTTTGCAGACTTTATGATCCCACCGAAGGAGAAATCTTGCTCAACGGAATTGATATTCGCAAATACAGCTACCGTGAATACATGGACATCTTCTCGGTCGTTTTCCAAGATTTCCAACTGCTTCATTTGAAGCTGGGAGAGAATGTTGCCGGCAAGGTTGATTACGATAAGGAACTTGTTATAGATTGCCTTGAAAAAGCAGGCTTCTCTGACAGATTCATCAAAATGAAAGACGGCACGGAAACATATCTTTACAAGGAGTATGACAAAAACGGCGTTGATGTTTCGGGCGGTGAAGCACAGAAGATTGCTATTGCCCGTGCGCTCTATAAGGATGCTCCATTCATTATCCTCGACGAGCCGACGGCAGCTCTCGATCCGATTGCAGAAGCGGAGATCTACGGAAAGTTTGACGAGATTGCAGGCGACAAGACCGCAATCTATATCTCCCACCGTCTGTCCTCTTGTAAGTTCTGCGACGAGATTGCCGTGTTCCATGAGGGTGCGGTAATTCAGCAAGGAACTCACGCTTCGCTCGTTGCCGATGAAAGCGGAAAGTATTACGAGCTTTGGCACGCACAAGCACAGTATTATACTGAAACTGCATAAACCTCAAAGGGTGTCGCATCAAGCGGCACTCTTTTTTTGTCGCAATATGTCAATAAGTTTTCTTAACGATAATGAGAACCATTATTGACAAGGAGATAAATATATGCTATAATATAGAAAAATATTCCTACGGAGGAAAATAATGCTGACGGCAAATACGAAAATGCGGAACTCTGC
>JAFVRO010000015.1 GCA_017504205.1 Clostridia bacterium | reverse complement strand
ATCTTGAGCTTGCCGAACTTTCGTGCTTGCACGAAAGCGCGAGCCGTAGGCGAAGCGAGATCTCGGGCGGTCTTCGCTCAAGATGACACGCGGGGAGATTTGTCAAGTTTTAGTTGTTACAACATAGTAGGGGCGAACTGCGTTCGCCCGCGGGAGACCGCAGGTCTCCCCTACAAAAGAAAAACAGCACCCACCGAAGTGAATGCTGTAATTTTCGAAGATAATCCGAAGAAATAATAACTTATCTCTTTGAGAACTGGGAAGCACGACGAGCTGCTTTGAGACCGTACTTCTTTCTTTCCTTCATTCTGGGGTCACGGGTAAGGAATCCTGCTGCCTTGAGAGCCGCCTTATTCTCTTCGTCTGCTTTAACGAGTGCGCGAGCGAGACCGTGACGGATAGCGCCTGCCTGACCGGAGAAGCCGCCGCCCTGAACGTTTGCGATGATATCGAACTTGCCTCTTGTGTTAGTTACGTCAAAGGGCTGGTTTACGATAAGCTTAAGTGTTTCAAGACCGAAATACTGGTCGATGTCACGTCCGTTGATCGTGATTGCGCCAGTGCCGGGAATTATGCGGACACGAGCGATTGATTTCTTTCTTCTACCTGTACCGTAGAAATAAGGAACTGCACTTGTATACATATCTCATTTCCTCCTTTGATCAAACTGTGTAAGTCTGAGGTTTGTGGCAAGCGTACTTGCGAGCCTCAGCGGGATTCTTTACGACCTTAAGGCGAGTGATTGCCTTGCTGCCGATAGTGTTGTGGGGGAGCATTCCCTTAACTGCGAGCTCAACTGCGAGCTCGGGCTTTGTAGCCATGAGTGTTTTGTACTGAACAGCCTTGAGTCCGCCGATATAGCCGGAATGACGGTAGTAGTACTTCTGATCGAGCTTCTTACCGGTGAGAACGACTTTATCTGCATTGATGATTACGACGTAGTCGCCGCAGTCAACGTGGGGGGTAAACTCAGGGATGTGCTTACCGCGAAGAATGGTAGCTGCCGCTACTGCAACCTTTCCGAGAGGCTTGCCTGCTGCGTCAATGACGTACCACTTGCGTGCAAGTGCTTTGGAATCCTCTTTGGATGCGGGAACTTTATCGCTGATTTTTAACATAAATGTCTTTTGATCTGCCATTTTGGTTTCCTCCGTTTTTAGTGTTACAAATTTTTACTTGCATAGTATAACACAGCGAAGGAAAAATGTCAAGCGTTTTTTTGAAATTTTTGCGATTATTTTGATTTATTATATTATTTGCTTCGTTTTGCTCCATTTTGCTTCATTTTGCAAGTTGTTTGCTTGATATCGTTCACAAAATTGTTTACAAATCGGCATTGAGCTTTTTGTTTAATTTGTCATCATCCGGATCATATTCGTGCTCGGTTACGGTGGGGCGTTTGATAAGCTCGGCATTTTCCCACTTACTGAAGAAATAATAGATGATCATAAGGGTACTGCACAGTATCCAGCCTGCAGGGTATGCGAAGGCTACGAGAACGTAGCTTGATGAGAGAGCGGAGACCACGGCAAGATACGCCTGTCTGAATGCGACGAAGGAGGATAGCATTATGATCATGGGAGCGGTGGATTTTCCTGCGCCGCGCACTGCACCGGAGTATATCTGATTTACGCAACAGAGTATATAGAACGGAGATATAAATCTCAAAAGAAAGCTACCGTATTCTACAACAGCATCAGACTTATTAAAGAAGCGCACAAGTGACGGTGCAAAGATCATAACCGGGATAATAAGGACGGCGGTTATAGTCATAGACATCAAAAGAGATATGTTTGCTCCCTTTTTCGCTCTTTGCTTGTACCCTGCTCCGAGATTTTGTCCTACGAAGGTGGTAGAGGCAAGGGAGACACTTTGCATTGGGAGCAATACAAATTGGTCTATCTTGGAATACGAGGTATATCCCGACATAAAGTCGGTACCGAAATTATTTATATAGGATTGGACGAACACGTTGGAGAATGAGGTTACCGCCATCTGAAGTGCGGCGGGAAGTCCGACCTTGAATATTTTAAACAGTATGGAAAAATCGCATTTGAAGTACTTAAGAGCCACACCGTAGCTTTCCTTTGAGCGAAACAGGGTTATCATAACGAGAATGGCGGATATAGCCTGTGATATTACCGTTGCGTATGCCACGCCCTCTACTCCCATACGAAAGCCCAACACGAACAAAAGATCCAGTGCTACGTTTGTCAGTGCAGACACTACAAGAAAATAGAAGGGTCTGCGCGAGTCACCTATGGCGCGGAGAATTCCTGCACCGACATTATATATCATAAGTCCTGCAACGCCTGCGAAGTAGATGGTAAGATATTTTACCGCATCGTTCACCACCTCGTCGGGAGTTTTCATAAGCTTTACCATAGCGGGTGCCATAACGATACCGAGAACGGTGAACAGAATGATAAGTCCAATAGTCATAATGAGTGTGGTATGTACTGCGCGGCGGACGTTTTTTTCGTCCTTGGCTCCGTTGTACTGCGATATTACAACTCCGGCTCCTGTAGCAAGTCCCGAGAAAAAGCCTATAAGAGTATTGATTATCGGGCCTGTATTGCCTACTGCCGCGTACGCCTCGTTGCTTACAAAGTTACCGACCACAAAGGTGTCGACCGTATTATATAATTGTTGAAAAAGATTTCCGAGCAAAAGCGGGATTGCAAAGGAAATAAGAAGTTTTACTATGTTTCCTTCGGTCATATCTTTGACTTTTTTCTGAATTGATTCCGGCTCTTTCTTTTGTATTACGCCATTCAACCGTATCACCTCGATGCTTTAGTTATTACCCATCTAATTATAACACACATTGCTTTTTTGTCAAGTTTTATTTTTAATAAACAAATCCGCTTTTTACCGACAATATTTATTAAATAATATATATTTGTTAATGATTATTATAAAAGTTTATGATACAATAGTTTATTTGTAAGACTGTTTTACATTTGGAGGTTTTTGTGAAAAAGCTATTGAGATTTTTAAAGGGATACGGAGTTGAGACGGTCATGGCACCGCTTTTCAAGCTGCTTGAGGCGTGCTTTGAGCTGTTTATCCCCTTAGTTGTTGCGGCAATAATAGATATTGGAATAGCAAAGCGTGATAATGGCTATATTTTAGGTGGATGCGGAATAATGGTCGCGCTTGGCGTAATTGGCCTTGTCTGTGCCATTACAGCGCAGTTTTTCGCAGCTAAAGCGGCAACGGGATGCTCGGCCGGTCTTCGCAAGAGCCTTTACTCGCACATCATGAGGCTTTCCCCCTCTCAGCGCGATGTGCTCGGTTCGTCTACTCTTATCACTCGCATGACAAGTGACGTAAACCAGATACAATCGGGAATTAATCTGACGCTCCGTCTGCTTTTGCGCTCGCCTCTCATTGTAATTGGCTCTATGGTAATGGCGTTCACGGTGGATTCGCGTTCAGCTCTCGTTTTTGCTGCGGTTATTCCGTTACTTTCAATAGTTGTGTTCGGCATTATGCTTATAAGCATTCCGCTTTACAAGAAAATACAAGCACGTCTTGACAGGGTTACGATGGACACGCGTGAAAATCTTAACGGTGTGCGCGTTGTGCGCGCCTTTAACCGTGAGGCGGCGGAGGTAAATAAATTCAGTGAGGACAATGAACAAAGCTATGCTTTACAGATGAAGGCGGGCAGGCTCAGTGCGCTGATGAACCCTCTTACCTACGTTATCATAAATCTTGCGATAATTGCGCTTATATACACGGGGGCGTTGAGGGTAGATAGCGGTTATATCACGCAGGGTGAGCTTTACGCGCTGGTAAACTACATGTCTCAGATACTCGTTGAACTGATAAAGCTTGCAAATCTTATCATAAGCATAACCAAGGCGATTGCGTGCGGCAACAGAGTTCAGGCGGTATTTGATATTCCCGAGGGACTTGACACAAACGAGAGCGACGCCGAAAACGCTGAGAATGCCCCGTTTATCAGCTTTGACAATGTCGCGCTAACCTACAAGGGTGCTGCGGCGCCAACTGTTCAAGGTATTGATCTTGATATATTGCGTGGACAGACCGTTGGAATTATTGGTGCCACGGGTTCGGGAAAGACCACGGTTATAAATCTACTTATGCGCCTTTACGACGTTACTGAGGGCAGTATAAAAATTAACGGTCGTGATCTGCGCGCACACAATGTAGATGCTCTGCGTGAGAGGATCGCAGTCGTTCCGCAGAAGGCGGTGCTATTCAAGGGTACTGTACGCCAAAATCTTCTGTGGGGCAAGAAGGATGCGAGTGATGCGGAGATGTGGGATGCGCTACGTCTTGCGATGGCGGACGGCTTCATATCGGAAAAAGATGGGGGGCTTGACGCTGAGGTGCTTGCCCACGGTAACAACTTTTCGGGTGGTCAGCGGCAGAGGCTCACCATTGCGCGCGCCTTGATACGCCGTCCCGAAATACTTATACTTGACGATAGCACGTCGGCGCTCGACCTTGCGACTGATGCAGCGCTACGCAAAAATATAGCCGCGCTTGATTATGCGCCCACCGTTTTCATCGTATCACAAAGGGCGTCGTCGGTAAGGCATGCCGACATAATACTTGTGCTTGACGACGGTGAGATCGTAGGACTTGGATCACACGATGAGCTTATCAAGAATTGTCCCACATACATTGAAATTTACAACTCGCAGTTCAGCGACGCTAACGTGTAAGGAGGTATTGACGTGAAAAACAGAAAAAACAAGTCAGGCTCCGCCGGAGGTATTGCTACATTTGCGCGTATACTCCGTTACTTAAAGGGCAACGTGGTATTTCTTATTCTTTCACTGATTCTTGCGGCCGGAACGGTTGCTCTTACGTTATATCTGCCCGTTCTGATCGGAGAAACCGTAGACCTTGCTATCGGTAAGGGAAACGTGGATTTGGTGGGGATAATAAAAATTCTTACCCGTATGGCTATCGTTATATGTGTGACCGCGATACTGCAATGGGTAATGAGCATTATAAACAACAGGCTAACTTATTCGGTAGTCAAGAATATTCGATTTGAGGTCTTCAAGAAGCTTCAGCGGCTTCCTATCAGTTATTCGGATGCGCATCCTACGGGAAGCATAGTCAGCCGTGTTATTGCGGATGCCGACAAGCTTGGAGACGGTCTTCTGATGGGATTTACAAACTTTTTTATCGGTGTGATCACGATAGCAGGTACTCTCTTATTTATGCTTTCGATAAATCCGTGGATCACGCTGGTGGTGATATTAGTTACTCCCATTTCCCTCTTTGTCGCGGCATTTATTGCGAAGAGAACGTATTCCATGTTCAAGCTTCAATCCGAGATAAACGCGCAACAGACCTCGCTGATTGACGAAAGTATTTCCAATGCTAACGTGGTAACTGCTTTCGGTCACGAGGATGAGTTGATAGAAGAATTCACGGAAAAGAATGAAAGACTCAGAAAATGCTCGCTCAAGGCAATATTCTTTTCGTCAATTACCAATCCGTCGACAAGGTTTGTAAACAGTCTCGTTTATGCGGGCGTTGCGCTTTCAGGTGCACTGACGGTAGTAGCTACGGGCGGAGCGGAGTTTTCCGTTGGACTTCTCACATGCTTTTTAAGCTATGCTAATCAGTATACAAAGCCTTTTAATGAAATATCGGGCGTGGTCGCTGAGCTTCAGGGGGCTATTGCTTCAGCGGCGAAGATATTTGAGATACTTGACACTCCCGACGAGATTCCGGATGCTCCCGATGCTTTCATACTTGACGGCGAGAATATTGACGGCACGGTTGAGCTTGAGGACGTATATTTTTCATACGTTCCCGAGCAGAAGCTTATTGAAGGCTTTAATCTGAAGGTTAAAAAGGGACAAAGGATCGCAATTGTAGGCCCTACGGGATGCGGAAAAACTACTCTCATTAATCTGTTGATGCGGTTTTATGACGTAAATTCCGGCTCTATCAAAGTAAGCGGAAAAGATATACGCGAGATCACGCGCGCAAGTCTAAGGGATGCGTACGGAATGGTACTTCAGGACACATGGCTCAAGACCGATACGATACGCAACAACATCACCTTCGGTGACACAAGCATTACGGACGAAGAAATGATAGCCGCCGCAAAAGCCACTCACGCGCACAGTTTTATCCGTAGATTACCGAACGGGTACGACACTGTAATATCCGAGTCCGGTACGACACTCTCACAAGGGCAGAAGCAGCTGCTTTGCATTACGCGCGCTATGCTGAGCAATCCACACATGCTTATACTTGACGAGGCAACGTCATCGATCGACACCCGAACGGAAATAAAAATACAGCGGGCGTTTGCTAAGATGATGGAGGGACGCACGTCCTTTATCGTAGCGCACAGACTTTCTACTATCAAGGATGCGGACGTAATACTCGTTATGAAGGACGGGAACGTTATTGAGCAGGGCTCACACGAAGAGCTTTTGGCGAAAAACGGATTCTACACCGAGCTTTACAACAGTCAATTCGTAAACGTATAGATATGTTTATTAAGTTTATTTAAGAATTCGGTTTTTTGTCATTATTCTGTCACCTATTTAACATTGATTTATAGTATAATTATTATGTTAAAAAATGCAGGTTTATATATTCGGAGGAAAAGATGCTCTTATTGAAGGATATCGTCAAGGTATATTCTGACGGTAACAATGACGTTCGTGCGCTCAAGGGCGTGAACGTTGAATTCAGGAAAAGTGAGTTTGTTTCAATTCTCGGTCATTCGGGATGCGGAAAAACTACGCTTTTAAACATCATTGGAGGACTTGACCATTACACGAGCGGAGATCTCATAATAAAAGGAGTCTCCACCAAAAAATACAAAGACACGGATTGGGATGTATATCGCAATCACTCGATCGGCTTTGTTTTTCAATCGTACAATCTTATTCCGCATCAAACGGTGCTTGCAAACGTTGAGCTTGCTCTTACACTTTCGGGTGTTTCTCCTACGGAGAGAACACGCAGGGCAAAGGAGGCCTTAAAGAAGGTTGGTCTTGGCGATCAGATAAAGAAAAAGCCCAACCAGCTTTCGGGTGGACAGATGCAGAGAGTAGCTATTGCACGTGCACTTGTTAACGATCCTGAGATACTCCTTGCCGACGAGCCGACGGGTGCGCTTGACACGGACACGAGTATTCAGATAATGGATATACTCCGTGAGGTTGCCAAGGACAGATTGGTTATCATGGTTACGCACAACCCCGAGCTTGCGGCACAGTATTCAACGAGAATCATAAGACTTATTGACGGACATATAGTGAGTGACAGTAAGCCATACGACTCGTCCACAGATGCGACTGCAAAAAAGGATGAGCCTGTGCCGGAAAAGAAAAGTAAAAAACGCCATTCGATGTCGTTTCTGACCGCGCTTTCGCTTAGTCTGAACAATCTGCTCACCAAGAAGGCAAGGACTATTCTTACATCTTTTGCAGGAAGTATAGGTATAATCGGAATTGCCTTGATACTTGCGCTTTCGGACGGTATTCAAATCTTCATCAGGCAGCTTCAAGAGGACACGCTTTCGTCTTATCCGATCTCAATAACCTCTGAGTCGGTTCAGCTTGCAGACATGATGTCCATTCTGATGGAAAATGCGGACAAGGACAACATTGATCACGATCTTGACAAGGTATATTCAAACTCCTCTATGTTTGACCTTGCTAACGCTATGCTGAATATGGACGTACACATCAACGATCTTGCGTCTCTTAAAAAAGAATTTGCGTACGGTTCTGAAATATGGAATCACGTCAGTGATATACAGTACGTTTATTCGCAGACGCTTCATTTGTATTCCACCACGCCCACAGGTGACTATATTAAGGTTAATCCAAGCAGTATAATGAATCAGATCTCTGCATCAATGGGTATGTCGGGTTCTATGATGTCCTCTTCCCTCTCGCTCTGCAGTGAGATGATAAACAATCTTGATCTGCTGAATTCGCAATACGACGTTATTGCCGGAGAGTGGCCACAAAGTTACAATGAGGTAGTACTTGTTGTGGACAAAAATAACGAGATCAACGACCTTTATCTTTACGCGCTTGGAATAAAGGACCCTGACGAGCTCGAAAAGATCATGCAGGCTGCTATCAAGGGTGAGACTTATGAAAGTGAAGATGTCAGTTTTACCTATGAGGAGCTGCTTGGAAGAACGTTCTCGTTGGTGTTACCTGCCGATTATTACCGATACGATGATGAAACGGGCAAATGGGTCAGCATGAAGTCAAACGCAAATTACTGTGATTATCTTGCAAGGACGGGTACCGAATTAAAAATCAGTGCAATAGTTCGGCCCGCGCCCGAATCGGTCGCGCAGTCGATTGGCGGTGTTATCGGATATACGCATGCGCTTACGGAATACGTTATTGCAAAGAATGGCAGAAGTCCTGCAGTACTGGCTCAGCTTGCTGATCCCACGGTTGACATATTCACAGGCTTAAAGTTTGACGATGGGTCTCTTGACAACATTACAGATTCGCAAAAGGCAGAGATGATTCTTGGTTATTTTGGTGGATTGTCGGTCGAAGAAAAAGCGGAACTCTACAAGCAGATCGCATCCTCGCCCACTGAGGCTGAGATACAGAGTCTTGTTGACAAGTATCTTGAGGATTTTGATACGTCAAGAGAGAACATTATCAAAGTGATAATTGAGCAGGGCTCGTCGCAGATGGAGGGTATACCTCCGTCTATGATCGAAAGTTATCTGGAAACAATGTCTGACGAGGAGCTTATTGAGGCTATTCGCATGATGACTGCGGAGACAATAAGACAGCAGTTTGCCGAGGATTCCGCCTCACAGCTTGAGGGGATGACTGCGGATCAGCTTGCAGTAATGTTCGATGCAAAGATTGAAGCATCTGATGAGATAACGCTTGTTGAGTATTATGACACCTATATGCCAAAACAGTTTTCCTCATCCACACTCGAGGCCAACCAGCGAGCACTTTCATTGGTTGACAAGGAAAATCCAAAGCAGATCAATATTTACGCTTCTACATTTGAGGACAAGGACAGCATAGTTGCGTATATAGATGCGTACAATGAGAGAATGAAGGCAGAGGGTCACAGTGAAAAGGTTATAAAATACACTGATATGGTTGGCCTTCTGATGTCGAGCGTCACGCAGATAGTTGATATAGTTTCTATAGTTCTGATCGCCTTCGTAGCAATATCGCTTGTAGTATCCTCGATAATGATAGGAGTTATCACATATATTTCAGTTATTGAGAGAACCAAGGAGATTGGCATTCTTCGCGCGATAGGTGCATCCAAGAAGGATATTACACACGTTTTCAATGCGGAAACGGCTATTATAGGCTTTGTATCGGGAGCAATGGGAATAGGTATTACGCTCTTACTGTTAATCCCCGCGAACCTTATAATCGAAGCGTTCACCGATATACCCAATATTGCCGCGCTTCCCGTACTTGGAGCCATTCTACTTGTGGTTATAAGCATTGTTATAACGCTTATCGCGGGTTTATTCCCTGCTCTTATAGCAGCAAAGAAGGATCCTGTGGTTGCACTCAGATCCGAATAAAGGTTCAAAAGTAAAAGCAAGGCCAAAGGAGCAGATCCTTAGGTCTTGCTTATTTATTATTCGTCAATCAGAGAAGTACATAGAACACGATGCAAAGGAAATGCAGAAGGCTTCCGAGGTTAACGAAGATATGGAATACGGAATGCGAGTAGCGCCGTTTCACGCCCTTTACATAGTATATTATCCCTATCATATACAAGACGCCGCCTATAAGCAGAAGAAGCGTCCCCGGAAGTGTCAGTATCTCGAACATTACCTTGGCAAAGATGAGTATACACCATCCCATCGTGATATAACTTGCCATAGAAAGGTATTTGTATTTATTGAGATCGATAGCGGTAAAGACGGATGCGGTAGCGGCAATTCCCCATACAAGTCCGAATATTATCCATCCGAGGACGGGGTGCTCAGGACGCAATGCGCACAGAGCAAATGGGGTGTAGGTGCCTGCGATCATCAGATATATGCTACAGTGGTCAAGCACCTGCATAACGCGTTTTCCCATACACTGATGCAGTCCGTGATAGACACTTGAAACCGAGAAGAGTGCGATAACGGATGCTCCGTATATTGACGAGGCGACTATCTTCATAGCGCTTCCGCTGAATGCGGAGATAAGCACGCATGTCACGAGATAGATTACACCCATTCCTCCTCCGACTATATGGGAGGTCATATTGAATATTTCTTCGCCGCGTGTATACACAGGCATTTTTCGGTCTTTCAGTCTGGTTCTTTTCATTAATTCAGGGTAAATTCTCTTTCTATGGTCTGTCTGACCATCGCGTATGTCTGCTCTGAATCCTCGAGCTGACCATTGCCTATCATCAGTGCGGCGCCGTATATAAGTGCGCGTACTGTATAGGTTTTTCTGACTCTTGCCTCGTCCGGCATATTCATTGATCGGCAATAGCTGTTAAGAAGCATTTTTGTACATTCACTGAGGTTTGCTCTTTCTTCTATCTGCTCCTGCGTGAAGCTTTCTTTGCTTTGAAATATTATAGTACGGAAATTGGGATTGTCAACCAAAAACCTGACGTAGGCAATACTGATTTCAATGAGCCGCATCATATCGTCGGCCGGAAATTGCAATAGTATTCTCTTTTGGATCTCGTACCACTGAGAGTTGATATATTTCAAAATAGCAAGGACAAAATCATCGCGATTCTGAAAATGCTTATACGGAGTTGCGCAGGATACTCCGCATGAGGCGGCAATTCTGCGAACGGAGAAGCTTTCTATACCGTAAGTTTCGATGTCTTTTAACCCTGCGAGGATCAAAAGGTCGCGCGTTTTGTTTTTGTTGTACTTCAAAAAAGCGCCTCCTTTACAATAATTAATGCATAGATTATATCACAGATATTGTGTTTTGTCAATACCGAAGTGTTCTGTTGCGGCACAGTTTGACACAGCAATTGTTATTGTAAATACGGACAAATTCAACAAATCAAGTGCAAATTAACATTTTATAGCATAAATAGTTATATTATATTGCATTTATTATGTTATTATTTGTAAGATCACTATTTGGATACTGAGGTATTATACTATGTTCAAAACAGAATTACACTGTCATTCCGCCGATGCGAGCGTCTGCGGTCGTCTTTATTCGGACAGGATAGTTGAAAAATATGTAGAAGCAGGTTACACTACGCTTTTCCTTACAAACCACTTCAACAATACCACGTTTAACCACAAAAAGTTCAATCTTAGCGATGCATCCTGGGAAGAAAAGATAGCTTTCTTTATGAATGGGTATCATGCGCTGGTTAAAGCCGCTGAGGGAAAATTAAACGTTCTGTTGGGAATCGAGATGAGATTTGACCCTGACGGAATAAACGATTATCTGATATACGGTATCACAGAGGAGTTTTTACTTTCGCATCCTGAAATACTTAATAAAAGTATGGAGGAGAACTGCGAAATATTCAGAGAGGCGGGTATGTTAATTATTCAGGCACATCCGTTCAGAAACAAGATGAAAATAATTAAACCCCAATGTCTTGACGGAATAGAGGTCTACAACGGTCACATAGGTCACGATTCAAGGAACTGCATCGCATATCAATGGGCTGAGATGTACAATCTTATAAAAACCGCAGGTACTGATCTTCACAGAGAGATACATCAGCCGTGCGGAGGTATTCTTACCGAGGAACCCATAACCTCAGCGGAGCAGCTTATAGAAGTACTCAGAAGCGGAAAATATGAGCTTTTGAGAGACGGCTCTGTCCCTCAATAACCATACTTGATACAATACAGTGTCAATTATGGAATCAGTTATAAAATCAAAATTTATTTAATAAGGAGTGACACATATGGAAAAAATCAGAGTAACATTTTGGAATGAATTCAGACACGAAAAGAAGAATCCGGTCGCTATGGAGTACTATCCTAACGGTATTCATGCTTTCGTCAAGGATTTTGTTGAATCCTCATGCGATGACATTGAGGTCACACTAACGGCGCTTGACGACGAGAACTACGGCATTACCGACGAGCTTCTTGATAACACCGACGTACTGATATGGTGGGCTCACACCACACACAAGGAACTGCCCGATGAGCTTGCTATCAAGATACGCGACAGAGTTATGGCGGGAGGCATGGGATTTATAGCACTCCACTCCTCACACAGATCCAAGCCCTTCGGTTTTATCGTTGGCACGAACGGAAATCTTTCCTGGGGCAGGAATCAGCGCGAGATAATGTGGAATATGATGCCGTCTCATCCTATTGCGGAAGGCATTCCGAATCATTTCATTATAGAGAAGGAGGAGCTTTACGCTGAGCCCTTCTACGTTCCACAACCCGACGAGCTTGTATTCAGTGGATGGTACGAGGACGGATACATATTCAGAAGTGGACTTTGCTACTACAGAGGAATAGGAAAGATCTTCTACTTCCAGCCCGGTCACGAAACCTGCAAATCCTTCTATAACCCTTACGTTCAGCGTATAATTATCAATGCTATCCGATGGGCCTCTCCTGCAAAGGTTGGCTTCAAGGTCACCAATGACTGTCCGCGCCTTCGCACTGCTCCGAAGGATGAGTTTGACGCTGAGTAAAATATTCTGTCAGCGGTATCAAAATAATTGATATTTTTACGCATTGTTATTAAAATAATAACACTTTCCACTTGACTTTTGGAATATAATGTTATATAATAATAATGTTATGCGTATTTAGCGCTATCTTAATGTTTAATGGAGGTTTTTAACATGTTTGAACAACTCAAGAGCTTACTCGTTGATAAGTTTATGATTGACCCCGAGGATATCACTCTTGATGCTGAGCTTGCAGCTGACCTTGCAATCAATTCCATCGAGCAGGCTGAGCTTGTTGAGGCGTGCGCCGAGGAATTTGACCTCGAGATCGACGACGATATCGATATTCCCCAGCTTGTTACTGTTGGTGACGTTGTAGATTTCATCGAAAGCTTGAAATAATCACCGCAAAAAATTACGGACTGAAGAAATTCAGTCCGCTTTTTGTTTCTGAGTTATTATTTGAGATCCACGCCGTGGTTTGCAATAGTGGCTCTTGCTATATCGAGGCATAGCTGCGCAATATCGGGATCCGTCTGAACGTCAAAGTCATAGAACGGTCTTCTGATATCTCTTCCCGTTATCATCATATACCAAAGGCAGGCTAGCATATACCTTGTGTGCCCGAGATGGACGTGGAAACCGTCACGGTAGGTGGATTCACCAATAATATCGTAAAGGGCGCACATTGCGTTATGGCTTGGGATTATGCCGTCTGCGTTTATGCGCTTTGCTGCCGCCTCGTAGCAATCGGTGATGGCGGGGATCATTTCGTTACGGGTTGCAAACTTGGTAAGCTTAAATCTCGGAGCGCCTTCTGCAAAGGTCCAGGTCATCTGGAGAAGAAGCTTTGCCTTCGGAGCAAGCTCTCTTATATAGTCGGCAAGCTTATCAAGGAATGGAAAATAGGAATCCGGATCGCCGCTTTTGGGGCTACATTGATGTGTAACTACGTAATCCCACTCATCCGAGAGAAGTGCTTCTTTGATAGACACACGGAAGCCCGATGAATGACCGTTTATCTGCAATTCGTATTCTGCGGCATCTGCAAGCATATTTCTGTAATGCCTATAAAGGCTACACCCCCCTATGTAAAGGTTAACCACCTTAAAGTCTCTTCCTTCGTTGCGGGCAACGCTATGAAGGTATCTGGTCGCATCCGTTCCGAAGCTATTGCTTATTACAAGTATTTTTACCATGTTATATCTCCTTAATTTTCATTTAACTCATTCGCTTTTTGGTGCAAGGAAGGAAAGTGCCTGATAAACGCCTCTTATCGTGTTGACTTTTATATCGGGGACCGATTTATCAACTCGGTTATTCTCGGGGACGAGTGCCTGAGTAAACCCAAGCCTTGATGCTTCTTTGATTCTGTGATCCGCTTCGGAGACGGTTCTGCACTCCCCTGCAAGTCCAAGCTCGCCCATAACGATCAGATCATCGGGAACAGGTCTATCGGTAAGAGAGGATACAAGCGCAAGCGCGATGGCAAGGTCTGCCGCGGGCTCGTCGATTGTAAGTCCACCGATAACATTCAGGTACACGTCATGTTGGGAAAACCTGAGTCCGAGTCTTTTTTCAAGCACTGCAAGTATCAGGCAAAGTCGGTTATAGTCTATACCGTTTGAAGTTCTGCGAGGTGCGGGAAAAACGGTCGGGGTAACGAGCGCCTGAATCTCGGCAATGATTGGTCGGGTTCCCTCTATTGTGCACACTGCGCAGTTACCTGAAATGTTTTTTGGCCTGCCTGCAAGAAGCATTTCTGAAGGGTTTGGGACTTGTTCGAGTCCCTTATCGGTCATTTCAAAAACACCGATTTCGTTGGTTGAGCCGTAGCGGTTTTTTATGGCGCGGATAATGCGGTACTGCTGACGGCGTTCACCTTCAAAATAAAGCACTGCATCCACCATATGCTCAAGCACTTTAGGACCTGCGATATTGCCGTCTTTATTAACGTGTCCGACGAGAATTGTGGAAAGGTTTTCGCTTTTTGCTTTTGCAATAAATGCAAGCGCACATTCCTTAACCTGAGTAATGCTGCCGGGAGTTGAGGAGATATCTCCTCGGTACATCGTCTGCACTGAGTCGACTATCAATATATCCGGGCGTACGTTTTCAGCCTCGCTGAGTATTTGATCCACGTCAGTTTCAGTAAGAACAAAAAGACCGTCACCTGCAACTCCCAATCTGTCGGCACGCATTTTGAGTTGCCCTGCAGATTCTTCCCCCGAGACGTACATTACCCGTCTGCGTCTGCCGTCAGTTTCTTTCCCGAGAGCATCAGAGATCTGCATAAGCAGGGTTGACTTACCAATTCCCGGTTCGCCCGAAATAAGAACCACAGAACCGCTGACAAGTCCGCCCCCGAGCACTCTGTCAAGCTCGGAAAGTCCCGTTGTTGAACGCATATAAGTTGGGGATACAAGCTCTGAATAAGGCACTGCTGAGTTTTCGCTTGATCCAAGCCTTTTTGACGCGGGGGTATTCTTTTGCTCCTGCTCCTCTTTAAAGCTATTCCATTCGCCGCACATCGGGCATTTTCCTATCCAACGTGGGCTTCTGTATCCGCATTCAGAGCATACGAAAAAGGTTTTGGACTTCATCTTCTCATTCCCTTCAATATCATTAAAGATATTATACAACATTAAAAGCAAAAAATCAATAGTAATTAAGGGATTCGGGCGTGTTTTGAGAAATAAATTCCATTATTGAGGCACATAGCAGAAAGCAAAGTTTTTTTCTGTATTCCTCATCGCATAGACGCGCGCATTCCGCTTCATTTGAAAGGAATCCGCATTCCACAAGTACGGCAGGAGAGGTAATTCTATCAAGCAGATATATATTTTTGTCTCCTTGCTTGATCTTGCGCGTATTATACGGTTGGAGGTTTTCCCTGACGTGTGACTGAACGGTATTGGCAAGTTTATAGGAGGCTTCGTTATTAGGGGAATAATACACTTGAAGTCCGTTGTATTTGGAAACCGAAAATGAGTTCATATGTATACTCACGAAGCAAGCGTCAGGATATGCTTGCGCTATTTTGAGGCGTGTTGTAAGGTCCTGCTGTTTTTTGTGTCCGAGATAATCACTGTTTTTATCGTATAGCAGAATATCCTCGTTGCGTGTCATTATTACGTTTACGCCTGATACTGTCAGCATTTTCTCAAGTGACTGTGCGACAAGGAGATTGAGATCCTTTTCGAGTGTTCCGTTAGCCGAGACCGTTCCCGCATCCTCACCTCCATGCCCTGCATCTATAATTACAGTTGCGGAAATTGGAGGGCTTTGTGAGGTATTATTTTGCATTGAGGCAAGTATTTTTTTACTTGCAAGTCTTTGACCTATAAAGCCGAAAAGAAGGCACACAGCGATAAAAACGCTAAGAAAAGCGATCAGGAAAGCTTGATTTCCTTTGGAATGCTGCAAGGCATCAGTTGTTGGGGTGGGGTTCACAGTTATCTTCACGGTTGTCTCCTTATAAGCAGTTGTTACAGTTTTAGTTTACACTGCGTATGTGGAATTTATGTCTTTTGGAGAATTTTTTTACTATTTTCTTTTAAGTGATTGACTTTGTCGAAAAAATATTATATAATATATTAATTATTTTTTTGGAGGCTTTACATGAGTGATATTATTTCCGAAAAGATCGTGATGGAGGGTATCACGTTTGATGACGTACTTCTGATACCTGCGAAAAGCGATATATTACCTGCTGATGTTAATCTCAGGACACGTTTGACGAAAAAGATCTCACTGAACATTCCGCTGTTGAGTGCCGCTATGGACACTGTTACGGAGGCTGAACTTGCAATTGCTATGGCAAGAGAAGGCGGTGCCGGAGTTATTCACAAGAATATGCCGCTTGAGGAGCAGGTTGACCATGTTGACAGAGTTAAGAGAAGTGAGAACGGCGTTATAACCAACCCTATTTTCTTAGGTGCTGAAAACTACGTTTATGAGGCTGAAAACCTCATGAGAAAATTCAAAATTTCGGGTGTGCCGATATGTGATGAGAACGGCAAGCTGATAGGTATTATTACCAACCGTGATGTGCGCTTTCTTACATCCTATGACGTTAAGATTGCCGATGTGATGACTAAGGAAAATCTTGTTACAGCGCCGGTTGGAACTAATCTTGAGCAGGCGCAGGAAATACTAAGGCATCATAAGATTGAAAAGCTTCCGTTGGTTGATGATAATTATCACCTGAGAGGCCTTATCACAATAAAGGATATCGAAAAGGCAGTAAGATACCCTAATTCCGCAAAGGATGCCAATGGCCGTCTTATCTGCGGTGCCGCGATCGGTGCAACGGCGGACGTGCTTGTACGCGCAGAGGCACTACTGAAGGCAGGGGCGGACTTCCTTGTGCTTGACTCGGCACACGGACATTCAGCAAATATTCTGCGCAGTGTTGAGAAAGTAAAGACTGCATTCCCTGACTGTCAGCTTATAGCCGGAAACGTGGCTACGGGCGAGGCAACGCGCGATCTTATTCTCGCGGGTGCTGACGCCGTTAAGGTGGGAATTGGTCCCGGCTCTATATGCACGACCCGTGTGGTTGCAGGTATAGGTGTACCTCAGATCTCTGCGGTTATGTATGCGGCTGAGCAGGCGGCAAAATACGGTATACCGATAATTGCGGACGGCGGTATCAAGTACAGTGGAGATCTCCCCAAGGCTATTGCTGCGGGTGCTGAGGTCATAATGGTCGGTTCACTGCTTGCAGGATGCAAGGAAAGCCCCGGAGAGACCGAGATATTCCAGGGACGTCAGTTCAAGGTATACAGAGGCATGGGCTCACTTGCCGCTATGGAAAAGGGCTCAAAGGACAGATATTTCCAGGAGGGCAACAAGAAGCTTGTTCCCGAAGGAGTTGAGGGACGGGTTCCCTACAAGGGTCCTCTTGCTGACACGGTATATCAGCTTATGGGTGGCTTACGCGCAGGCATGGGATACTGCGGTGCGGCAAGCATCCCCGAGCTTGTCAAGCACGGACGTTTCGTAAAGATCACGGGTGCGGGATTACGCGAGTCACATCCTCACGATATAAGCATTACGAAGGAAGCTCCGAACTACACAACACAGATGTAATTAAAAAACGGATACCTCTTTACACGGAGGTATCCGATATTTTTTAGTCTGCTTTATAGATCCAGCGGATCTCGTCATTTCTCTGACAGTCAACGTAATGGCCGTAAACAAAAAGCCTGGAGCCATCCTTTTGAATGAGGACATAATAGAGGTCTATATTTTCGGGAGATGACAGGTTGACACTGTACGCAGTAGTCGTGCTTTGCACTATTTGCTCCGCCATTTCGCGATCCTCGGATCTAAACTTACCGACGTTATCAATGAAGTTGGTCTCACTCAACGTGATATGCTCAAACTCCCCAAGCAGAGTTCCAAGCCTATCATAAAGCTTTGTACCGTCATCGATGCTCGCCGACACAAGGTCGGGGCTCATCACATACGAATATGCTGCATTAGCATATACAACGGATACCTCGTAACTCTCCCCGATATAATCCGTCCCCACCTTGAACTCTATCCAGGTTTTGTAGTCGGTATAGGCTCCGTTGTTTTCGACGGAAAACGGGATGAGCAATCTGTAGGTTCCGACACGGGATATATCAAATCTTTGTGTAGTATAGGATCTGTACGCTACGTCTTTTTTATCAAGGCGGTAGGCAACTGTCAGAAAATTGAGATCCTCGATCGCTGCGCTAACCCACTTGTCGCCGTCTTTATATTCAATGGCATACACCTCACCGTACATAATATTTTTATAGGTATCGTTATGCAATTTTACGTTGAACACCTTGTAGCCGCCGTGGTTTGTATCTATCGACTTCAAGGAGATATACACGCCGTCGTATTCGGTGTGTATGGCGTCCGATACGTCGGGATCGTTATTTTCATCTTTTATTGGAGGATTTGTCAGAAAACAAACGGCAAGCGCGACACACGCAAGGATTGCTATCAAAACTATCCAGAATGCGGGCTTTTTGTAGTTCAGAACGGATCGGACGCGCTTTTTTACGCCTACCTCACCGAAGGCAAGAGGACAAGCGGATATTAAGCGTCGGTTTACGCTACAGGTAAGCAAAGCCTGAGAATAATCTGCTCTTGCTTCCCGGTCAAGCGTAGCTATAACTTTTTCGTCACAGGCAAGCTCTATATCGCGGCACAGTAGAACGTAGCCGAGCCACATTAAGGGGTTAAACCAATGTAGCGAAAGGAGGAAAAATCCAAGTGGTTTCCACAGGTGATCTCCGCGACGGATATGCGCCGTTTCATGCGATATGACGTGCTCCATATCCTTTGTGTTCATATTGAAAGGCAGATAGATCTTTGGCTTGATAACGCCGAGAACAAACGGAGACACAACGCTTTCACTTTGATAAATATTATCGCGGAGCAGTACCGCGGTTGCGACCTTATGCTTTACCCTTGCGTAGCTGATAGCGGCATAGCAGAAAAACGCGACTATTCCCACCAACCAGATTATTGCAAAAGTTGGGATCCAGAGTTGAAGCGGATTTGCGCTCGTTGCGGGGTCAGGAGTAAAGGAGCCACTGATCACGGGATTTACGATCTGATTGATTATAGGTATTCCGGAATCGATCGTCGGTGTTCTGTCAAGCATAATATCGGGGCTTACTATTTCGGCGCTCGGTATAAGGCTTAGCGCGCTTTCAAGAGTGAAAGGGCAAACGAGGCGCACCGCTACGATTCCCCAGAGGACTACGGTGATCCATTTTGGTGCTTTCTTCAGGAGCAGGCGTAAAACCAGGACGGCAAGCACGATATATCCTGCGGATATGCTCATATTAACAATTTTTAGGAATAGATCTGACATCAGTTTTCTCCTCTCCGATAGCGGTCTATCATTGCCTGAACTGCATCAAGCTCCTCCTCCGAGATCTTTTGGTGCTTAGTGAAGGCTGCAATAAATGCGGGAAGCGAGCCTTCGAAGGTCTTTTCAACCATTTCGTCGATCTCCGCTGCTTGCGCCTCCTCTTTGGTTATGAGCGCCGTGACAACCGTGTTTTCGTTCTTCAGCACTCCTCTTTCGGACAGGCGTTTGATGACGGTATAAGTCGTTGTAGGCTTCCAACCGAGCTGATTGCGACACAGAGCGACAAGCTCACTGCTCTTTATTGGCTCGTGCTCCCACAGAATGAGGCAAAATCGGTACTCACTTTCAAAAATCTTGGGTGTTTTCATATGCTTCTCCTTTCTCTAATGCGTTAGAGTGTATGTATAGTCTAACACATTAGAGTAGATTTGTCAAGGGGGTTTTGAAAAAAGTTGAAAATTTTTAGAGAGTAGCGTATACGGACGGATTGAAGGCGCGAGGTGTGATAAAATGTGTATTTAAAAGTTATGGCTTGGGGGGATCATCTGACTGTTGATCTTACGATGCCGCTGAATTGGAGTACAACAAAAGAAGCCAAAGAAAAACCGAGGCGTTGCCTCGGCTTTTCTTTGAGCTCATAGTACAAAAATGCAACTTATCATGAAAATCAAATATTTTTCAGATCAACCGTAAACAAAACAGCTCCTCTGCCCTTAATATCATCTCCACTGTAGTCTGCTGTTGCAATTATGTGTAGCAATCCGTTGTATTCGACTGCCGCAGGGTAATGACATCTCGTCATATCGTCATCAGATACCGCACAATCAATCAACACCTTTTGTCGAGTGAATTTTAACTTGTCCTTTTCACTGACATAAAGTACAAGCTTAGAACGATTGGAACGGTCAGCATTGGCGATCAGGTAAAATCTACCGTCGGATAGAGTGCCGCTATAAATCTTGGAACTTCGGTATGGTATATCATGCCCCATTGCTTCACTCCAACTCTCTCCAAAATCTTTTGAAATATATACCAACGGATTTTTACGCTTATCGTTTCGACTAAAGAGATACAAGATGCCGTCACAACACAAAAGCGTGGTTTCAGGATGGACAAGACAGCTCCCGTCCGGCAAATTTCCATTTTCCGCCACCTTAATAACACGCCACTCTGCATCTGCTTTACCGCTGTCCGAAATCATAACTGCCGGCGTGTTGGGGAATCCGTCAAGCTCGGCGATTCTTCCGGGCAATATCAAGTTCCCATTGGTTAGTCGAACGACATTAGTATTCAACTTAAATGGAATGGGACGAGACCAAAGCAATTCAAATCGGTCGGTCTTTTTGTTTAACACATACAAATCTAAGGAGTGCATATGATCTGCCGAAACCATTTGATTGATGAGCATATATAGCATTCCGTCACAAATGGCGTACACCGGAGGACAATACAATATTCGTCCGCTTGGATCTTCGGCTATGATTTCGGGAACGGTCCACGTTTTTCCACCGTCATAGGAACGCCTTCCCACGATCGGAGTATAGCCGACAAGCTCCTTTTCCTTGCAATTATACCACGAGGCATACAGAACGCCTTCAAACTCTACAATCGCCGCCTCGTGCAAAAATCTTCCGAATTCCTCGCCGGGATCATGCACATGCACATAGGATATTCCCGATCCCTCGACGCATTCGCAGAGATCAAGGAACCGGGCGCTCTCCATTTTCGTTGCCAAAAGCATGTCTTCAAACTCATAAAAAGAGTGAAGAATACAGTCTGCATACTTTTTTCTGAATTCGCTCGGCGAAATGCAGACGTATTTGATGAAAACCTCTGAAAAATAGCTGAAATTATCAAAACCGCAGATCACAGCAATATCCGATATTTTGCTATCGGTTTCAAGAAGTATTCGGATGGCTTTTTCGAGCAGTTTTTCCGTTCTGAATTGATGGATCGTTTTTTTCGTCAGCTTCTTAAAAATGTGACAAAGATAATAATAGCTTACGTGAAACAAGCTTGCAATCCGTTCAACCGTCGGATTCTCATCCAAATGATCAATAATATATGCTTTAACATTTGCCAAAAGCGTCTTGTCTTCCACGAAAGAAATCTCTTTGCCTTGCTGTATCAAATCAATTACTTGTATCAAAGAATCAACACTTTGCAATTCATAAAATCTTTTTATACTTTCATCAAGCTCATTGGGATCAATAAAAGCTCTGGTCTTGCAATCAAATTGTAAATAATCAAAAATATCCGATATCAAATTGGTATCGCTTATTTTTTCTTCAAAAAATCGTGCAATTTCTTTTGCTGTCTGCTTTTTCTTCATTATATTCTCCTTTTTAGTTAGCATTAAAATCATTATAGCAAATTTTCTTTCAACAATCTATAACATATTTGCTTACTTCAAAGTAAAAGCAAGATATTGTCTCAGGTTAAAGTCCAAAAGGTCGAGGAAAAAGTGAAATGGTGAAAGGGGTGTGCTTTTTATCTCTAAAAACACGAAAATCCCTTGAAATTCAAGAACTTTGGTGTTAGGGTGCAAAATTGTTGCACCGATATGGCTCCCCCTGCTGGGCTCGAACCAGCGACACCCTGATTAAGGGTTTGCCACTCGCAAAGCTCGCGTCAAGCCGTCAAGTTTGACTTCGTCAAACATTGCGCTGACCGTTCATCTTACGATGCCGCTGAATTGAAGTACAACAAAAGAAGCCAAAGAAAAACCGAGGCGTTGCAATAAAATGATGCATCGCCTTCGGCGATATGATGCGGCGGCGATGCCGCCATGAAGTGTTCCGCTGGCGGAACATGAAGCAAAGCGCGCCCCTCGCATCCTCATGTGCCGAAGGCACACTTCACAGGGCGAAGCCCTGCATCATTAGCGAAGCGTCATCATGCGCCGAAGGCGCGCTTCATTGAAAAAAGCACTTGCTTTCGCAGATAAACCGAAGTGAAAACCGTACATTTTCAAATGATGCATCGCCTTCGGCGATAT
>JAFVRO010000014.1 GCA_017504205.1 Clostridia bacterium | reverse complement strand
TACGAGTTGATAGGTTGGAGGTGTAAGCACAGCGATGTGTTCAGCTGACCAATACTAATAGACCGAGAGCTTGATTTTTTCAGTGTTTCACTGATTTCTTGAGTTTCGTTTCCTTACGAACTTCCTATTCCTTGTTATGATTTTATATAGATTCGATACACCTGTGGGTGTGTCTTTGTTTTTTTATAGGACTTTTCGGCACCTTGTGGTGCCTTTTTTCTACCATCTTCTATTTTTCATTCAATTTTCCTGAATCTTCATTTAAAATACACATATTTCCATTCAAAGTTGATATTCACTTTACAATTCTCAGGTATACTATTTATATATCTTTGAATGAAAGGACTTAAAATGAACGAAGTAAAAAGGCCAAAGAAGCCTATAATTGTATTTTATTTGATAATGCTTGCACTCGTCCTCGTGTCAAATATGGTGCTTATTCCTTTACTATCTGAAAAAAGAGTGGAGGAGGTAGATTACGGTACTTTTATGACCATGACGGATAACCGCGAGATAGGTCTTGTGCAAATCGTTTCCTCTGAAAACACCATCTATTTTACGGACAAGGCTGAAAAACATATCTACAAAACGGGTATTGTCGATGATGCCACACTGACGGAACGTCTCCACGAGGCAGGGGCTAAATTTTCGGGAGAAATGATTGAGCAACCCTCTATCTTTTCGCAGCTTCTATTCAACTGGGTGCTTCCCATTGCCACATTTATCATAATTGGACAACTAATTTCCAAGTTTTTGATGAAGAGAATGGGAGGTCAGAACTCCATGATGTTCAACATGGGCAAGAGCAACGCCAAAGTGTACGTCAAATCCTCAAACGGCATTAAATTTACTGATGTCGCCGGCGAGGATGAAGCCAAAGAAAATCTTTCCGAAATTGTTGACTACCTTCATGATCCATCAAAATACGTCGAGATCGGCGCCAAAATGCCTAAAGGACTTCTCCTGGTAGGCCCTCCCGGTACTGGCAAAACTATGCTTGCTAAAGCAGTAGCAGGTGAGGCAAACGTCCCGTTCTTTTCTATGTCAGGATCAGAATTCGTCGAAATGTTCGTCGGAATGGGCGCATCAAAGGTGCGCGACCTCTTTAAACAGGCAAAAGAAAAAGCCCCCTGCATCGTTTTTATTGACGAAATAGACGCAATCGGCGGAAAACGTGATACCTTAGGCGGCGGCCGTAACGATGAACGGGAACAAACCCTCAATCAACTTCTCACAGAAATGGATGGCTTTGAAGGAAATACCGGTGTTATAATACTCGCCGCTACCAACCGTCCTGAAACTCTTGATCCCGCGCTTACACGACCCGGCCGTTTTGACCGTAGAATTCCTGTTGAACTTCCTGATCTCAAGGGCAGAGAAGAGATACTTCGCGTACACGCGCAAAAAATCAAAGTAGCCCATGGTGTGGATTTTACTCATATTGCAAGAATGGCATCGGGCGCTTCAGGTGCCGAGCTTGCCAACATCGTCAATGAAGCCGCTCTGCGCGCAGTTCGTCAAGGGCGTAAATCCGCAACGCAAGCAGATTTTGAGGAAAGTATCGAGGTAGTCATTGCAGGATACCAAAAGAAAAATGCCATTCTCTCGGATAAAGAAAGAATGGTCGTCGCATATCACGAAATCGGACACGCCCTCGTCGCTGCGCTACAGAGCCACTCGGCTCCCGTGCAGAAGATAACAATTGTCCCAAGAACCTCAGGCGCACTCGGCTACACGATGCAGGTTGATGAAGGAAATCACTATCTGATGACACGCGAGGAAATCGAGAATAAGATAGCTACCTATACTGCAGGAAGAGCTGCGGAGGAGATCGCCACAGGAACTGTCACGACGGGAGCATCCAACGACATCGAGCAGGCAACCAAGCTGGCCCGCGCTATGATCACACGATTTGGCATGAATGACGAATTCGGTATGGTTGCCTTTGAAACTATTTCCAATCAATACCTCGGCGGCGACACTTCGTTTTCATGTTCCTCAAAAACTCAGGCTCTTATCGACGAAAAAGTGGTTGAACTGATACGAAAACAGTATGAGAAAGCAAAAAGAATTCTTCTTGAAAATAAATCCCGCCTTGACGCACTTGCAAAATACCTTTATGAAAATGAAACCATTACGGGACAGACCTTCATGACTATTTTAAATCAGCCTTCATTACCTACTTCCGAATAAAACTACAAAGTCAGTCTTAAATTGAAACTTCAAACAGTCCGGCTGAGACGGTTTAATAAAACCCATTTGCTTATCATACACGATAGGCAAGTGGGTTTTTACTATAAAAGAAAAGCATTTTGTTATGACAAATGCTATGTTTTTAAAATTTGTTTTGCAATTTAATTATTTTGTGTCGCCTTTTCTTTAAAAACAAAATTTTTGCAAGGATATATGTAGGCAATATCCGGATACCCCTGCAAGGAAATATAATAAAATTCATCTCCTTGAATAGATATGTTTTCAAGTCCTTTAGAACTGATATAATAGTTTTTGCTCCAGGCATAGTGCTTATCTGTTACAGGAAGCCTCCATTTGCGCCCCGAGGCAAAATAATAGCACTTTACAGTCTTGACAACCTTTCCTCTCATACCGAAAGTATGAGGCTCATAAACTGCTTCCTCGGCTATGTGATCGAACTGTTCCGTTGAAACGGAAATGTCTGCACGGTCAATGGCTTCAACAATAGCCCGTTTTTGGAGAATATAGCTTCTGAATCCAATGACGTAACGGACAATATGGTATGCCGCTACCGAGAAAAATAAAAGCACGATCCAAATATTCTTCAGGAACACACCCGAAAGTATAGCAAGAAGTGTGAATGGAACAATAAATGACAATCTCCTGTCTGCAGTATTATGTATCTGATTTTTGATAATAATTTTCAAGTCTTGCTTAATATTAGCGAGCAATAACGCATCCTTTTGCATTTTTTACCTCTTTTCCGGAATATTACTGTTGTAATAATTAATCCACCGTTTGCTTATCACGCACGCAAGGCTTGTGGCCTTCGTGTAGTCTGCCGAAAAAACAGATACGATTGCTAAGCGAGTGACAGTCCTTTTTATCGTTCAAGCGAATATTTACGCATTATCTGCGATATTTCATTGTTGACGGCAATGATCTGCTCCTCGAGCTCTGCAGCCGTCATCCTCAAAATTCCCGATGTAACCGCCGAAAACTGTACAAGTCTGTCGCCCGTTACAACGTGGACACTGTAATCCGGCCCCAGCTCTCGCATTAACCGTTCAATGTATGCGTCCGCAGTCTGATCCTGCTTCGTGTATACCACTCGGCAGGCACCATGAGTCTCCTCCGATCCCGCACCGTCCGCAACTTTGTACGCGTCAAATACAAGTACGATTTCGTCTTTGGTGAACGCCGCAAAATTTTCCAAAACATCCGTCAAGGTGTCCCGCGCCTTGTCCAAACTGAAATCTGCAAGCTCCTTCAATACCTTCCAGGAATAAATCACGTTGTATCCGTCCACTATAAGTAAACGTCGGTCAGGCTTTGGCTGAAGCTTCTTCCGCTTTTCCTTTTTCGCGGTGATTACCTTTGGCTCACTGTATTGACGCCGCTTGATAGGTCCAAATGTTCTCAACATTATGCGCTCAAGCTCATCATCGTTTATACTGTATTTTCTTGCAAGAGATGACGCCCTCGGTATAATTCGCTCCGCCGTGTCATCAGTTGTTAGCTTGAAATCAATGTGCTTGTGCGCATCTACCTCCTGCCACGGAACGATAACGCCCGCGCCGTGTGAGCAAAATACAGAATGCGGCGTGTTCTCAATATCAGCCTCGGGATCATATCCTGCATCTGCAATCACCTCGTCCGCATTGTGACATGGCGCATATCCATCTGAAATACAACTGATCCTTCCTTCTCCGCGCGTATAAGAGATAACCTCACGCGAATACCCGTGAAGTTGTACCGCAGGCGCACGTCCACATATTACTGTTATACTGTCATTCGCAGATTCAATCTCAAATTCGGCACTCCTCATTTGAAGATCCGACATAGCACGCCCTACACAGGGTGTGGGTATTTCCAGCCTGAATTTAAAAAACGGTTCGAGTAAAACGCACCCCGCCTTCATAAGTCCGTGCCGTACCGCGCGAAGCGTTGCCTCTCGGAAATCTCCACCCTCGGTATGCTTCAAATGCGCTCTGCCTGCAACCAACGTAATTTTGGTATCAGTGAGCTGCGCTCCCGTAAGCGTACCGCGGTGCGACTTTTCGTATAAATGCGACAGTATTAACCTTTGCCAATTTGTATCAAGACTGTTATCGGGAAGCCTTGTATCAAATATCAGCCCGGTTCCGGTGGGCTGCGGCTCGATCAGTAACTGAACCTCCGCATAATGCCGAAGCGGCTCAAAATGTCCGACACCTATGGCAACTGAAGCCGCCTTTTCCTTGTACAATATATGTCCGGCATCAAATTGACACTCTATACCAAATTTGTTCAGTATAGTCCTTTGTATCAGTTCGGTCTGAATATCTCCCATAAACCGCGCCTCTATCTGCGTAAGCTCGGTGTTCCAATATAAATGCAAGGAAGGCTCTTCCTCTTCAATCTCTTTGAACTTGGCGAAATATACCACAGGATCACATCCCTCAGGTAACCTGATCCGATATGAAAGCACAGGCTCAAGTATTGGCGCCACTGCGTCATTCTCAACGCCAAGTCCCTGACCGACATATGTATCTGTCAGTCCGGTGAGCGCGCATATCTCACCTGCAAATACCTCATCGACCTGCTCGTATTTCTCTCCGGAATATAACCTTATCTGATTGACTTTTTCGTTGGTTACCAAACCGTCTGCAGATATATATTTCAACTCCTGACGGGCGCGGAGCTTTCCTGATGTGACCTTGATATAAGTCAGTCTTGTGCCTGCAGTGTAAGATATTTTATATACCTTTGCTCCAAATTCATCAGAACTGTATGATGGCATTAGTGAATAACGCTCTATCAATCTTATCAGATACTCAACGCCGTCCGTCTTAAGAGCCGAGCCGAAAAGACAAGGGAAGAGCTCACGTTCGCTGATCTTTTTGGCAATATCGTTATCTTCAATGGTATCTCCCGCTAAATAATCCTCAAGAAAATCCTCACAAACAAGTGCCAGCCTCTCATCAAGCTCCGCTTTAGTCTGACCCTCAAAAAACGCAACGCATCCCGATCCAAACGCACGGATAGCTTCGTCTTCAAGTTCACTCTTCAGTCTGAAGCAAATGTCAGTTTTATTGAAAAAAATAAACGTAGGCACCGAATAATGCTCCAGAAGCTGCCAAAGAGTTCTCGTGTGATTCTGTATGCCGTCGGGGGCGCTTATTACTAATACTGCATAGTCAAGCAAGGACAGTACTCGCTCCGTTTCGGCGGAAAGATCTGCATGTCCGGGAGTGTCGAGAAGAATAAAATCACAATTATTGCCCGAGAACCGTGCCATTTTTGAAAATACAGTAATCCCTCTTTCACGTTCGATCGTATTGGAATCAAGAAAGGTGTTTCTGTGATCTACACGCCCAAGTGAACGCAACTTGCCCGAAAGATAAAGCAAAGCCTCGGAAAGCGTTGTCTTTCCTGCGTCAACGTGTGCAAGTATTCCGATAGTTATACGCTTTTTCATACGCCCTCCCGATTTTGTGATGAATATATTATATCACGCAAACGGACATTTTTCAACCCTGATATGCAAGACCCGAAAAAATTTAACGTATATATATTTAAAATACGAATATTATACACAAATATCTTTTAAAAATGATGTATAATAAGCATATAAGCATTTTAAGGAGCGTATTATGCCATATAAGATTTTTGATTATGACCCCTATCTCAAAGGTTACGAAAAGCACATTGATGCCCGTATGAAAAACTATGAGGATAAACTTGCCGAGCTGACTGCGGAAGGTTCAGCTCTGTGTGACTTTGCCAACGGACACGAATACTTCGGCTTTCATAAAACCAAAGACGGCTGGTACTACCGTGAATGGGCACCTGCCGCCGATGAGGTCTATCTCACGGGTGACATGGTCGGTTGGGATTGGTTTGCCCTGAAGCTTACACCTAAAGCTAACGGAATTCACGAGATCTTTCTTCCGGGAGAAAACGCCCTTTATGACGGTTGCCTCGTGAAAACCATAGTAAAAAAAGACGGTAAGCTCCTTGAACGTATCCCACTTTATATACGATATGCTGTTCAGGATCGCTCCACGGGCATTTGGTGCGGACAGATAACCGACACCCCGGCATTCAAGTGGCACGATGAAGGTTTCGCTCCTAAAAAGGATGGATTGCTTATATATGAATGCCATATTGGAATGTGTCTGGAAGATGAGCGTATAGGGACTTATAATGAATTCAGAGAGCAAATGCTCCCAAGGATAAAAGCGCTCGGATATAACACAATACAGCTTATGGCAATAATGGAGCACCCGTTCTACGGCTCATTCGGATACCAGGTCTCATCGTTTTTTGCCGCCTCATCGCGCTACGGTACGCCCGATGAGCTTAAAGCACTCATAGACGAAGCGCATTCTATGGGGCTTAACGTACTGCTCGACCTCGTCCACTCTCATGCAGTCAAGAATACACTCGACGGAATCAACGAGTTTGATGGCACCTCTTATCAGTTTTTCCATGAAGGAAAAAGAGGCCATCACCCCGCCTGGGATACCAAGCTGTTTGATTACGGAAAAAATGAGGTTATCCACTACCTCCTTTCCAATCTCAAATTCTGGCTCACCGAATACCATTTTGACGGCTTCCGCTTCGACGGCGTTACCTCAATGATTTATAAAGACCACGGACTTGGCGTCTCCTTTACCGACTACGGAAAATATTTTTCCGATAATACGGATCTCGACGCACTTACCTACCTTCAACTTGCTAATAACCTGATCAGGCAGGTAAAGCCCGATGCTATCACAGTTGCCGAGGATATGTCAGGTATGCCCGGAATGTGCCTCCCCATTAAGGACGGCGGTATAGGCTTTGATTACAGACTCGCAATGGGACAGCCCGATCTCTGGATAAAGCTTATAAAAGAGTCCTCTGACGAAAATTGGAATATGTGGCATATCTGGCACGAGCTGACTACACGCAGACCAGAAGAAAAGTGTATCGGTTACGCCGAATCCCACGATCAGGCACTTGTCGGAGATCAGACTATCATGTTCCGCCTCTGCGGTAGCCGCATGTATACCGATATGAGCATTGTATCAAACGATCTGATCATAGAACGTGGAATGGCTCTTCATAAGCTTATACGAATGGTGACAATGACACTCGGCGGTAACGGTTATCTCTGCTTTATGGGCAACGAATTCGGACACCCCGAATGGATCGATTTCCCACGGGAAGGAAACGGATGGAGCTATTTCTATTGTCGCAGACAATGGCGCCTGGCTTATGATAAAACTCTGAAATATCAATATCTGCTTGAATTTGATAAAGCCATGACGAAATTGATATCCGAAAACGCTCTTCTTAATGCAGAAATCAACTGCCTGTCCATAGATGACAACCGAAAGGTGATAGTATACGAGCGATCAGGTCTTGTGTTCGCAGTGAATTTTAACCCTAACGAGTCCTATGAAGGCTATTGGATCACAGTACCTGAAAATGGAAAATACCAAACGCTCCTCTCATCCGATAACTCCGTTTTCGGTGGCTTTGATCGCATTTCCCTTGATTATATTTACACCGCAGAACAACAAAAAAACGGAAGATACTGCCTGCCAATATATCTTCCGTCAAGATGCGGACTTTGCTTAAAAAAACTTTGATGTCGTGGGCTGCCTCATAAGGACAGCCCCATATTTAACATTTTTTCGCAAAATATTGACAAAAAAACGCAAAATTCAAGCCGTGTACACAAATAATACAAATAATGCTCTTGATATGACGCGGTTTTTATGTTAATATTGTGTTATAACTATGTGGAGAATGTGATTATGACTGAAAAACGATATAAATTCATACATAAACTGCTCTTTGGAGCAGGTCTCGTTGTCCTCGTTCTTGTACTGTGCGCTTTTATGTTTTCAGGCGATAATACTAAGCTGCTGAAAGCGCTTTTCGTTGAAGGGAATACCCGTGAGGAACTGCAGGGAATCCTCTCGGATCTCGGTATTAAAGGATACATATCCGCCGTGATTTTGTCAGTGGTGCAGATAGTCCTGACGTTTTTGCCTGCAGAGCCCGTTCAGGTGCTGGCAGGCGTTGCTTTCGGCGTACCCGTTGCAGTCCTGTGCTATACCGTCGCACTTCTGCTCGGCAATACAATAATTTTTGTTCTGTATAAATTCTATGGTGACGGAATACGCGATTACTTTTCCAAAAATCTACATTTCGATCTCAATAAGGCAGCAAGAAATAAAAGTGTTATGGCAGTTATTATTGCACTTTACCTTGTCCCGGCAATACCTTACGGGGCGATATGCTTTTTGGCCGCAAGCGTAGGTATGAAATATCGCAGATATATCTTTGTAACAACACTTGGGGCATTACCCTCCGCACTTCTTGTGATTACTCTCGGCGATATAGTTATGTCAAGCAGCCTTGCGATAACGGTAGCAGTGTTTGCGGTAACGGTACTGCTTGTGATTCTTGCATTAGTGTTAAAAAAACAAATCATTCAGAGAATAAACTTATTGCTTGATGCACCGGCATATTCATCCGCAACTACCGTTAAGCCCTACGGCAGTAAAAGACTTGATTTTCTGTACTTCTTTGTCCGTATCTGGTTCTTCTTGTGCGGAATAAGAATTAAGTATACCAACAAGCTTGACGGAGAACTGCCTGAGCCGTCTATCGTTCTCTGTAATCACGGTTCTTTTGTTGATTTTGTTTACGCGGGCGCATTGATCCGCAAAAAATCTCCCCACTTTATCGTGGCAAGACTTTATTTCTATAAAAAATGGCTTGGTAAACTTCTAAAAGCCGTGGGATGCTTCCCAAAAAGCATGTTTGCCCAAGACCTTGAAAGCGCCAAAAATTGTCTCACTGTACTTAAAAAAGGACGCGTGCTTGCCATGATGCCCGAGGCGCGTCTTTCAACCACAGGCAGGTTCGAGGATATACAACCGGGAACCTATCTTTTCCTTAAACGTGCGGGCGTGCCGATATATACCGTAAAGATACACGGTGATTACCTTGCCGATCCCAAATGGGGTAAGGGAATGAGGCGCGGTGCGTTAGTAGAGGCGGAACTTGATATTCTGTTTACAAAGGAAGAACTTGCTGCTCTTGATGTTGAGGAAATAAGAAGACGCACCGAGGAAAGACTCCGCTACGATGAATTCGAGTGGCTTAAGTCTCACCCGAAAGTAAAATACCGTTCATCGCGTATCGCAGAAGGGCTCGAAAATATACTCTCAAAGTGTCCCGTCTGCGGTCAGAAGCATATACTCCGCACAAAGGGCAGGGAAGTGTTCTGTGAAAACTGCGGTAAGATCGCCACTATGGACGAAAGATATAATTTTGTAGGCTCATCCCCCTTTGCAAATCTTGCCGAATGGTACGATTGGCAAATGTCAGAGCTACTCCGCGAGATAGTCGAAGCCGAAAATGCAGACGGCTACATCCTGAGCGCCACAGTCGAGCTTCGCCAAAGCTCCACAGACGCAAAAACTATGACAAGACATACCGGAAACGGCACCTGTTATCTCAATAAAACCGAACTGAAATACGTCGGAACACAAGACGGTAAAGAAGTAGAGCTTAAATTCCCCCTTGCGTCCGCATACAGAATACTCTTCGGGGCGGGTGAGAATTTCGAGACATATGTCGGAAACGAAATATACTATTTTGTTCCCGAGAATAAACGTAGCGCTGTGGAATGGTATATGGCATCAGTTCTGCTCGCTGAAGCTTCAAATAAGCAATAATTTTAAAAACGGAGAAGTATAAATGAACAAACAAACCTCCACCAAGGAAGCAAATCCGACCTCAAAGCCGTTGGCAAATATTTCACTGCGATCGTTTGTAACCGTTGTTCTGGTTCTTCTGATCGCCATAATTGCATGCACTGTTCTTTCGTACGTTATCCCTCAAGGCTCCTTTTTACGAGACGCAGACGGAAATATTATAGCTGATAGCTATACTCCCGGACAGATTCAAGGAATTGCTGTCTGGCGAGTTATAACCGCGCCGATCCGCGTTTTTGCAGGTGAAGATGCACTTAATGTAATAGTCATAAGCCTGTTTCTTCTCATTATGAGCGGTGTGTTCAATCTTCTCGAAAAGACCGGAGGTGTGCGTATCTTCATAGAACGCATTCTCAGAAGCCTCGGTAACAAGGCGCGCCTTGTGATCTGCATAACCGTATTGATATTTATGGCGTTCGGAAGCCTGTTCGGTATGTTCGAGGAACTCGTTACGCTACTCCCTATAGTTATCATCTTTATGTTATCTATGGGAATGGATACTATGATGGGACTTGGCGCATGTATGCTTGCCGCCTGCTTCGGCTTCTCTGCCGCAACCACTAACCCGTTTTCCGTTGGTATCGCATCCAATCTTTCCGGACAAAGCATATCGGACGGAATCGGATTGCGTATAGTCTTCTTCTTCCTGACGTATGGACTTATCTGCGCTTTTCTTCTTTTACACTACAGAAAAATTAAGCGTGATCCGTCACTCTCTCCAAGCTATGATATCGATAACGAAAAACGTAAGCAACTTGAAAGCACGTCCGGAAGCGTCGCGGTAAACGAAAACAGAGTGTTCACTGTTTATCTGATCTTTTTTGCTGTACAGGCACTCGTGCTTATCCTCATAACCGCTATCCGCTCACTTTCATCGCTTTCCGTACCAATCCTTGCCGTTAGCTTTCTTGTGTTCGGAACTGTATCGGGACTTATAGTCTGCTCAAGACGACGTGATGTGGCAACCTGTATCCTCAAGGGGGCTGCATCTATGCTTCCGGCAGTGCTTATGATCGCTCTTGCCTCATCCGTCAAACTCATAATGACCGAAAGCGGTATTATTGACACGATCATGCATTACGTTATCGATCTGCTTGATGGCAAAAATCCCTTTTTCGCAGTTTTACTCATATATCTTCTCATACTTATCCTCCAAATTTTCATAGCCTCGGCATCAGCGAAAATATTCCTTGTAATGCCGATAGTTATGCCCATAGCCACTGCAATCGGTCTTTCACCGTCAATGGTAATTCTCGCATATTGCATGGCGGACGGATTTACCGACGTGATCCTCCCCACAAACCCAATTCTCATAGTCGGACTTTCTATGGCAAACGTACCGTACAGTAAATGGGTGAAATGGACCTGGAAACTGCAAGCAATAGTGCTGGCTTTAACCGTAGCCGTACTGTTCTTCGGCATAGCAATAGGGTACTGATATGACATATTTTGTGCGCTCCGATCTTGAAAAACGGAGCGCACAAGCTTTTGCGCTTTTTTCCTTTATTTACCAACCCGACTGTAAGACATCAGTGCAAATGCGTTTACCAAGCAATTCAGCACAATTAATCGCTTGTTAATAAAAAATTTACATAAAACTTTGCGACTTTTTCAGATGCAAAATGACCGTGCAAGTCTTATAATAACTTATAAAAATTCACAAAAACAGTAACAAAGCGAAACGATTAGTTCACAGTTTTTGCATTGCAGACCAAGCATTTCAACGACATAAAATTCAACTGTGGATTTACCCACAAAATTTTCATGTATATCCAATTAAAGTTTACATTGCATATAAAAAAACACTTGACTATATTTTAAATCTGTGATATAATTTTTTAGGTTATATATTTATATAGGCATTGGTGCTTGCGGATCAAAAATGCATCAAAATACAGGCTTTAGTGTATGACCGTATGTAAATCAGAGCGTAAGTCGCTAAAACTCACGCCACGGTTTATTAACTCAGCAACCGCTTATAATTACAAAATTTTAGGAGAAAATTATGTTCAAAAGAGTAGTGTCTATTCTTCTTGCAATACTTATGCTTACAACCTGCATGACAGGTCTTGTGACCGTAGCATCTGCCCAAGAAGAAAAAGCCGATGACAATTCCAACGTGTACGATGTCGTCCTCCTGGTCGATATCGGTTCAAACCTGCGCGGTAACGGTCCAAGTGCTACCAAAGGCGCAGAGGTGCTTGCAGCAAGCTTGAAGTATATGCTGGACAGCTTCAGGGAAGAGGCTACAGTTGGCGGCAGAAAAATCAACCTTTCCGTCGTTGCATTCTCAAGTGCAACCTCCACCTTCTTTGAAAGTCTTGATATGTCGTCTGCAAACGCAGAGGCAGAATGTGCAAAGGTCGTTTCAAAATTTGAGCAGGCATCAACCACCTCGAACGGCGTTACAGTCGATAAGGACGGAAGCGGTATTCCACTCGTATTCTGGAACGGCGGAGCAGCAATGCTCAGATATGCATATGAAAAGGCTTTGAGCATCCTTTCTAAGTCCTCCTCCCCAAATAAAGATGTTATCGTATGTTCGGACTTCAACGTAACCGACAAAAACGATCCTAAGCTTACCGAATCTTACGATACAATTCTTGACAATAACATCTCGGTTTATCCTATCGCTATTAAAGGAATCAACCCCGTCAATAGCGAAATGGTTTCCAAACTTTCAGTGGACGTTGGCGAGCTTGATGCTAATTCCTTCATCGCAAACGATGCTGACGCTATCCCGAGAGTATTCGTCAAGGTACTTACGATGCTCTTTGATATCGCATCAAACGAAAGCGAAAAGGTTGAAGTTACAAAGGGCGCGAACTACACCTTTAAGTTCCGTGTTATCGAAGAGATAACCGATCACCTCGTGCTTACCCTCACAGGTGCGCCTGTAACCGGAATAAAAATATTCTCCCCGGATAATATCGACGTTACAAACAACTTCGGTGAATTCAAAGAGACAAACACAAAGATATTCTCCGAGTATCACATAACGCATATACAGAACGGCGAGTGGACCATACAGTTTACCGCTGACGCGAATGGATCCGTATATTTCGACGCGAGTTACTATTTCTACAATCTCAGCATTCAGACCGAGATCGTGAACTATGCATCTTCCGTAGCTGATGGATTTATTCTTGACTCCGACGATCTCCTCACCGTCAAGGGTTATATCTATAATGACGATACTAATAAACGCGTAAGCAATAGCGAGGTTTATGCACTTACCTCCGATTACTCGCTTGCGTATGTTGACTCACAGGATAAGACCCTCACCGAGTCAGTGGTTGCAAAGCCCACAAGCAATTATTATCAGATATCCCTTAAGAATGCGCTTCCTGTAAATACCTATAACGTATGGGTGTTTGCAAATCTTGATCTTACCGAACTCTGCGGAATTACCCTCAATGTATCAGGTAAAGAAGCCGCCATTAAGGTCTATGTCAATTACATTACTCTCGCAATGCGCGAGATCACCAATAAGACCTCCGCAAGCCGTAACGACACCCTCAACTTTGTTTTCGATCTTTACAGCGATATCAATAAGGTCAATAAACTTACCACTACTCCCACCGAGCTTATCGGTAAAAATGTTGCAGTAGTATGCTATGCAAACTACAACCAAAGCAACGGACAGGGAGATAAGATCGCAACCTCAGACGTCAAGAAGATCAACTCCGATTTCCTCACCGAAAATTTCAAGGTCTCCATGAAGATCGATGAGATCGGTACACTTACGTTTATCGCATATGTGTACGGAACCGATATCAATTCTCCTGACTTCAAGAGCGACGCCCCCTTCCAGGTAGGCGTTGAAACCTCAGTTATCACCGATCATAAGACCATCGGGGATATTACCGGCGAGATTAGGGACGGCGAGACCTACAAGACAGAACCCTATGTCCTCTCAGAAGCATTCAGCGATTCCGACGGCCACACCGTAACCCTTAAGGACGTTGTAAATCCCAACCCCTCTTTGGTTTCCGTAGATATTTCCGAGGACGGCAAGCTTACGATTACGGTAAAGGGCGAGGTGAGTGGTAATCTCAAGCTCGTCGTTGGCGACGGACATGGCGCAGAGCTTACCAAAACGATCAAGATAGACACCAAGGTGATCAAGCCCACGATCACCGTAAACGGCAATCCTTCCGACATAATCAAGGAAACCTTTATTAATAAGGAAGGCAAGCTCGATGCTCCCGAGACGTTTGACGTAATCGACCTCGCTCAGTTCCTTACTCACTCCTTCGGCAGAGAGATGAAAGTAACCGACGTAAAGCTCGCTCCCGCAGCAGAGAATATCACGTCATCCGTAAACGGTCTCAATCTTACTCTTACTGCAAATCAGGCGTACGACGGTCAGGTAACCGTAACAGTTGCCGATGCAAATGACGGATCAATTACCGCCTCAGTAACCTTCGCTCTTAAGGTAAGCGCGAAAGCAACCGCTATCAATACTAATAAGGGCAACGCCCCCGACAAGATCAAGGTTAAGTTCAATAAGGGTGAGACGGTTGACTCCGTTGTTGATCTTACCGAGTACCTCACAAGCTCAGACGCAAAGGCACTTAAGATCACAGGCATCACCTTTGATTCAGACGTTGCAGATAACGTTAAATACACAGTAGACGGTCTTAAGATCAGCTACACTCTCAGCGGAGAATATAAGGGCACCGCAACCGTCACCGTAGAAGACGAATACGGCGCTACCACCAGCGTTGAGATAGATATCAACTCCAAGTTTAAAACATCTCCCGTAGTAACGATTTCGATCATAGTTGTCATAGTTGTTATTGTTGCGGCTGTCGTATACCTTATGGACAGATCCAAAAAGGTTAAGTCCCTTGCTAAATACGTTAAGGTTACCATCACAGTCGGTGCTCAGGTACATGAAAGCGCGCTCGCAACCATCAGCTCCAAGAGAGGACTCTTCTCCCCCACGACCGTTAAACTCACTAACAGATTCTCAACTGCCGAGTCCGCTATCGTTTCAGGCACCCTCAAAAACATTGAGATTAAGGGCGCAGGTCTCTTCGGCTCAGCAATCTCTTACAAAGCTAATACATTTGCAAGAGGAAGAAAGGGAACCTCTACAGGTAAATTCTCCTCTATGAACAGAGGCGCATCCGTAACGATTCCTAACGTTGAGTGTAACGCAGCGCCCGATAAGGCAGTAAGAGTCAGAATCGAAATCGCAAGATAATTACTTAGGTAAATTTAAATTTAAAAACTATATCAATAAATTATTTACACATGGAGGAAAATCATGTTAAATTCAGATCAATTGCTTCACTATGAAACACTACGAATCAGCGAGGGCGGAGTAGTATCAAACAACGATACAACCAGTTCCTCTAACCAAAAGCCTACTCTTATCGTCGGCCTTGGCGGTATGGGTATGGATGCTCTTTATCAGATCAAAACCGCTCTTCACCGTAGACTCGGCGGTAAGATCAATAAGAACTTCATCAAGTTCCTGGAATTCGATACCGATACCAATGCATACCGTAACCAGGGCTATTACAAGGTACTCGCAGAGAACACCGAGGCAGTAATGCTTGACGGTAACGTTATCCCCAAGAGACAGGATGCTTGGACATCTGAGATGCGTAATATCAGTACAAGAACCTTCTCCCCCACCCTCAGTGGTGACGGTGCAGGCCAGAAACGTCTTTCAGGTAGATTCGTTCTCTTTGATAACGCAATCTTCAACAGAGTTATCTCAGCCCTCAGAACCGCTCTTTCCACCCTCTCCAATGCAGGAACCGGTAAGGAGATCGAGGTTTACCTCATAACCGGTACCGGTGGTGGTACAGGTAGTGGACTTTGCGTAGATATTCCTTACCTTATCAGACACGTTGCTTATAAGGAACTTCATATTCCTGAGAACGCACTCAAGATCAACGGATTCGTTTTCCTCCCCGACACCTATAACTCTATCGCTTCCACCGTCACCAGAGAACTGACTCACCCCAACGGCTACGCAGCTCTTAAGGAGATCGACTACTTCATGGCAGCAAGCATCACCGATGCAGAGTTTAAGGCACAGTACAACAGATCCTATAACGTGGAATTTATTGGTCAGAATATCTTCGATATCTGCTTCCTCGTAGGCGGTACCCCCTCAAGCCACGCATCCATTCCTAACAGTAAGGAGGTTGCCGTAAACGTAGTTAAAGATACTATCATCAACTTCGTAGTCGGTACTCAGAAGGCAAGCGGCGGTACAAATAACCCCGGAGACAGCTTCTTAATGTCCTCCTTCATTATCAATACCGATGCAGGTATCAACGCTCAGGTCGGAAACTGCAACCACATTCCGCTCAACGGCGTATACAAATATGTAAGCTTGGGTTCAGGCTCAGTCAACCTCCCCGTAGTAAGCATTCACGAATACGTTGTATCCGAGGTATTCGGCAGCCTTATCAATTATGCAAGCGGCAGAAAGCAGGGACTTAAGCACGATGACGCTATCAATAAGCTCCTTACTCTCAGCGAGGGTATAACACTCCTTACCTTCGATTCTATCATTTCAAGCCGCCTCAGCGCATATAAGCAGGCGATCGAGAGCGAGGTCGTTCCTCAGAGCTTCGAGGTTGCTGACGTTATCAGCGGCTCCACCGCACTCCGTACCCCCTCAAGCGACGGCGTCCTTGCAGGTGTTCTCAACAGATTCAAGGGTGATGACGAAAAGGCGTTGCTCGCTTCCGTTAAGTCGCAGATCGATACCCTGATTTCGAATATCGATAAGTTCTTTGCAGATCCCAGTTTCGGTCCCTACTGCTTCGAGGCAATACGTCAGGAGCTCATCAACCGTATCAAGGAATCCATCGACGGTCTTTACCGTAAATCCGAAGAGCTCAAGCGCGATAATCCCTACACTACAGAAGCAAACGAGATTGAGTCAAAGGTTAAGAACGCAATCTTCAAGAAAAACGCTCTTAGGGATCGTCTTGATGACTATAAGTCTGCAATCATAGATGAGTTTACTCACAAAGCACAGATCCAACTCATTGATACACTTAAATCCATTTTCGATAACGTTAATAGCGGCGTAACCTTCGCTTCAATTAAGGAAATTCTCGAGTACAGATATGGAGACTTCGTACAGGTTATCAATAAGATCAACGAGGTAATGGCGGATAATGCTGTCGAACTCAAGAAGGAAGTGTTCGGTGAGGCTGAAAGCGAAGTTTCAGGCTTCGAAAGCAACCTTCTCAGACTCCCCTCAGAGAAGTTCGAAAGGCTTCGTAACCACGTCGAGGATGTTGTTAACTCAACGATTAAACAGTTCAAGGATAACAATCCTGAGAGCAATGTTGCGATGCTCCTTCACGATTTGGTTAATGCATATCTCAGCGCATACGACGGTAAGGAACCTTGGACTCTTGCTCCCGGTAATAACAATGCTGCTCCTAAGTTCATCGAAAAGTTCAGAGGCTTTATGTCCGCATATGAAGGCTTCGGCAGCCTTGCAGGCGCTAATATTGCTACATATCTTTCTCAAGCATATGCTAACGTTTCTGAAGGCGATCGCCAGGGCGTTTACTCCGAGATCATCGCACGCCTCAAGATCAACTCCTCACCTATGTTCACAAGACTTGATGAGACCATCCTTGATCTTAAGGTCAACTACCCCGAGCATAACTACCTCGTATTGCCTGAGTGTATAAACGCATTTGAGGAAATGCAGAAGTCCATCCTTGACGTTGCAGGCGATATTAAGTCAAACAGCGCAACAAGTAACGTTGATGACTCCTTCTATCTCATCAATTCCTACTTTGGACTTCCTCTTTGGAACTTCTCACTTCTCCAGCAGTATGAGATGTCCTATAATGCAAAGCTCGATTCAGGCGTTGACGATATCCACAGAGATATGGGTGAGGATACCTATCCCAGACTCAGTGACTACCCCGCACTCATTCTTCCCGATTTCTGGCGTCGATTTAACGTTGACGGCGTAAACTACAAGAATAAGTATGAGGTTGCATACAGAGAAAAGGCAAAGAAGGTGTTCGAGAAAGCACTCTCATACGGTATCATCCGTCCTAACCCCGCCCGTCCTACCGAGTACAACGTACATATTATCTATAAGGATACCCAGGACGAAAAGGCCCGTTACGATCTTGCTGAGTTCTTCAGCTTTATCTACAATAACCTCTACGCATCTCAGAAGAAGCGCCTGACCTCCCTCAAGCTTGACGGCCTCATGAGCGCAGATATCTCCGAGGAGCTCCTTTGCACCAACGGTAACCCCTACGACTTCTACGAATACGCAGAAGAGAAGGTAGTTGAGTGCGGAGACGCAGGACGCAGAGTAGAGTACAGAGATACTGAAAACTACTACAAGGTTAAGACCCACTACCTCCGCCCGATGTTCAAGAACGCAGCTGCAAGAAAGCCCGAGGAACAGGCATTCGAAATGTTCCGCCGCACAATGCACCTGATGCCTATCGTTGAAAAAATCGTTGAATCCTATGAGAAGGACGTTCTTAACAGAATCATCGCAAGAAATGATAACGCTTATAGAAGAATAGCACACTACCTCTTCGCTTCTATGAGGGCAACCGGTGCTATCAGACAGTCCGACGACGGTACCAAAACCTGGAACTTCTTCAAGACTAACGGCAACCTTGCAAAGATTACCGACAACTATAGCGTAATTAAGTCTGAGTACCTCAACACTCTCGCTCCCATCCTCGGCGATGACGAGCACGTATCCCTTGGCTACGTATTCGAGACTTGGTACACTAACTTCTTTATCCCGACTCTTTCAAAGTGCTCACTTAAGCAGCTCTTTAAGAATTCCGATGTTTGCGGACTTTATTCCGAAATGGGCTACAACATCGAGGAATGCGCCTCCTCACCCGGACACGAGACACACAGAGATGAGGTTCAGGCTTACTACGACGAGCTCGTTAAGTTTGAAAGCTACCTCTCCGAGGTAATCGAGCCCGTAGGTTGCGCAGATCTCTCCGGTGTTAACAGCTCCGTAATGAGCTTCTACAACAAGCACAAGGACTTCATTGAGCAGATGTACAGAAGATGCCAGGACGAGATCAATACGATCCGAGCAACCTGCAGCATCCAGTAATCATTAACAAATTCCATAACTGTCAGCTGCGTCACTTTCGCGGCGTAGCTGACATGTTTATTTAATCAGATTCAGGAGGAACGCCAACAGTGCTAATCGATAGATTTTACAATGCGGTATTTAACATAGATTTGAATGACTTTGACGTTGACAAAAATGTTTTTCCGATATTTGTAATACATGATTCTTGGAATAAAGTTCCGATAGTCAAGAATATGTTCACTCGTTCATATAACGATACCCCCATATCCTTGGTGCAGGGAACTATTTCTAAGTTTTTCTCTCATTATCAAACCTATAACCTTGCACCGAATTTTGCTCCAGGTTCCGACATCGAAGAGTGCTTTATGAACATCAGTAAAGTGCTCGTAGCTAAAAACTCCCTCAATATGAACGAGGTTAAGTTCTATAACGGAGTTTTTCTATATGTGGATAGCAAGGCACTCGAGGACGAAGGTTATATAAATAACGTCTCCACTTACGCAAGATTTATTGCTGAGTCATTTTCAAGTCTTCATATAGATATCTCTGTCCTTATAGACAGAGATGTAGATGCCGCAGACGCCCGCCTCGGCAAAATGATCAACGATCTCTATAAGAGTCTTAATAAAATGACTGCCAATATGCGTGGCGAAAACGCAAGATACCGTATATTCGCTTACAAACTGTCAAATATGGCAGGCTCAAATAACGTCGAAAGCATTAAAAATCTGACCGAGGTTATGATCGCATCAATGTATGCCTCCTGTGCCAGAAGAAGTGATTGCGGCGTTGAGGATTCTTTCCAACGCCTTAAGGATAACGTTGAAGGAATGTACTATGGATCAAATCAGAGAAAATGGTCCCCCGACAACGAGGATCCACGTTTCTACCACACACAGTGGTATACGGTAAACCAAGTAAAATATAATACCCCCAGAAAGAAGTTCGTAAATGACTTTCTCTTCAGTAGCGTGCTCTCAAACATCAGACCCCTCACAGATGCAATTATTGATGAGGTCCTTGATAAGATCACAGACACCTACGAAGGACTTATAAGAGGCTATAAAGAGAATTTGGATAAGATCACGTCGGTACTTACCAGCGCCATTCACGGTACCGTATCAGTCGGTGGCGGAAATATCGTCGCAAATGACCTCAGTAATATGCTTTATATTAACCTCTATGCAAATTCCTGCATCAATCTTATCGACGATATCATCGCACAGCATATAAAAAATGCTTGTAACGAGCTCGTCGGATACGGCGACGAGGATCTCAGAGAGCACATCAGATTCCGTATTAAGGAAAAAATTACGGATAATGCTAAGATGAAGTACTCCTCAGCATACGCAGAATTTGAGCAGGTGTTCAATAACGGTATCTATATGAACGATAACGCACAAACTATTGTAAACGCTTTTATGTATACCGTATTCATCAAACGCCTTATTAACGCGTATGAGACCCTCTCCGCAGAAGAACTCGTGGATGAGTCGCAGAACAGCAAGGCGCTTACCATATTCAACTGCTACACAACTCTTATTACCGAGATTCAGAAATCCGCAAGAACCCTTGCAGGCTCACAGAAAGCAAGCGACGTATTGGCACGCCTTATGTCCGTACACGGCAGTGATACTAATAATGTTAATAGCATTCTCTGCGAGAGAATTAAGCGCGAAATTGATATCAACAATAATGTTCACTCCATTGGATCAGTTATCGACGTCGAAAATATCTACGTCGGCAACGAGTACGTCCGCAGATGTGCACTTGATTGGAGCGACTTCGAAAAGAATCCCAACAATAAACTCGAGCCTCCGCTCATTCCCGAGGACTTTATTTCGAATATCTCCGAGATCGCATTCGGTGCAACCGCAACCGAGGACGTAGTCTGCACTGATACCGAGAGCGGTGTTCAGGTTAAATTTACAGTCCGTGAAAGCCTTATCTGGACAAGAAGCAGTGATGGAGGTGAAGCATAATGGCACCAAAGATCAAAGGTATGAATATCTCTCAGCAGAAAGGCGGATTTGCTCTATCCTGCCTCTCTAATGACAGCTATAAGCTTTTCGTCGTTTCCATCGACGCTAAGGAGATCATGGGCGAAAACGATTCCAACGATATTCTCCTCAGCCGTGAAGCCGTTAAAAAATATGCTTTCAAGATTATCGAGAAAGCATACCATAACGTATGGGGCGTAGAGGGTGATATTGATGCGGTTATGAAGGATACCGTAATTTCTCAAAGTAGCGCCCTTGGTAGCGAAGAAGGCAAAAGATTTGCTTTCTATGACCATATAATTCATAAGGATTATGAAAAAACCACTTCAATTCTCATCGGTAGATTTGATCCCGAGGATAAGGTCTTCGTTTTCGTGATCTATGATAACAACACCTCCGTCATGAAGGCTGTTGAAGGCGAAGAGGGAAAGGATTACCTCTGCCGTCTCATATTTATTAACAAGAACGAAAGAGAATATATTCTTCAGAAGGAAGAGGTCAAGCAGAGCCTTTTCGATAAGCTCTTCAAGAAAAAGAAGGTCGAGGATGAGATCGGTCCGGTTAACGTATGCGTAGCGTACAAACAGGACGAGGACTCCGACACACATGAGGTTCCGGATGGCATAGAGCCAATATTCTTCCAGAAAACTGAAAGAGGCTCAAACGTATATTCGAGAATATTCAATTATGGCGGTGAACTCTACTTCCCGATTGATTATCTCTACTACAAAGAGGTCGAGGAAGGTACCGTTAAGATAGTTTCCTTGGCGTCAATAATCTCAAACGCACTCAATAATTAAAATTATCAATCAAATCAAACAGTACGGAGGTTTATTATGCACGATATTATTTGCCCTCGCTGCGGTAGAAAATTTATTGCCCGCGACGTGGTGTATGATATAAGTGAGTATATCTATCCGCTCATTACGGAAGATAACATAAGAAATAATTTTCAGAGGAACTTTATTTTCAAGTTCCTTGTAGACGAACAGTTTATCATCGAAAATAGTGATGACGCTGAGAGAGAAACCTACGATGGCGTTAAGATATCTCTTTCCACTAACGGAATTCCTAACTCTGAGGATAACTTCTACGAGTTTAGCGTGACCTCTCCTATCATTCTTAAGTACATTATGAATAAGATAGGCTTCGAGAGCAAAAAGCAGAGAATTTGCGAGGTAGTAAGTGACATTCTTGACGGTGCTATCGACGAGGACGACTCATTTGCAGTGTTCAGCTCCTTTATCGGCATTGTTAACGGAGTTCTCAGCACACCCGCTAACTCAAGAACTGCGAAGGATAAGTTCAGCGCTATCAGAAAGAATCCCGTTACCATTTCCTTCGTTCAGGAGATCTTTGCAAAATGCTTCGCGAAGAATACCCGTTTCGACTTTGAAAACGAAGGTAAACAGGTAGTTGGTATGCTCAATTACCTCACAACCATCGCGGACGGAAATAACGCTATTCCGCTCAGCATCAAGCTCTCATGTAGCGAAGACGGAGTACCGGATGATCTCTACATTAAGACCGACAGAGGTATGGCTCAGGTCAAAAAGTCCTGCCGTCACTGCGGAATCCGATTCCCCAGAGAGTACGGACATCATAAGATGATCCCGATAGTTTTCTTCGGCTCACATAACTCAGGAAAAACCACCTACCTTTGCTCACTTAACAGAGCAATTTTGAATAAACCCTTCTTCAGCTTCCAGAATATTACGTTTACCTCACTCAATACCGACGATAACGTAATATCCCAGATGCTTGAGTATTACAACGCAGGTAAGGCTTGCCCTAAAACCGAGGTTAAACTCGAAGAGGTACCCTATACCTCCATCCTCGTTACTAAGAAGGGAACCCGTGAGGATCCCGCATCCGCTAAGAGCGCAATTTACGTGTTCGTTGACGGTCCCGGTGAGATCATGGTCAAGGAAAACGGTGAACTCAATGACTATAACCTTACCACGTCTCTTGCACTCTTCTCCGCAAGACATATGTTCTGCTTCGTTACCCCCGAACAGGTCATTCAACCCGGTAACGATAACGACGATGACGAATACGAGGAGAATGTTGCATACGATCCCAATACCATCTATACCTGCCTCAGAAACTATGTAGATGCTATTACCGGTAAGCCCAACCACCGCTTCTCAACCATCGTAACTATCATTAATAAGTTCGATAGATATAACCTCGAAGGCAATAAGGAACTCGCTGCTGAGCCCTTCGCAGACGCTCTCTCAACTATCAACACCGAGGTCTATGACAAGATGATTCAATCCAGAATCTATAGCAGACAGTCCGGTGAATGGGATGACACTGTTTGGGAGTACTTCAAGCAGCTTATGGAGGACTTCCTCCTCGGAACAAACGCTCAGGATATATTCCAGAGTATCTCCGACGACTATGCAGAGTTCGCTCCCGCATATGTTCCCGTTGCTCCTATGGGATTCACCGCTCAGTCCGATTCACTTGATGACGGTGAAGAGAAAAAGAATCCTCAGCCTATTATGGTAGCTATCCCCTTGCTTTACGTCCTGTATAGAGACGGCATGCTTAAAAACGCGCCTGAAAAGAAAAACTGATCGAGTTATACGCATCAAAACATATCTTAAGAAAGGCTAAGCTTTAAGCAAAAGGTAAGAATATGGAAAACAGATACTATCAATTACTTTACGGTAATACGGGTAACGGATACGGTACGATAAGCCAGACCTCCGATATGGATATTGATATTCAGTATCTTATCGAAGACGAGGCAAGTCAGAATAAAATATTCAGCGATACCAAGCATAAAAACAGCCACTACGCCCTCAGAACAGGCTTGAATGTTGAAAAGGGAATACTTTCGTTTATTTCAACAATGTATGCCCCCGCTCACGGTAGCTTCAGCAGAGCTCAGAATTACTATCATTCTATCTGCACAAGGATCCCGTCAAGCGATATAGCCTTGAGTGACGAAGTGTTCGAAAAAATGCTTAAGCTTGAATTCTGCAATAACGATACGCTCAGTGAAAATCAGCGCAATCCTCAAAGTGCAGCAAGCTATTGTAATTACGATCCCGAACCTTATTATCCCACTTATACCCCTGATACAAGTATCTTCGAGGATTACCGGGATGAGATCCGCGAAATACTTACCAGACTTTATTGTAAAAACAGCGTTCTCGTGGTGCTCTCAGGTGTTGAGGACTATATGCTCCGCGACTACGCAAACGCACTCCTGATCTATCTTTATAAGTACTTCAGCTATACCCTAAGAAATGACTTCTCTTGCATCGTCGGATGTAATGAAGATGACTTCGACGAGTACGGCTCATACTCACTGATGATCATCTCCGGTGCAAACTGCAATGCCAGAACCCCCTACGACGATAGAATAGTTATTGATGTAAACTCTACGGAATATCCACAGACTTATAACTCAAAGTATTCATCGCTCGATTATGACCAGCGCGACTTTATTGACTTCGTTTGCGACTATAATGACGAGGTTGCTCAGTTCTTTACCAAATTCCAACTTTTCGTTGGCAGTAACGAAGGCTCATACCAGGGCATAAACTCCTTGATCGACTTCTTTACAAGCCAGGCGGAATTTGGAGATAGAATTGAACAGATGACAGATTCAGTCGACGAGACACTCGCTCAAATGCTGAAGTACGTAGAAATCCAAAGAATGATCTTTGATAATTATTACGACAGATGCACTCAGGCAGGCGCTGATCCTTATCTTGACAGTAGAATTTTTGACCGTATCGCGTACCAGGGCGATCTCCTTCGCAGAGAAGAGTACTATATGCAGTGCAGGGATCTCGAAAACCGTTTCTATTCCTGTACAACCCTTGAGGATGTAACGAGCGCACTTGACGTTAATACCGTGAAAATATATGTATATAACACGGATAATGTTGCCCCCTTTGATAAGGCTGTGCTCATTTACGGTCAGGATACTGTAGCCTCTTGGGTGGCAAGCGCATCTGACCAGATCGCTCAGCGTACCCTTTCCTTTGTAAGCGCCATTCAGAATTATGATGAGCGTCAACGTGCCGAAAATCTTATCTCCACCTGCGACTCACTGCTCGACGGATACGATTATGAGCGAAACGCGATTTACCCCAACAGAAGAACAGAGGCAACGTGGCTTGCCACTATTCCGCTCTTTGAGAACGTAATTATCAGCCTCAGAGAAAAGCTTCGCGCAGAAATCGCTCTCTTCGATGAGATTCAGGCGCAGAGAGATCGTGAGGAGGACTTCGCACGTCAGGAAGAGGAAAAGAGAACCGAGTTCGTTTACAGTCAGGAAACCGAAAGAACAAGGATCACCACCGAGAGCCAGGCTCGCATGGAGCGCGAGAATCAAGAGAACGAAGCCCAAAGAAATCAAGAGGCTGCCGAGCTTAACGCAACCATTCAAGCTCAGTTCGAGCAAATGAAAGCGGATTATTACTCACAGCTTGATAGCGTTTCCGAATATCTGTGGACTAACCTTTTCGCAGGCTTCCGCGACGTAAATATTCCAAGCGATCTCGTGATCGCAAATGAAACCGTATTCAATTACGAGGTTGTTCAGAAGCTCGCCACAAGACAACAGACCATCGTTCAGCTCCTTCAGAGACTCATGACCCTTTGGGCAGAGGACGGTGTTGAGTGCTTGAACGGTTATCCTGTATCTCTTGAAGCACTCGATGAGTGGATCGGTAGCCATTCCGGCGGCGACAGTGAAATTGTAACTCTTGATACCCTCAAAAAGCTCAGTTATAACTGCGAAAATGTGATCGACGCCCTTGAAATTTATAACGAGTATTATAGAGCAATGCATACCGCACCTCTTGCCGCAAATAACGTAAACGTAAATTCTGCATACCGGAATGCTCTTCTCAGAATCATTAAATCGTCCGTTTCATACATCGAAATTGACCAAAAGCCTGCCAAGACTTATAATATTCTTGTTGAGCTCTTTAAAGCGCAGAATGATCTTTATAATAATGGAAGCCTCTATATCCCGCTCGCCGTGGGTATAAAGCCAACACTCGAGGCAATAGCCGATAATATTATCTCAATCCTTGAAGGTAATACCGCTGATTGCTCCGATGTATTCGTTGTTTTGAACGTGATCGACCTGGTACTCGGTGATACAAGCTGCATCCATTCGAAAGCGATCAGCGCACTGGAGCTTAAGCGCCGTCAGTGTAAGGACGAAAGCTATGCGTGCCAAAGGTTTGCTAAACTCAAGAACTCTAAAAAATAAACTATAACCTTGATTTAAAGTGTCTTTGATACGCGTTAAAAGGTTAACAGAAAGGTGAATAACATTATGTTTGAATGTCAATGGAAAACAGACCGTAGATCCACCAACTATATCATGGAACAAGCCATGGAATGGGTTAAGGATCATATAGTCGATTTTAAGAACATTATGATGAATATCAGCACGCCCGAGGCAGAGCGTTGCAAAAAGGATATCGAAACCATCTTCTCATCCAACCATATAGATAGCGATCAGTATGAGCGCATCTATCAGTGCATGAACATAGATTGGCTTGAAAAGATGCTCATGGGCGGTAAAAATGTAAGCATTAGGGTCAGTACCGCAAATATGAGATATGTTTTCCTCAAGTTCCCGAATACTAAGGATAAATACGTTCCAATCGGATTTATCGTAGATTTCTTTGAGGACGAATACGATGAGGAAAAGAGAATAGCTGAACTGTTCGAGGAGTATCTCGCACAGCAGAAGGCTAAGATCTGCCATAACTTCAAAATGCAGCAGTCCAACGTCAATGCTATCCGTGAGCGCGTTCAGGAAAAGAAGGACGAACTCAATGTTGATACAGATAGCGTTAGCAGGTGCATGCCCAAACTCGTTACCTATATCATACTCTGGGGAATTACCTTCATACTTTCCATTATCGGTTTAGTAACCTTCTTTACCGATAACAGACTCGCGTCGCTCATATCCTCTTTGGGTGATCTCCCCCTCCTCCTCAGATACGTTCCTAACGCTATCGGTATAATTGTCGGACTTCTGGTCTCATTTATAAGCATAGGTAAGATCGTAAAAGAGATCAAGCTCATTTCAGGTATCAAAAAGATACTTGCAAACTGCCAGACACTGGAAAATAACCTTGATATCATTGAAGCAAACGGCGATAAGATCGTTGAAAGCTTCTGCGATAATATGACTAAGGTGCTTCTCTATGCTAATAGCAGTGCCTCTCAGCTTGAGCCTACACAGTCTCTCCCTGAAGCATGCTTCAGCATTGAAGGCTTTGAAGATGTTGAAACCTTCTATGAAACTGATTTTGAGCATCTTTCTTACTTCATGAATAATATCACCAATATGGATGCAGGCAGCGACTCCCTCGGTGATATCGATGCATTGGCAGATGCTATTGAAAGCTTCGATAAAAAGAGCATCTCCAGATCCAATAAGTTCGGTGGTAAGATTGCAGGAAAAATTATCGTATTCCTGCTCTCACTCATTACCTTCTATCCCATTCTTGATATGATCATCGGAGCGATTATTAAATAATCAGATCCTATACCCTAAAAGAATCATCCGAATGGTTGACAATCCGTCTGAATCATTCGGATGATTTGATAATATTGAAAAGGAAAACAAAAATGGCAAAACAACATCTGTATGCAAAGGTCCCCGCAAAGCTGAGCTTGTATAAAAAGGAATTGAGCTATGACACCTTCGCGGTAAGTAGCGGCATCAATGAACTGTACATTAAAGAAAATATCCTTAAGCTTTGCGAATATAACAAAAATTATAAATATACCGACGCAGAAAAGCAGTTGATTCTGGATGATAGAATGCCACCGGTGTATATGTCTTACTTTTCAAAAAAGACAGGCGAGCTTATACAGTCCTGCGTGAGCTTTTTGTCCGAGGATTTTACTGGCGAGGCGCACGGCCATTTTGCGCATTCACTCGTCCTCTCCGAAGAGGAGACAGAATCCCTTATCACCTCATCCGATTTTTCACTTTTTTCTCCATCCAATTTCGCCTGTGGCTTTGATGACGTCACCCACATTTCAGTTAATAGCGATGCACCATCCGTCGATTATCCCCAACTTAATTATATTCCGGAGTCCGTCGGCGACGTAAGCACATTGACTGAAGAATATGACTCACGTCTGCTCCATGGTCTGATTTACGCCCTCCTTGTAACAACTTCAGGTAAGGGCTCAAAATCAATATATATAGATATTGATGCAAGTATCGAATCATACTCCCAAAAGTCCATCGAACTCCTTAATAAAATACTCTCCGTATTTCCTCATCATATCAGAAGAAGGGTTTCAATAATTTCATTTTCAGCATCTGTGCGTAAATCGAATATGACCTTCTTTAATGTGAAATTCGTATACGGTATTGACCAACAACTCCCCCTGATCAATAAAAGTAACGCTTTCATATTCAATTTTAAGAATAATACCGTTATAGGTGTGAAGGAAGAGGATTCAACATATAAAAAGTATAAACATGACGTTGAATTTCTTTACAGTTTGCTTGAGAATGCTCAAAAACGCACGAATTTTATCGAATTTGCTTGCCGCATGATGCCAAAAACTCAAGATTATAAGTTTGAAAATATGAGCAGTATCATTCTGCTTTTCAATAAAATTACAAATGCCGAAGATAACGACGCAGGTGTGCTTCCAAATGATGACGCAATTTATAACCTGCTATGCGCATATGAGAGATTTAAGCAATACCTTGCAACCGACGAAAGATGTTGCGTGCTTGCTGCGCTCTCAAGATATTCATCCGAAAAGAGAGCTATCCCACCCAACGTATTTGGAAAACTTCAAAAGCTTTATCCCTCGGATACAAAAGAATGCCGCGCGGTAATGATGGAGCCCGTTCTTACACTTATCCATACCGACATTATGCGCGAAAAGCTATTTCAGTTCATACGCAAAAATTATATAACCGAAACCAAAGAAGCAAAGCTCGTGATTATGGAAAACCTTACCCGCGTTTTCTACGGTCAGTTTCTCCAATCTCAGCTACTTAACTTTTTCGACGAAGACTTCGAGAACGAAGATGACGATGTAAAAGAAAATATCATCAAAAAGCTTATGGCCTCCATAAGAAGTGAGCAGATACAGGATCAGATCATCACCTTCCTCAATAACCACTACGCAGGGCTTCCCGCAGGCCTTCGCTCAATAGTCAGAGGGGCTATGCTTGAGGAGCTTCCCGAGGCAGATAAGCTCTCACAGAAAATTATAAATTTCTTCGAAGAACATATAACCGACGAAGAACCAAAGGTGCAGAGATCCATAGTCAGAAGCATCTTCCTCCGTATCGAAAAAACATTTGCCTCAGGAGACAGAAAACTTATAGATCTCATCTTCAGCGATCCGTATAACCTGCGCCCAATGTCTGCACAACTGCTTGCAGTAATAATTATTGACCTTAAAAACGTCAAGGTGTTTGAATACTTCCTCGGTAATATGTTACTCGGTAAAAGCCTTGACGGAGTGGTTGATTCCATCGCTGTTTTGTGCGGCAATTACGCGGAAATGCCCGATGAGGTCATATCTGCACTTGAAAACGGTCTCTTTAAACTTGTAGAGGCTAACCGCAAAAAGCGTAATCTGTTTGATTTTATCGCTCTTGACCAAGAGATGCGCTCTGCATTAACACAAATCAACTCGCCTCTTGCAAGTAAGTTGTATTCAGAACTTTATCAGACCGCAATTAAGCCTATCATAACCTCAAAACTCGCCGAGACATTCAAATATCAGATTCGTGAGGATTGCCTGCCGTACGTTACCGAATATATAACCTCGAACGCAGACTATGCGTCAGCTCAAGAATTCCCCACGATCGTTATGGCGGATAATTTGTATAAACAAATGAGAAACCATAACGTTCAGGGCGCAGTAAAGCAGCTGATAAGCTTGGCAAAATCACCTTGTATGACACTTGATGCCGCTGAATTACTTGAGTATTATTTCGGTAAGCTTTATTCCGAGGACGCTAAATTTTTAAAGCCCATAACCCCTGAGATCGCGCTTGAGTATTACACCGCATTAGCTATCCCATTCATTCTGGACTCATCCAATAATCAATCCTTTGGTGAAGTCTATGGAAAGTGTATGGCAAAGCTGCGTACACTCTACGTCGCAAATAAGCAGGCAGAACTCAGAAAGAAGAATAAGACGGTTCCGGCTAATGAGATCAAGGTAGACAACGTAATGCTTGCCGAGCTTACCTTCAAGGCAGCTGTCGATTTCTGCAAAATGTGTAAAACGCTCGACGTCAACGCCTCCCTCGTGAATTTGCTCTACAAAAGCGGTGAATCATCACTGACTCTTCGCTTCTTTGAGTCCTTTGTAAAGGAAAACGCACCTAAGAGCCGTAAACTGGTTAAAAAATGCGCTATGCAGATCACTGAAGGATTTCCACAACTTTATACACTAATGGAAGCAGTAGCGCCCGATATACTTGGAAAAAAGAGGAGCATATTTTCAATATTCGCCAAAAAAACACCCCAAGAGCCTGATTCTCAAAAGGATGTGCCAAAAGCGGAAGCTCCCGAAGTAAAACCTATTGATACCCCCCGTAATGTTGCAAAATCTTCAGAGATCACCGAATCTCAGGAAGCTTCTACAGCATCAGAACCGATTAAAAATGATGCCGAAACTTCCGGCGATGTACCACAGAATCAAGTGACCTCAACGACTTCGACGGAGCCACAAAAGCTAAATGACGAAGTCCCCGAATCGCCCACAAGTGTTAGGCCGGAGCGAATGACATCGACACCTACTTCTGCTCCTTCCCAAGAGTCACCCAAACGCGCACCGTTTTTCAAAAAAACGGGCAAGGAAAAGAGGGAAAGAACTACACTTCCAAGTGCCCGTATGGAAAAGCTTCCTCGCGCGCCCAAAAACGATACCAACAAAGACACATAACCGATACCAACCGCTAATTACAGTTTTAACGGAGGTCAAAAATGAATATTGGAAAAACAATTAAGCGTCTCAGAAGAGAGCAAAACATGACCCAGGAAAAGCTTGCAGATTACCTCAATATCTCTCCGCAGGCAGTTTCGCGTTGGGAAAATGGGCTTGCAATGCCCGACCTGCATCTGATTCCCATCATAGCAAATCTTTTCGAGGTAACCACAGATCTCCTTTTCGGACTCGATAACACTGATGTGAATGCCGCAATAGAGATTATAATACAGAAGTCAGCCGACCTTGAGAGCGCACAGGATAAAAACGAAAAAAGTCTCTCACTTCTTAGAAACGGCGTGGCAAAATATCCAAATAATTGGTTGATGAAGTCCGAGCTTGTCCAAAAACTCTATACCACCTACGCCGCATATCATGCCGAGCTTGAACCCACTTTCCTCGACGAAGCAGTGAAGCTCTGCGAGGAGATACTTGATAATTGCACCGTGGATAATTACAGATACTCAACCATCGAGATACTCAGCGCGATATACTCATCCCGCGGCGAGACCGATAAAGCTCTTGCAGTGGTGAATCGCTTCCCCTCGTCATGTATCACTGCTGATAAGATCAGGATCGCTCTGTGCCGAGATAACGAAAAGATTGACCTTATAAAGGATAATATAATAACCTATACTGATGCACTCTGCCAGAGACTTCGCGCATTGGCATTTTGCGATGCATATTCCGCCGAGGAAAAAATAGTATTACTCAATAAAATAGTCGGAATATACGGTGCACTGCTTGAAAATGAGGCAGATAGAGGTACGGAGCTTATGTGCGACGTTCATCGCTATGCTTCTGTAATATATGCCGAGCTTGGTGATACCGCGAATACTATCAAGGAACTCGACGCAAGCGTTACAATACTTGAAAAATTGCTCGATACACCAACCGTATCACCGTCATTGATCAGGCGTGAGTACGGAGTATTCGATACTATCGATAAAACCGAAACAACCGACGTGTATTATCTTGCTGAAGAGTTGCTCTATAAGCTCGGACATAAGCGCTATGCCTTCCTCATCGAGGATGCGGATTTCATATCTCTGCTTGAAAGACTTGAGTACATCGTAGGTTAAAAACAAAAAATATCTGCCGATACGAATTTTTTCTGCAATTCAGTATTATATTATAAATAGTCCATTGATAAAGACCGGACGGTAAAAAACACTGAAGTATATTAGTGTTCACTATTAGCAATACGCTAAAGTCCTGCTGCCTGCTTTACATAATATGCAAATTTTAAAAATAATACTGATATCTATCCTCTATGGCATCGTCCAAGGGATAACCGAATGGCTACCAATCAGCTCAACGGGCCATATGCTGCTCATGGATGCGTTGTTGGGTTTTCCACTGCCGGGAGAAACTGAGGCATTCAAGGAACTGTTTTTTGTTTTTATACAACTCGGATCAATTCTCGCCGTTGCAGTAACTTTCTTTTATAAACTGAATCCATTCTCAAGGAAGAAGTCATTGGAAGAAAAAAAGAACACCCTCTTTCTTTGGCTCAAGGTCGCTGTTGCAGAAATACCACTCGTGATAATCGCACTGAAACTTGATGAATTTATTTCGGCACACCTTATGAACGTTTCCACTGTCGCAATAACCCTGATTATCTACGGCAGTGCGTTTATCTTCGTGGAGAAGAGAAGGCAACTCAAGCAAAGTTCAGAGATTACTGTACCCCATGCTGCCGCAATCGGTTTTTTTCAAGCCCTTTCCTGCATTCCGGGTACCTCACGCTCAGGCTCAACAATCCTTGGTGGCTTGTTGCTTGGACTTGATCGTAGTACATCCGCAGAGTTTTCATTTTTTCTTGCTATTCCAACAATGATAGGCGCGTCTCTGCTTAAGGCGACGCGCTTTATTCAAAAATGCGGAATAGCTTTGACTGCGGAGCAGATTATAGCCTTGACAGTGAGCGCAATAACTGCATTCGCAGTTTCATTGATAACCATACACTTCCTTATGGATTTCGTAAGAACACGTAAGCTTACCGTGTTTGGCATATATCGTATTGTGCTTGCATTGGTGATAATAATATTTTTTATCTTGTAACTCTATGGGAAAGGACATTAAACATGACTAACGAAAAGCTGAATATCTCATATCCTATTCTCGTAGAAGGAAAATATGACCGCGCCGCAATACTCGGTATTGCAAACGCCACCGTCATTACAACCAACGGATTCGGCGTTTTCAAAAGCACGGAAAAGAAAGCCCTTATAAAAGCCCTTACGCGTGAGCGCCCATTGATAATCTTGACGGACAGCGATAAAGCAGGAGCGATGATCCGCTCACATATAAAATCATTTATCCCAAAAGATAGGATCATATCACTGTATATACCCCAAATCAAAGGGAAGGAAAAGCGTAAATCTGCACCATCCGCCGAGGGCACTCTTGGGGTAGAGGGAATGAAGGCGGAGGTGCTTGTCTCTTTGCTCAAACCATATTCGGAGGATGCACCTCTGAAAAGCTCAGACGATCCCATAACAAAAACCGATTTCTTTAACGACGGACTCAGCGGCGGTAAAAACAGTACCGAGCTACGCGATAGCCTTGCCGTACAGTTTGACCTCCCTTGCGGAATGACCGCTAATGCGCTTCTTGAGGCATTGAATATTCTTACAGACCGTGTCTGTTACAAAAATGCCGTGGAGTTACTGAAGCGATAAAGACAAGCGTTATCAAAAAATGAATAAGGAGAAAAACAGTGACTTATTATATTGATAACATTAACGGACTGACAACAAACGACGGTTGTTCCGAAAACACACCGCTTGATTCCATTTCAAATATTTCAACCCTTAGTCGCGGTGATACCGTTTTGTTTAAGCGCGGCTCATTCTATCGCTCAAACCTCGAGACAAAGGAGGGAATAACGTACGGAGCCTACGGGGAAGGTGAAAAGCCCACGTTTTGCGGATCGGCAGATCTTAGCGATGTTGCTGATTGGATTGAAACTGAAACGCCAAATGTCTGGGAATGTGCCAAAAAAATTGATGGTAACGTCGGAAATTTTGTGTTTACAAAGGACGGCGTCGAGTCTTTTGCAACGTTAAGATGGACAACGGAGGATCTTGTCTCCCAAGGCGACTTCTGGGATTCACGTTACGGCGAAAAACCCTCATCACACGTTAAAACCTCGCAGACAGTTCTTTTATACTCAATTGGTAATCCTGCCGTTGTTTATTCTCATATTGAGGGAATTAGTTTTTTCACAAGGAATCTTGGTATACTCAGATCGCACACTACGTTTAAAGACCTTAAATTTATGAATAGTGGCGTTCATGGACTTGCAGGCCGTGGTGAAAATATTACCGTGCAGAATTGCGATTTTGTGAATATCGGTGGTTGCGTCTGGAGCAAAGAGCTGCGCATACGATTCGGTAACGGCGTAGAACTCTGGACACACGGTGATAACGTAACCGTTGAAGGATGTATGTTCAAAAACATCTATGATTCTTGCGTAACTCATCAGGGTCCGGGTGACCAAACTGTAACCGCGCGCAATTTTATTTGCCGAAATAACGTTTTCGATACCTACGGAATGGCAGCGTTTGAATACAGAGATAAGCTTCCGATCAATTCCTGCTTTACTAATAACGTATGTCTGAACGCAGGATGCGGATTTGCGATGCTCGGGGAGGGAGACCCGCGCAGTAGCGAGATTTGGCCTCAGCCCATGGGGCATCATATCTTCCTTTGGCGTATAGAAAAAGCAGATGCGGAAAGCTACGTTGAAATAAAAAATAACGTCTTTGGACCTGCTCCCGTGGGAGCCGCCATTTATTCAATCATTTCGCCCGATGCCGAGGCTCGTATCGAACTTGATAATAACGTATATACCCCAAATTCAAGACTTCTTATCCACTTCGGTGGTGAAAGCTTTACCTCCCTCGAGGACTACAAAGCCAAAACGGGGAAGGATGCAAACAGTAACTATATAAAATAAAGATTAACGGGCTGTCTCACGCAAATGAGACAGCCCATTTATTGCTCATACTCGTCAGATTCCCGGCTTCTCACAATCTCAATCGTTATGTATGTAAATCGAAGGGGTTGTTTGCTGCTCTGCAACCGTGTATCGCAGGAATCTGAAGAATTATAAGTGAGATAATAATCAAAGACAAGAACTTTTGACCTCTTTACTGATTGTCATCTCGCGTATTGAATAGCGTGCGCTCGACAGATGCACAAAGATAATGATACACCGGCAGATGAAGCTCTTGAATTTTAAATGTTTCGCTTTCCGGAACCTTAACTGTACAGTCGCATAGTGCAGAAAGCTTACTGTCCGCCCCGCCCGTAAGAGCTAACGTCTTTATTCCAATTGCCTTTGCCACTTTTGCAGCGGCAAAAACATTTTTCGAATTTCCTGAGGTAGAGATGGCTATCAGCATATCCTCATCCATCGCGTATCCAAAAACGAGCTGAGAATACATAAGCTCGGCATCCACATCATTTGCATAAGCGGATAGTACCGCGCTCTGCGCGGGGAGCGAAATTGCGGGAATTCCACATTGAAGCTTTTTAATAAATTCCTCTGCATCACTGCCAAGTGCAGCTTCAAATTTTTTGGCTGTCAGTGGGGACATTTTTCTTCTCAGTAAAAAACCCTTCATAAGCTCACCTACTATGTGGTCTGCGTCGGCCGCTGATCCGCCGTTTCCGCAAACGAGTATTTTTCCTCCCTTGAGATAGGTATCAAGCATCATTTTTTCAGCTGTCAGTATCGATTCCTCACAAACCTTGAGTTGGGGGTATCGTGTCATAAGTTCGTTAAGCACTTTGTTCACCTCCTTCAAACGCAACCGCAAGCGCGGCAAAATCACCTATGCTCTCACCAAGCGCCGCAGGCAGAATGCGACACACGGATCGAGACGAGATGAGCGTTTCATTACTCAGTATTCTTTCCATATGAGGTCGTATAAGCTTTTCTGAGCGAGTAAATATACTTCCAATTACGATCACTTCGGGATTAAGCAGATCGATTAGCATTGAAATGCTCTGGCCAAGCATTTCTCCGCATATTTCATACGCTTTTAACCCTACCTCCTCACCAAGTTCCGCGTAGTCGGCAAGTATTTTTGCGTTTATTTGATCAAGTTCTGAAATGCCTTTACAATATGGAAGCGTTAAACCGCTTTGAAGCTTTTCAAGCGCAAGCATTTTTCCAATTTGAGCAATACCGCCGCCGCTGCAAAAGCCCTCGATCGAACCTCGCTTTCCATACCCTACAGGACCGTAATCAGATAGTCTTATGTGTCCTATTTCGCCCGCCATGCCGCTCGTACCGCTGTAGAGATGTCCGTCCAGTATGAGACCTGCACCAAATCCCGTACCGAAGGTAAGAAATATCATATTCCTTGCCCCTCTGCCCGCTCCATACTTCCATTCCGCCAAGGCACAAGCATTGGCATCGTTACATAGGTATGCGGGAACACCAAATCTGTCGCTAAGCATTTCGGTTATGTGTACGTTGTCCCAACCGATAAGGTTAGGTGGGGATAGTATTATCCCTCTTGCCTCGTCAAGAGGGCCTCCGCATGATACCCCGATAGCATCTCCTACACCTATTTCCGATACTGCATTAAAAATTTTTTCCAGAGTTTCCTCACAGGTAGTGGTCGCAAATTTAATTTTCTTTTCAATATGAGTGTTGTCGCCAAGGACAACGGCACATTTTGTACCGCCGATATCTATTCCAATTTTCATATCATATGTCGTACTCGGTTATGAGAACTTCCTTCCATTCATTTGTTTCATAAGAGTAATAATAGGTGTTTACGCTATATGCCCCAAAATGAGCCTCGAGCTCGGCAGGGAGGAGCGCGCCCGATATTACAGCATTGGTATCAACTCCATCTGTTTCGTAGGCTCTTATAACCATACCCTTACCATCCTCGGATGCCTTGATTGCTGTAACGATTATGTTTTCTGCGGAGCATTCAAATCCCTTGAAGGTATGACTAAGAGTACCTTTATGATTGTTTTCCATGATGTTTGTCATAGGAAGATTGAGCTTTCTTGCTTCCTTTGCAACCTCGCTCCAGCCATTATTGCGGATAGGCATAATAGAATATGCAAAATCGTGGCTTCCTTGATCGGTAAATTCACATTCGTCATCACGGCCACGTCCATGATCTCCAAATAGCGGACTACGGACTACGGTGAGATTCATTACATTGCCCGTTACAGAGAAACTGTATTTATTATTGTTCAGGATAGCCAAGCCGCGTTCCTCATTTCTGAGCGCGATAAATCCAAGTCCGGGCTCTTCTTCACCGTCGGTGGGACGGCTGATAACCCCGAATGGAATCTCATAGTATGCTTTGGAATCCGTAATCGTGGTGCTATATGCAAGCTTGAGCATTTTATGCCTTTCGTGCCAATCAACATTTGCCCTTACGTCTATTGTCTTTGAGCCCTTACGAAGGCTTATGTATTGTGTAAGCGTAGAGTTATTGTAGCGGTTTACTACTTTCATAGTAACGCGGATAGGCCCCGTTTCCACTATCTTGAACTCTGCGTCCGCAAATTTCGCTATCTCACGGTCAAAGAAATTAAGCGCATGAGACCAAGTATCATGCTTATATTCGTCGTAAACGGTGGGAACTGCACCAAAGCCGTCTATAAGCTCGGTTTCGGTGGTCTTATCAAATATTGATTTTATATATCCCGTGTGCTTCTCAAACTCTATACGGAAGATATCGTTTTCCATAATCATACCGTCAATATGAAGAACAGGCTCTTCAACAGGCGCATCTTCCATATTTACGGTAGTAGATTCGTCTACGGGAAGGGCAGGCTTTATATAATAGGTTGCATAGCCCATAGCGGGAACCTTTGCGACAAATGCCGTGTCAGAACGCTTCTTGCAGCTAAAGGTCTGAGAACGAACAAGCTGTATCTCTACATCGTTGTCATCCTCGTCACATATTCTTGCAACCTGCTTGTTTATAGTAACCATATCCTCAACATCAAATCCATGGGGATTGAATATAACAATAGGTAGACCTTTTTGTGGATCGGCAGTGTCAATCGCCCAGGAAATGCTCTGGAGCGCATTGTTCTCGGTTTTCATTGCAAATGACATAGTCTCACCTATCATATAGCCTGCGTCTGTATAAGCATCCTTTATGGAGCACCCTCCCATTATATCATGGAAGTGACAGAACAGTACGTTCTTCCAAGCCGCCTCAAACGCCTTGGAATCAAAGCTTCTGCCGAGAATCTTATTTCCCATAAATGCGTATACCTCTGCAGCATACAATGCATTCTCACCTCTGCGTATAGCATTTTTTATAAACGATACAGCAGAGTAGCACCCACTTGCGTGATGCTGTAAGTCATCATTATGGACTGGGAAACTGTCAGACATAGGCATAACGTATTGGAAAAAATCATCCAGATCGGAAAAGATTATCTCCTTGTCGGGATATTTTGCGCGGAATTCAAGTACGGTATTTATATTGGTCTTTGTAGGTCCACCACCGTGATTACCAACTCCATAGAATAGCATTATAGCATCAGTGTCGTTTCGTGAAAGGTTGATCGCCTTGGAAAATTTTGTTTCCAACTCATCTATGTTTTTTACATTTCCCGTATATCCTGCTACTATCCTCCAGGCAAGAACTTGCGAGCCATCGGGAGATTGCCATTTAAAAAGCTCGCTTGGCATGTCCTTTTCATTTAACCCCGGACGCATAAATACATATTTGTCCATACCGGATTTTTTTAGTATTTGAGGAAGCATACCGTTGTGACCAAAGGAGTCAACGTTGTACCCAATAGTTGCCGTTTTTCCAAATTGATTCTTAAAATACCTCTGTGCGTAAAGACTGTGTCTTGCGAAGCTCTCTCCTGACGGATTATTGCAGTCAGGTTGTATATACCATCCGCCTACGAGAATGAATCTACCCTCTGTAACACGTTTCTTTATCTCTTCAAACATTGTCGGATCAAATTCTTCTATCCATTCAAAAATCGCAGAAGCTGAGCATACAAATTTGAATTCGGGGTACTCATTCATTCGGTCAAGAGCACTGCGTATTGTTGCCTTTGCCTCTGCGGACCCCTCTTGCCAACGCCACATCCATACGGGATCCAAATGCGCATTACCAATAAAGTAAATCTTCTTTTTTTGACTCATTTTTTCTTCTCCTTATTTAATTATACCGTTGCTTTTCACAACGTGCATTTCATATATGATACATATGTATTTTAATAATATCACAGGATTTGAAAAATATCTTGTTCTTTTTTGTGGTAATATTGCACATTTTTTGCATTTAAGTGAAAACACTTGAAAAAATAACAACAATGTAGTATAATATATAAAAACCTAAAAAGGAGGTCGTGTATATGGACTCTTCACCTACTCCCGTTTTTTCCAAAAAGTGGTCGGATGATACCCATGGAATATCTGTAAGAAGGAAAGTTATAAATAAAAACACAAGGATGCATATGCACGCCTACTATGAGATTGAAATTATATTATGCGGCGGCGGATATCACAATCTTAATGGATGTATGTATCCGCTAAAAAAAGGTAGCGCTTATTTTTTGTCGCCTGCGGATTTTCACTGCTTGATAATACCTGATGATCTTGAACTGCTTAACATTGAATTTGATAACAATACTGTATCGAAGCGTCTGTTGAACTCGCTTATTAACCGTAGTTCAAATAATGTTTTTGAGCTGAATGATGACGATCTGAATAAAGTATTGTTTATCGTTTCAATGCTTGAAGAACCTGTGGAGGATGTATATTCCGACTTGGATAAGAAGAATCTGCTTGAATGCCTCTTGATTTTCTTGTTAAGACATGCAGATTTGGACGGTAAGGATGGCGGAGAGGATTTGGGGACAATCGATCCCATCTATAAGTGCATGAGATACCTTTTCCTTCATTTCAATGAAGCGCCGTCACTTGGAGATATGGCAAGAATAAGCGGATATTCTGCCAGCTATTTCAGTAAGCACTTTCATGAAATTACGGGGAAAAAATATGTTGATTTTCTGATGCAGCTCAGATTGAATCATGCGAAGCTACTCCTCATTACTACTAAAAAGCACATTATTGAGATTTGCGCGGAATGCGGTTTTTCATCCTTGTCAAATTTTAACCACATGTTCAAGAAAGAGTTCGGCGTATCACCCTCTCAATACAGACGTGCACAAATATAATTCGCATTAATTGAATCTTCTCTGTCATACATCGTTCTTTTACATAAAGGTTGCCCCCAAAAAGCATCTGACTTTTTGGGGGCATATTACATTAATACTATTTAATATTTATCAAAAATCTTAATCCGGTGCGCTAATCACCCAAACGTGATCCGTAGGGTACTTGCCTCCATTGTTACGGTACTTGTCCGCTCCTGACTCATATAGGACGTAAAGATTTCCATCTTTTTCACAGATTCCCTCCGCCATCGGGGGCGCAATAATTATGTCTTTTTCACATTTACCGTCCAAAAACCATACCGGAATATCACGCCCGTTTAACTCAACGGTGGTATGCGCATCAGTGTCTAAGACATTTTCGTAGAAATATAGCCTTGAATTGTTGCCTCGCCCGTACGATTGACTCAATACTATACGCTTGTCCGATAATACGGTAAATCCCTGGATTTTTTCCTGAATCGACAAAACATAATCGGGTGTCGCAAATCCGTCATTTGTCGGCAAGTCAAAAGCTAATCCGTTTTTTGAGGATGAATCTACCTTGTACCCTACGCACCACGCATAATATTGCTCACCGTCACGGTTTATCAAGTGACGGTATTCATCCGTAGGATATGATTCCTTCAGAAAGAAATCTCCAACCCATAATACGCCGCCCGAATAATTGCAGAACGAAGCGTTGCATGGAACGGAAATGCTTTCAATAATTGTTACATCTCCATGGTCTTTGGCATCCTCTAACGCAGAAAGCGGTATCCTGTGCAGCTTGTTTCCGCTCGAAATAAACAGATCTTTTTCTGTTATTGCAATACCGCCAACGTGACTCTTGTTTTTAGTTCCGTCAGCATTTTTTATGTAATATTCACCCACATAATTTCCGCTTGCAAGATCTATTGCCATCAGAACTGAAGAGTCGATTACACTGTCTGCTGAAAAATACCCGGAAATAATAAGCAGATTTTTTTCATCCCAGATATCCATTCCCTGAGGCACTAAATATTGCTTCAATCCGGGTATAAGAAGCGCCTCACTTGCATATCTTCTGTATACCGCATAGAGCGCAAAGGACGTATCTCCCGACACCTCTTCCTGAGTTAACAGAAAATCCGAGGACGGGGCAACTGCATCAGGCTCCGTATCGTCAGATTTATCATTGGTGTCCGCGGTGACGCTATTGGTATTACCCGGCAGTACGTAGCCGCACGCAGTAAGCTGTAATACAGACGTTAAAAGTAACGCGATCATAAGGCACAGTGAAGTAATACGTTTTTTACTCATCAAAGCTCTCCTGTCAGAATATCAGTTATTCGCTCTGTCTCTTAGCCTTGCAATGAGATCCTGAGGCATCGGTACACCGCCATTTTGTCCAATGGTTACCTGAAGAAGCTCTGTGTTGAAAGCCATTTGTGCTATACGCTCAAGAGCAACGGCAGTGCGTACCGCTTCCATCGGATCATTACCCCAAGCGAATACAGATTGCGAATGAACGAGTACCGCGCGAAGCTTGTCAGCTCCTAACGATTCGATTGTAGAAATAATGATGGATGCAAGACTCTTCTCAAAATCCTGCGTTACCTCCGTGTGCGTCATCTTGCGAGTGCAAGGCACTGCAACAGGGAAGAGGATCGCATGAGACGCGCCGTAAGGCTTAATGGAACGTCCCGCCTGCGCAAATGAGGTTGCATATAATGAATAAGTATGCACAATGCTGTTTATACTCTCAAAACACCTGTAAAGCTCAAGTTGTGTAATGGCATCAGGCAAAGGATTATCGGTGCCGAGAATAATATTACCGTCAATATCATATACAAGCATGTCCTGCTCGGTAAGCTCTTCAAAGGAAATGTTTGCAGGCTTGAGCGCAATATGCGCCCTTTCATTGTCAATGACAGATACGTTTTCGCTGTCGAATGAAACTAACCCACTCCTGTAAAGAGCAATATTCGCTTCATATGCCTTTTTTCTTAATTCTTCAAACATTTTAACAGTTGCCTCTCTTTCGTTTCGCCGCAAAATGCTTCCTGTATATGTCATACATCTCATCAACACTCAGAACGTAAGGACTGTTAGCATAGTTGCCCGCACTTTTGATAAGCTCAACATGCTCTGCTATTTGTTCCTCTGTCATGCATAGATCAACCGATGCAAGACCTACAAGAAGTTCTCCCAAAACCTTTACTTTTACTCCGAGAGCCGCGCAAAATTCACCGATCAATGTCTCGCCAAGCTCATTCTTGCGGTTGTACTCAATATAATCCGCAGCAAACGCCGCACATGCCTTGCCGTGAGGAATGCCGTCAAGCAAGGTCAAACTGTATCCCAACGGATGCGGAAATCCTGTTCCCGTAACACTTATAGCAATTCCCGCCGCGCAGGATGCGTAAAGCAGACTTGCCCTCATATTCTCACTGAACTGCTCGGGAAGTTGGGAAAGCACGTCCCATATGTTTCTCGCCGCATATATTGCAAGCATCCTTGACAAATCATCGGACTTTGGAGATAAATACGACTCCATCGCGTGATGGAAAGCATCAAGTGCCGTGCTGAAAGTGTACTCGCGAGAGAGCGTGTATGTGTATTTCGGATCAAGAAATACCTTCTTTGCCCACGAATCGTCGTGCGAAAACGTGCGCTTGCGCTTGCCATCAGGAAGGGTAAGTACCGAATAACGGTTTCCCTCACTTCCCGTACCGGCAGTAGTCGGTATGCAGATCAAAGGAAGTGACGGTGCCTTCTTTTTTGAATAATCAAAAATGTCAGTGCATTCGGCATATTCAGTGGTTGCAAATGCCGCAATAGCCTTAGCCGCATCCATAGCCGACCCACCGCCAATCGCTATAACGAAATCACATCCCTTGTCAGCGCATATGCGTCCCGCCTCAAAGCAATCAGTTACAGGCGGATTTTCACGCACTCCCGAGTAGATCTCAAATCCTACGCCAATACCTGCCAGTACGCTACATACGTCATCAAGCGCTCCGCATAATTTGGCAGAGCTTTTTCCTGTAACTATAAATGCCCGATTTCCAAGTGCAAACTCCGTGCCGTGCGCTTTTACACAACCCGTGCCGGAATAAATCCTGCAGGGAATATTTATCGAAAAAGCCATTTTAACCTCCGCTATTTAAATAGTGACAATCGCATCAAAGAACTGCTATCGAAGCAATCTGTTCTCTGTACTTGTTGATCTGATTCTGAGCCTGCTCAACACCGCTTCCGGAAACAAGGAAATAGAATTTTACCTTCGGTTCAGTTCCCGAAGGACGAACCACTACCGTGTCACCGTTCTCAAGAACGTAGTATAATACGTCGGATGCAGGAAGCCCCGTAGGAGTCTTTTCGCCGGTAGCAACATCGGTAAATGTCCCCTCAAGATAGTCGCCTATGACTTTTACCGCCTGACCGCCAAATACTAAAGGGAAGTCGGAACGGAATGCTGCCATAAGTGCCGCCATCTTCATGGGGGCATCGATCCCCTTTATTTCCTCCTGAACCGTCTGCTCATAATAGAAGCCGTATCTTTCCCAGAGTCGCTCAAGTGCTTCGTAAATGGTAAGTCCCAATGTTCTGTAATAAGCAGTCATTTCCGTGATCAGCATCGTTGCTACCACCGCATCCTTGTCACGCGCATAGGTTCCCTTGAGATAACCGTAGCTTTCCTCGAATCCAAAAATGAAGCTGCCACGGCCACCTGCTTCGTGATTTTTTATGACCTCACCGATAAACTTGAAGCCCGTGAGAACATTGAACATTTCAACTCCGTGCGTCTGACATATTTTGGACGCAAGAACCGTCGAGACGATCGACTTGACCGCATAAGGCTCCTCGGGCATCGTGCCGGTTTTCTTGTAAGCCGTGATAATATAGTCCAATAACAAAGCCCCCATCTGGTTGCCTGAGATCGTCGTAAACGTGCCGTCAGCTTTTCGCGCCATAACTCCAACGCGGTCAGCATCGGGGTCACACGCTATGATCAGATCACTCTTCTCTCGCTCGGCAATCTCGATTCCAAGCTTGAAGACCTCGGGAAATTCGGGATTAGGCTTGGAAACGGTAGGAAAGTCACCGCAGGGCGTCGCCTGCTCGGGGACGATGAATAAATGCTTGACTCCGCTTCTTCGAAGCACTTCCGGGACAAGCTTGTAGCCCGCACCGTGTAAAGGCGTAAATACAATCCTCAGATCATCAGCGACATAGGGAATAGCAGATGGATTGACCGCCTCAGCAAGTACACATTTGACGTAAGCCTCGTCAATGTCCGCACCTATCATCTCGATGAGTCCGCAAGCTACCCCATCTTCAAAAGGAACTCGCTTTACGTCGTCAAAAATGTCAATAGTCGCAAGTGTGTCCGTTACCGTCTGTGCGTGCTCGGGCGGAAGCTGTGCGCCGTCCTCCCAATACGCCTTGTAGCCGTTGTATTCTTTTGGATTGTGCGACGCAGTGATGTTTATTCCCGCAACACAACCAAGATGCCTTAGCGCAAACGATAATTCAGGTGTTGGACGTACGCCGTTAAAAATATAAGATTTGATTCCGTTGGCCGCAAGTACACAAGCGCATTCTTTGGCAAAGAGCTCTGAATTGTTGCGGCTATCATAGGCTATGGCGACCCCGTCATCTGCGCGTCCGCAGTCATTAATCAGAATGGCGATCGCCTGCGTCGCGTACGCTACTGTGTATATATTCATAGCGTTCATTCCGACCTTCATAATTCCTCTGAGCCCCGCCGTACCAAATGACAGGAATGATGAAAAACGTGACTCTACCTCCGATGCGTTATCCCTGATAGATAACAATTCTGTACGTTCTTCAGTTGATAACAGAGGACAATTCAGCCACCTTGTATAATTCTTGCGGACTGTGTTGTTTGACATTGCTTCGAGTTCTCCTTTTATATCTAGTTTCGCTATTGCCTAACCTTGGGCGTGTGTTTTTGACTCAGATGTTACCGGCCTTGTAAAGCTTGAGTGCCTCAGCAAGCTGATCGGGACAAGACGTGCTTTTGAATCCGCAACGGATTCCCGCAAGCCTGTCAATTGCCTCGTCAACCTTCATGCCCTTTACAAGCGCGGATACACCCTGAGTATTGCCCGAGCAACCACCGGTGTAAACTGCGGAAAGAATAACGTCGTTTTCAATTTCTATCGCGATGCTTCTTGAGCATACGCCTTTGGTTGTGTAATTGAATTTCATAATTATAGTTTACTCCTTGATCAATAAATATATGATTAAATGCGCTGTGACAAATTATAATTTCGAAAGAATTTCAAAACTTGCATTGAGAAAATCCTTCATTTCTTCAGTGCTGAGCTTTCTGTTCGCAAGACAAGCAAGGCGGTAAATATAGTCCGCTATTTGTTCAGCATCCTTACCATCTTTAGCCTTGAGGCGTGAAATGATGGACGATGAACGGTTGAGCCTGAGCGTATAATCAAGAGGGAAGCTGTCCTGACCAAAGCTCATTCCGCTTCTTGCATACATCTTCATCATTTCCTCCATTCGCCTTGACTCTTCCGTAACAGTCAGAAAAGCAGGAATGCTTTCATCCCTGAGCGCGCAGATCTCAACCTTAAGTGCATCGTTTCCGCTCACCGTACGGAACAAAGCAGTCAAAGCCTCGTCCTCATCCTTTTCATCACCGCTCTTGAGCGCGTCCGCAATATCCGAGTCAACTCTGACAAACTTGATCTCGTCGCCATATCCCTCAAGCATGGAAATAAACTGCGTCTCAAAAGGCTTGTCAAATATCGCAACCTTTATTCCCGCCGCATTCAGCATAGAAACATACTGCGCCTGAAGCGTTACGTCGGAGGTGTAGTATATTACGTTCTCGTTGGCTTCCTTTGCCGCCTCAAGATACTCTTCAATAGTCATAAAGGACTTGTCCGTAATTCTCAAAAGAAGTGACGGCTTAACCTTTTCATAGAATTTGTTGTCTCTCATGCAAGCATATTCAACGAACAGATGAATATCATCCCAGATTGACTCGTATTTATCTCTGTCCACATTGCAAAGCGCGTTGAGCTTGTCCGCTACCTTCTTGACAATGTGCGCCGCTACCTTCTTGATGTATACGTTGTTCTGTAAATAGCTTCTCGATACGTTGAGTGGAAGCTCAGGACAGTCGAGCACACCGCGAAGCATCAGAAGATAATCGGGAATGACCTCCTTGATGTTGTCTGCAACGAATACCTGATTGTAATAAAGCTTCACCTGACCCTCAAGGGATTCGTACTCCGCATCAAGCCTCGGGAAGAAAAGAATACCCTTGAAGTTTAACGGGAAATCCGCATTGATGTGAATGTAAAACAACGGGTCACGCGCATCCTTGAATACCTTGTGGTAAAACTCATTGTACATCTCAGGAGTGCATTCGGATGCCTGCTTCAACCAAAGCGGAGATTTATCATTTACAGGCTTTTCCTCATAATGACACTCGTCACACTCACAACCATCTTCATGCTCGTGATGACACTCCTCACAATCGCATCCTTCACCGTGCTCCTCACCCTCAACGTCAAGGTAAATGTCTATGGGCATAAAAGCACAGTAGGTGTTCAGTATTTCGCGGATCTTGTCTCCCTCAAGATACTCCTTCTCGCTCTCTGAAACGTGCATAACGACCTTCGTTCCCTTGGTCTTTTTGTCGCATTCGGTTATCTCATATTCGCCTGAATCATCGCAGCTCCAATGTACCGCAGGAGCGCCCGTGTAAGACTTGGTGAATAACTCAACCGTGTCACTTACCATAAAAGAGGAGTAGAAACCAAGTCCAAAGTGACCGATAATGCCATTTGCTGAATCGTTTTCTCCGTCACCCTCATATTGACTGATAAACTCAAGCGCACCCGAAAGCGCGATCTGACAAATGTACTTCTCAAGCTCCTCATTTGTCATACCGATACCGTTGTCCTCAACCGTAATCGTGGACTCACTCTTGCTGACGGTAATATTGATCCTGAAATCCTCGTCCGCATCAAGCGTGATGTGTCCAAGCGCCTCAAGCCTCTTGAGCTTGGTTATCGCATCCGACGCATTTGATACTATCTCACGGAGAAAAATATCCTTGTCCGAATAGAGCCATCTTTTTATAACGGGGAAAATATGCTCGGTCTGAACCGATATTCCACCCTTTTTACTTGCAAATTCTTCTGTCAAATTAATCATCCTTTCTGCGTGCATAAGCACATAGTGTAATATATAATATTTATCTATAATAATTATACTACAAAAACCTCGTTAAGTCAAGTACATTCATTACCGTCTGGGAATATCGCCGCGCTTTTTTTGAAAAAAGGTTGAAAAGAATTCGGACGCGTGGTATAATATCCTTAACGAAATGTATCGGAGGCGCTTTCCTTGAAAATTGCAATTATTATTTTATCTGTCTTGACATTTTTTGCCACGGTAGTGCTGATAACCGCATACGTCTGCTTCAGGCTCGTCTGCTATTCTGAAAAACGCCCCCCTCTCGGTGAGGACGAATACGATCTACCCGAGGGCGACGTTTACATACCGTTCCATCAAAGAATGATCGACTGGGTAAAAATCAAACGCTCTCTGCCGTGTGAGGAGCTTGAAATAACCTCCTTCGACGGACTTCGCCTGAGAGGAAAGTATTATAAGTTCTTCGATGATGCCATAGTCGAAATCCTTATCCACGGCTATCGCGGCAACTCCGAAAGAGACCTCAGTGCAGGACTTGAAAGGTGCAAAAGACTCGGCAGAAACGCCGTCCTCGTCGACCTTCGCGGCGCAGGAAACAGCGACGGCAACGTCATCTCATTCGGCATCAACGAGCATAAAGATCTTCTAAGGTGGATAGACTTCATGATCGAAAAACTCGGCAAGGACGTCAAGATCATCCTTACCGGAATCTCAATGGGAGGCTCCACAGTTGTAATGACTGCGGGCAAAAAACTGCCCGAAAATGTCGTTTGCGTGCTTTCCGACTGCGGCTTTTCCTCCGCTAAGGCGATTCTCTATAAGGTTCTCACCGATATGAAGCTGCCCCCAAAGCTTTTCTATCCGTTCATAAGACTTGGCGCGATCCTTTATGGTGGCTTTGACCTTAACGATGAGCCTGCAATAGAGGCCGTTAAAAAAGCAACCGTGCCGATCATCTTCATCCACGGCGAGAGCGACGACTTCGTTCCGTGCTATATGAGCCGCGAACTGTTTGACGAATGCTCCGCCCCTAAAAATCTCGTTATAATAAAAGGAGCAGGGCACGGTCTGGCATATCCCACCGATAAAGACACATACGTCAACGCCTTGAAGGACTTCGCCAACGAGTGCGGATTTCAAAAGTTTGAATAAACTTCCCGGGCTGTCTCATTAAGACATCCCTTTCGAACGGTTTTGGCGCAGATTTTAATGAAATTTGATGCTATTTTCGTGCCAAAACGACGAATTTGATTCGTCGAGTTCGATTTCAGGGGCTGTCTCACTTGCGTGAGACAGCCCCGTTTTACTGTTATTTATCGTCGATTTCAGACTCTTCCGCCTGCCTTGCCGCGCGTCGTGCCATCCTCTTCGCCATCGCGCGCTCATAGCTTAACCGATATATCTCCTCGACCGCAAACGCGAGCTTGGTAGCCACGTTTTTCTTGGACGGATAACAGTAAAAGGAATCGTCCTCGGTCGAAATATCTATGCAGTCAAGCGGCTTTATGTGCTGGAAATCATACTCGACGTGTAAACTGTTCGTCTGAAGCGGCATCCTCTGAATGCGGTAATCCTGACCTCTGTAATGCCCCTCAAGCACAAATCCGTCCGTAATATCGTGTACAAGATGTGCCATGCCTAGCGGCTCAAACTTCCAACACCTCGGCATCGAATATACCTCGACCTCGTCCTCAAAGCGGTAATTACCACTCTCGACCTCGGCGCGTACCTGCTGCCGTTCCCATTCAAACCAGTCCACGACCTTCGGAAATTCCGTCTCACCCTCGGTTGCAGTCAACGTGCCGTCCTCATTAAACCTCCAACGTTTGCCGCACTCCGTGCAGAATATCTCGTCCCCTTTGGAGTCCATTACCGACTCCTTAAGACAATGCGGGCATTGATAAAGTATCTTGTGCATTCCCTCGGCACGAAAGCTTTCCGTTATAAGTATCCCGTTTTGCTTCTGGTATTCATATTCATCATATTCCAACGCATCCTGAAGCCTTGCGTTTATCTCGTCAACGGATAATACCTTCAAATCGTCGGGGGTAAGCACCTGCGTCATCGTGGTGTGAAAGGGAACCTTGCGCTTCTTTCTGAAATTCCAGAACGGCGTGTGCAGATAGTTTCCGCGATGTACTACCGCAACCACGGGTACGCCACTGCGCTTTACAAGCATTCCCAACGATTCGGGAAGGTACGACCTCGTCCCGCAAGGCGAATAACGTGCCTCAGGATAAATGCAAAGTATGTCTCCGCGCTCAAGCACCTTCTTTATCGACTTGACCAGATGCATATCCTGCGTGAATTTTCTCGTGCATATCGCGCCGATCCACTCCATAAGCCACGGACGCATATAGTATCCGTCAATGTTGACCACATTGTTGACCTTGTGCGGATGCGTTCCCATGGCAAGCAGCTCAAAATCAATAAACGACATATGGTTGCTCAGTATTATGTACGGCGGCTTCAAGCCCTCCATGTTGATCTTGTCAAGACGCCTCTTCTTGCCGATAAGCATGATCTTTGAAAGTATCCATATAAGCCAGGTGAGATACCACGGCTGTCTTATGGGATACCGCGCAGTATTGTACTTCTTTTTATTCTTGTAATTAACTTCCATAATTCTACCTCAATATTTAATCAACTACATTATACTCCCTTTTTCGTTCAAAATCAATAGCCAATATTAACTTTTTGACCTTTTGATTAACACAATCTCCAAAATGCAACGCAACTCTTTGCCAAGCCCCACGAAACATCTTGACAAATTCCCGAAAAAGTAGTAAAATATATGTAAATATTCAGAAGGGAAGCGGGAACGGATGATCCTTACTATCGACGTCGGTAATACAAATATAACGTGCGGCGGATTCGACGGCTCAAGCCTTAACTTCGTAGTCCGTATGTCAACCAGGCTCTCAATGACCGAGGACGAGTACGCAAGTAAGATACTAAGTATTCTGAAATTGCATAACGTGGAAAAAAAGGAGATAAAAGGTGCAATAATCTCCTCCGTAGTTCCTCCCCTTAACGCAGTTATGAAAAAGGCTGTGAAGCTTATGTACGGCGTGGACGCTCTCGTTGTCGGTCCCGGCATAAAAACCGGATTGAACATCCATTGTGATAACCCCTCAAGCGTCGGATCAGACCTTATATGCGCCTGCGTCGCGGCAAATAAGCTCTACGGTAGCCCCTCTCTTATCATCGATATGGGAACCGCCACCAAAATGACGGTGCTTAATAAAAATGGCGCGTTTGAAGGCGTCTCCATCATCCCCGGAGTTATGATGGGACTTGACGCCCTTGCCGAAAAAACTGCTCAGCTTCCTAAAATAAGCCTCGAAGCACCTGGGAAGGTCATCGGCAAAAATACCGTCGATTGTATGAAATCGGGAGTTGTGTTCGGAAACGCCGCCCTCATAGACGGAATGATAGATCGCATAAACTCCGAAATGAACTGCAAGCTTCCCGTAATCGCAACAGGCGGACTTGCACAGATAATCATACCGCATTGTACCCACAATATCCTTGTAGACGAATATCTCGTCCTCAAAGGACTTGAATTACTGTACCGAAAGAACAGTTAAACATCAAATATTCTCGCTTTCCGCGAAAATATAAATTATTATGCGTTGTACCGCTTCGGCGGACGACAGCAAGGAGGACTTTTATGAACTTAATCAACCAAAGACGAAAATCAACCGAAACGCTCGTTCTCGGCGCGGTAATGACGGCACTTGTCATCGTACTTCAGCTTCTCGGAACGTTTACAGCCATTTTCGGCCCCTTCGCAACCGCAGTAGGACTTATCCCGATCATCATCGGCGCGGCAATGTGCGGCGTCGGCGTCGGTGCGTGGCTTGGATTTGTATTCGGAGTGGTAGTCTTAATTACCAACGCCTCGGCTTTTCTTGCTATCAGCGTTCCCGGGACAGTCGTGACTGTTCTTTTAAAAGGCGTAGCCTGTGGACTTGTAGCAGGACTTGTCTATAAGCTTCTCGAAAAAAAGAACAAATACCTCGCAGTTCTGGCGGCGGCAATCGCAGGCCCCGTTGTAAACACCGGTATATTCGTGCTCGGATGCTTCGCCTTTTTCTTTGAAGCGCTCACCGAGTGGGGCGTTGGAGAGGGCTATTCCTCAACCGTGGAATATATATTCTTGTTCCTCGTCGGCACAAACTTCATCGTCGAGCTTGTAACCAACCTGATCCTTTCCCCCGTCATAGTCAGACTTCTTGACCTCCGTAAGACGGTAACAAAGAATAAATAATTATTAAACAATAGAAAACGGGATGCACCTCGGTGCATCCCGCTATTTTTATACATCAATATCCGCAAGATAAAGTCCGCCGTACTTCGTTATAAAACGCTTTCTCTCGTCAATATCCTCGCCAAGAAGGGTATCAAACATATATAAAGTCATCTTTTCATCCGTCGGACGTACCGCAATAAGCCTTCTCGTCGCAGGATTCATCGTGGTCTGCCACATCATCTCAGGCTCGTTCTCACCAAGTCCCTTTGAACGCTGGATAGTGTATTTCTTGCTTCCAAGCTCCTTGAGTATCTTTGTCTTTTCGGGCTCATCATATGCAAATAACGTCTTGTCCTTCGTGGTTATCTCAAAAAGCGGTGACTCCGCAATAAACACCTTGCCTTCCTTGAGCAGAGTAGGGAGCAGACGGTAGAAAAGCGTCAGAAGAAGCGTTCTTATCTGGAACCCGTCCTCGTCCGCATCAGTACAGATAATGATCTTGGACCATTTCAGATTGTTTATGTCAAACGGCGGAAGATCAAGCTTCGCCTTTCCGTGAAGCTCCACACCGCAACCGATAACCCTCAGAAGATCGACGATAATGTCACTTGAAAATATTTTCTCATATGTGCTCTTCATACAGTTAAGCGTCTTTCCACGAACAGGTATGATCGCCTGAAATTCCGCATTTCTTCCAAGCTTACAGGACGTAAGAGCCGAATCTCCCTCAACGATGTAAAGCTCGCGCCTTTCAGGATCCCTTGAACGGCAGTTAACAAACTTCTCAACACGGTTTGACGAATCAACCGCCGCAGTCAGCTTCTTCTTAGAGATCTGTACCGCATTCTCCGCCGCCTCACGGCTTCGTCTGTTGATAAGCACAAGCTTTGCAAACCGATCCGCATCAAGCGGATTTTCCGTAAGATAGATCGTCAGCTGCTGCTTGAGAAACTCCGTCATGGAATTCTGTATAAATGTGTTTGAAATGGATTTCTTTGTCTGGTTTTCAAACGACGTCTCGTCGGAACGGCTGTTACAAACAAAGATCAGACACCCCGCAATATCCTGGAACGTGATCCTCGACTCATCTTTTTGATACTTGCCATTTTCACGCATATATTTATCAAGCGCAAACACAAATGCAGTTCGGAGTGCCTTGTCGGGAGAGCCGCCGTGTACAAGAAAACTTGAGTTGTGATAGTACTCTATCACATTTACCTCTGTGCAAAGACAAAATGCAAAATCCGCCTCAAGCGTGTACTCGTCCTTGTTCTCACGGTCGCGTCCTCGGTCCTCGTGATGCCAACTTACGGGCATAGTGATGGCACTTTGTCCTGCAAGCTCACTGACATACTGCGCTATTCCGTTCTCGTGCAAATACTTTTCGTAAGAGAACGTACCGTCCTCCTGCTCGATCTTCAACTCAAACGCTACGTTGGCGTTTACTATCGATTGCCTGTAAAGCACGTCTCTGAAGAATTCGTGCGGAATTTCAATATCCGTGAAAACCTCAAGATCGGCAAGCCAACGAATGACAGTTCCCGTGCGTCGCTGGGAAGGGGGGAGCTTTGTCTCTCTCAATTCACTTGTCGCAAATCCACGCGCAAAGTCGATGGAATGACAGTAATCTCCCTTGTAAGACGTGACGTTCATGTAAACCGAGCTGCACTGAGTACCGCAAGCGCCGAGACCGTTAAGGCCCAACGAGAACTTGTAGTTGCCCTTGCCACCCTTGTTATCGTATTTACCCCCGGCATACATTTCACAGAAAATAAGATCCCAGTTGTATCTCTGCTCCTGCTCGTTGTATCCAAGCGGAATTCCACGTCCGTGGTCCTCGACCTCAATGGAGTGATCTCTGAAAACGGTGGTCGTGATCAGATTACCGTATCCCTCACGCGCCTCGTCCACCGCGTTTGCAAGTATCTCAAAATATGCGTGCTCACACCCCTCAAGACCGTCCGAGCCAAATACGACCTGCGGTCTTTTTCTTATTCTGTCAGGGCCTTTCAATGACTTTATACTGCTGTCATCGTAAACGGATGTGCTTGCACCGTTTCCGTCAACGATCGCGTCAATTGTCAGCTCCTCAACCTGCGACTCTACCTTTTTCGCCTTGCCAGGCGCTTTGGTCTTTGATGAAGCCTTTGGTGTTGCTTTTCCCTTGGAAGCTTTTTCACCCTTAACCGCCATATAAACCTCCTGTGCATTCAAAATCTATGTTAAATCCGCCCGAATCCGTCGGATCATAATACATCTATTATATTATACCAAAAAAACTTTGTTTTGAAAAGCCCCTTGAACAAATATTTTTATATAACCAAAAAACCTGCACACGTACGGAAAATATTGAAATTTATACTTGCAACACAGCCCGAAATGTTATATAATAATACTGATAACCTTCAAGGAGCAATGCCATGAATAAGCTTTCTGAGATACTGCGAAGAATAAAAAACGGCACATGTGAGGTCGTAGGACTTGGACGTTCAAACTATGCCCTGATAAACTATCTGCTTGAGCTTGGCGCGCCACGTCTCATCGCAAGGGATAAAGGCCTTCCACCGTCCGATACCGCGCAAAAGTACCAAAAGCATGAAGTCATCTTCAAGTGCGGAGATGGCTATCTTGACGGACTCCACACCGAGGATTGCGTGATCTTTCGTACCCCTGCAATTCGCCCCGATATACCCGAGTTCCTTAAAGCAATCGAGCAGGGCGCACTCATCAGCTCCGAAATCGAGCTTTATATGATGCTGACTCCGTCAAAATTATTCTGTATAACCGGAAGCGACGGTAAGACTACTACCACAACGCTGATACACCTGATGCTCTCAAAGCACGCAAAAGCCTTTATCGGAGGTAATATCGGTATCTCACCGCTTACCCATATCAAAGATAATACCGCCGCCGACCTGTCCGTCCTTGAACTGTCAAGCTTTCAGCTTCAGGGAATATCAGTCTCTCCCGACGTCGCAGTGCTTACAAATATCACCCCAAATCACTTGAATTGGCATATCGATATGAACGAATATATCAGTGCCAAGGCAGATATAATCGGTGAAAGATGCAGAGAGCTTGTAATAAACGCAGATGATACCGCAAGCCTTGAGCTTATCCAAAGAATTAAGCCGACCGCACATATCACCGCCTTCTCACTTTCAAAATCGCGCGAAGAGATCCTTTCGCTTATCCCAAATGCCAAAGCCTGCATTTATATTGAAAACGGAACGGTGATTTACTGTGCCGATACTCCCGAATCCGTTCTGAACCTGACGGACATCAAGCTCCCGGGACGCCACAACGTAGCAAACTATATGGCGGCTATCGGTGCCACCAGAGCTCACGTTACAAACGCCACCGTTCAAAGCATCGCACGCACCTTCGGTGGAGTGGAGCATAGACTTGAGTTTGTCGCCGAGAAAAACGGAGTAAAGTATTATAATAGTTCAATCGACTCAAGTCCGACACGCACGGTCGCGGCACTTAACGCTCTTGATTGCCGTCCGATCGTTATATGCGGCGGCTCGGATAAAAACGTTCCGTTTGATACTCTCGCCGAAGCACTTTGTGCAAGAGCCAAAGCAGTCGTGCTGACGGGGCAGACCGCAGAGCGCATACGGTCAGCCATTACATCCTGCCCACTTTATCAAACATCAGATATAAAAATCATCAACGCCCCCTTGTTTGCAGATGCAGTTCAAGCCGCAAAAGACCTTGCCGCGTCCGGAGATACTGTTTTACTTTCGCCCGCATGCGCAAGCTTCGACGCCTTCAAGGACTTCGAGCATAGAGGGCGAACCTTCAAAAATATAGTATTATCATTTTAATTAAAAAGGAAAATAAAAATGCAAATTTCAAAAAGAATAATTGACCTGACACGCGAGGCGGAAATCGCCCTTGCACCGTATTTTGCTCGTATCGACGAGATCTCATTTATAAATACACAGAGAATAATGGATCTGTTTAAAGAATATAAAGTCTGTGACGCAATGTTCTGCGCAAGCAGTGGCTACGGCTACGACGACAAAGGCAGGGATACCCTCGACCTTATCTGGGCGGACGTTATGAAAGCACCCAAAGCATTCGTAAGGCATAATATCGTAAACGGTACTCAGGCACTTGCTATCGGACTGTACGGTCTGCTCCGTCCGGGTGATGTAATGCTCTCAGTTGCAGGCAAGCCGTACGACACGCTTGAGGAGGTCATAGGCATCTGCGGAAATCCCGGTGACGGCTCACTCAAGGACTTCGGCGTTGGCTACCGTCAGATAGAGCTGACAGAGCAGGGCACTCTGGACTTTCCCGCAATCAAAAATGCAATAGATACTATCGGCAAAAGCCTTAAAGTGGTGTTCGTACAACGCTCAAAGGGTTACCTTAACCGACGTACACTTACCGTTGCGGAGATCGGTGAACTTTGCCGCTTTGTAAAAGCAAACGCTCCCTACGCCTACGTTGTAGTGGATAACTGCTACGGCGAGTTCGTCGAAACCGAAGAGCCCACCGCATACGGCGCCGATATGGTGATAGGCTCACTCATCAAAAACCCCGGCGGCGGTATGGCAGAGTGTGGCGGCTACATAGCAGGTACCGAAAGAGCAGTTGAGCTTGCAAGCTACAGACTTACCTCCGTGGGCGTAGGCTGCGAGGTCGGTGCAACGCTCGGTCAGAATAAAAGCCTATATAAGGGGCTGTTCTATGCCCCACATACAACCGCACAGGCACTCAAAACCGCACACCTTGCCGCATATATATTTGAGAACCTCGGATATAACGTTGAGCCGAAATGGAACGAAACGAGAAGCGATATCATACAGACCGTAATCACGGGAAGCGCGGACAAGCTCTGCAAATTCTGCCAAGGTATTCAGGCAGGCTCACCCGTTGACGCTTTCGTTACCCCCGAGCCGTGGGATATGCCCGGATATAACGATAAGGTCATAATGGCTGCAGGCGCATTCACTCAGGGATCATCCATTGAACTCAGCGCAGATGGCCCACTGAGAGAGCCCTTTACCGTCTACTTCCAAGGTGGACTTACCTACGAAAGCGGCAAAATAGGCATTATGAGTGCCGCAGAAAAGGTAATAAGTGACAATTGACGCAAAAAACGCCGAATGTTAACAATTTATTATTGATATTTATACTGATTTATGTTATCATATAATGGTAAACCGAATTCAGAGGTGCTAAAATGAAAACGAATAAAAAAATACCGACAATCAAAAAATCTATCCTCAGCATATTACTCCTGCTGGTATTGGTGCTTGGCATGGCTTCATGCTCAAACGCTGAAGCTCCGGACGGAATGCAGCTTGCATCCGAGGACAACGTCCCGTATTGCTTATATGTCCCCAAATCATGGGTCGTGGACAATGATGATAATTTTTCAAGCGCATACTTTTCTGCGACGGATACCTCCAACGTCACCGTGACCTCATACCCCGACTCAATGACCGTTGAAAAGTATTGGGAAACCTGCGTTGCTGACTACACCGCTTCTCTTGATGATTTTACCGTGGACGAATCTAAAACCGCAACCAAGGTCATGGGCGGAAGGGAAGCAAAGCAGTATATCTATACATTCACTTTCGGCGGTGTGAAGTATAAGGTCGCACAGACTATAACCACCCGCGATGGTATTATCTATAATTTTACCTATACCTCTACCGATACCTATACCGATAGCGAAGGCAAAACCGTAGAGGGAAAATTCGATACCCATTACGCTGAGGCAGAAAATATCCTCTCGGAATTTATATTCAGATAAAAATATAAAAATTGCCGTGGTTTTTGACCGCACGGCAATTTTTTACGGATAAAGGAACCAATCACTATGATATATCTTGATAATAGCGCTACCACACCGCTCTCGGAATATGTTAAGCAGGAGACCGTAAAGGCACTGGACATCTTCGGTAATCCCTCCTCGCTCCACGCACTCGGTGTCGCCTCCAAAAAAGCACTTGACAGCGCAAGAGTTGACGTATGCCGAGCGCTTGGTATAAGATCACCGCATCCCGACGAGCTTATATTTACCGGTTCGGGCACAGAGGCAAACTGTCTTGCAATTCTCGGCTCCGCAAAAGCAAAGAAAAGGCGTGATGCTACGGTCATCATAACCACAGATTCAGAGCATCCGTCTGTTGATAACGCAGTAGAGCAGACAAGAGAACTCGGCTTTGAGCCCGTTAAGCTTCCAACGCGGAACGGAGTACTCGATCTTGATGCACTCGATACAGTGCTTAATAGCGGTAAAAAGGTGTTCATGATAACCCTTATGCTCGTTAATAACGAAACAGGCGCGCTTTATGACGTAAAAACCGCATTCGCGCGGGTTAAGAAAAAATTTCCCGATGCCATAACCCACTGCGATGCTATCCAAGGCTTTATGAAGATACCCTTCACCCCACAGACCATCGGAGCTGACCTCGTAACCGTCAGCTCACATAAAATACACGGTCCCAAGGGTGTCGGCGCACTCTATGTAAGCCCTGCGATCACTAAAACAAAAAAACTCGTGCCAATAGTATTTGGTGGAGGTCAGGAGCATGGAATGCGCTCGGGAACGGAGAATCTGCTCGGTATCCTCGGCTTTGCCGCTGCGGCGCGTGAATCATATGCTACGCTCAAAGATGATGTATCAAAAATGACCGCGCTTCGTGATCTCTTGGAAGAGGGTCTAAGCGGTATTGACGATGTAAAACTTAATATTCCACGCGGAACAAGAGCGCCTCATATCCTGAGTTGTACAATGCCTTCAATAAAAAGCGAGACAATGCTGCATTTCCTCTCCTCTGAGGGAATATGCGTCTCAAGCGGATCTGCCTGCTCGTCTCATGCAAAAGAGCCAAGCCGCCCGCTCGTTTCGTTCGGCCTGACACCTCACGATGCGGATTGTACATTGAGACTCAGTCTTTCTCGATATAATACAGAATCCGACGTAACAGCAGTAGTAAACGCCATCAAAAACGGTTGCGATCGCCTGGTCAGAATAAAATAGGAGGACTACCGTGAGAAGCTTTATACAAATTGCAAAGCCCGGCACGCTCGGGAGCATTGATTTCATAATACTTATGTGTAAGCTCGAAAACAAATGGCTGTTCGTAAAGAAAATTGACGAAAACGGACAATCCTACCTTGAGCTACCGGAGTGTCCAACCCGTTCCGATGCCGTGACTGCCGCCGAGGATGCCGCCACAATGCTAGTGTTCAGACTAATGCACCGTTTTGAGTTTGAAATAATGCCAATTTTTGATTGTGAGTCCGAGCTTGACGGCAAAACACACTACGGTAGAGTATTCCTGATGTGCGCCGACTCACGCCCCGATGAACTCGAAGCCGACTTCTACGCGGCAGACGAGATAGTCACACTCGTTAAAGACTATGACAAAATGCTGAACCTGCTTGAATCCGCCGCGGTTCTTGCAGGACTGTACTTCAAATAATATTTATCCTGTAAAGAGAAACGCTATGAAACTACAACTTGTTGCAACCTGCCTGTTCGGACTTGAAAAATATCTTGGCGACGAAATTGATGCCTTGGGATGCCGCCGCATTGATACTATGGACGGCAGAATTACCTTTGAAGGCACGCTCGACGATATAGCCCGTGCCAATATAAACCTCAGATGTGCGGAGCGTATATACGTTAAACTCGGCTCTTTTGAAGCCCATACGTTTACCGAGCTTTACGACGGAGTAAAAGCATTGCCGCTCGATGATTGGATCGGCCCCGAGGACGCATTCCCTGTAAAAGGCCATTCGATACGGAGCCTGCTCACGTCGATCCCCGACTGTCAGAGCATCATAAAAAAAGCCGCCGTAGATCGCCTTAAAAGCTGCTACGGCATAGAGTGGTTTGAAGAAAGCGGTAACAAATATCAGATAGAGTTCTTCATTTTCAAGGACGTAGCTACCGTGATGATAGATACCACCGGTATCCCACTTCATAAACGAGGATACCGCCCCGATGCAGGTATCGCACCGTTGAGAGAAACTCTTGCCGCCGCTATGGCAATAAACGCCCATCTGCGTGATGACGTTCTACTGTGGGATCCCTTCTGCGGGTCGGGAACGATTGCAATTGAGGCCGCTATGCTGATGTGCAATATCGCCCCCGGACTTAACCGTCGCTTCGTGTCCGAACGCTTCGAGTCAATCCCCGAGGACAGCTGGAAACGGGCAAGGGAAGAGGCTCGCGCTAAAATCATACCCGACGCATCCTTCGAGGTTTTCGCATCTGATATAGACCCGTTGTGTGTCGAGCTTGCAAGATCCAACGCCGACCGTGCAGGTGTCGGTAAATATGTAAAAACCTTCAGAATGGATGCGCTGACGATCTCTCAGCACCGTCCCGAAGGCAGAAAAGGAACTATCATCTGTAACCCTCCATACGGGGAAAGAATGGGCGAAAAGCTCGACGTCGAACGCCTCTACCGTAAAATGGGCTTTGAATTTTCAAAACTCTCACCGTGGCAGATATACGTCATCACCTCCTGCGATTATTTTGAAAAGCTCTACGGCAGACGCGCTGATAAGATCAGAAAGCTCTACAACGGTATGATCCCGTGTAATCTATATCAGTTCTTCCGTCCCGCTACTGCAAGAAAGCCCGATGCAGTGCATAAGCATCACAGTAATAAAGATAAACATTGATAAACACAAAAGCACCTCAAAGCATAAGCCTTGAGGTGCTTAATTAGTTAATAGAAATTACTTTGAGGGCTGCTCCTCGGTCTCGGTGGAGGGCTCTGTCACAACGGGTGTATTGGTGGTATCCTCGGGAGTTGGAGGCTCGATGGGCGTGGGAGGGGTCTTGGAAAGAATAGCACTTCCGTCAACGGATGAGGTGATAGCAACGTAGCAAACGTAGCTTGCACCATCCTTATTGAAGGAAATTCTTATCCATCTGCCGTTAGATGCGATCGCCTGGATTGCATCACCGTATCCGAAGTGACCTGCAACATTGTTTTCCTTGTCGCCGAAGCTTCCGATTACCTCAGGTGTGTAACGGACGTTAACGCCCCAAGTCTGTACATAATAAACAGAGTTGTCTTCTACAAACTCACCGGGAACTGCAGGAGTACCGGGGTTATCAGGATCATCGGGATTGATAGAGGGATCGTCAGGATCAACAGGAGGCTCTGTATCCTCGGGCGTATCAACTATTTCAGGCGGCTCTGTGGTACTTATATACTCATTGAGAATATAGCAGTAAATACCGTCAATGTTGATGCAGCTCCAATTCTGGCTGCTGGCTATTCTTTCGTAACTGTCACGGTAGTGAACTATCGTGTATTCGGTATATTCAGCAACCAACGCAGCCTTTCTTGTATAAACGTTGCTTGCGGTTATGTATATTGTGTCAGACTTGTGATCAAACACCTCAACGTTGGATGGCTCAGAGGGCTTGTCCTCGGGCTTATTAGTGTTTGTCTCGGGTTTTGGGGTTGAAGTGTTTGTCTCGGGTGTGGTAGTACCGGAGGTCTCAGTGGACTGATTGGGTGTGTCGGTAGTTCCGTCTGCAGGCTCTTCCGTAGTCTGATCAGACTCTTCTGTGGGCGTTTCAACCGGATCTGTGGTTGAATCACCGGGCTCTTCTGTTTCGGATTCTGAATCCTCGGGGGTGGGGAGGCCGCCGATGCTTTCAGACTCGCTGTCACTGTCGATAGGGTTCTCGGGATTGTTGTTGCCGCCGCAAGTGAATAAAATAATAAGCAAAACTGCTAACAACACTGCTGCACTGCCGACCAAAATGATGATTTTTTTTGCTGTACTGGACATTTTTCTTTCTCCTTTGTTTTAGACTCGGTCGCTTGACCTATTCACTGTTGATATTATAACACGGTTCAAAAGTTTTGTCAATAAAAATAAAGGGAAATAAATAAAATTATGCTAATTTTTTTGACGTCCTTTCGCCGTGAAATACGCTTGCTCGACATTAAATTATATTAAAACAGTAATTTCGTAAATTTATAAAAAAATCACGCAGAGCACTTGAAATTGTGCATGAGGTGTGATATAATACTGAGGGTAAATAATGCTTACATCACCATGATTACGGGAGAAAAATATGAGGATCGGCGAAAAGATAAAAAGCCTGAGAACGGCAAAAATGATGACGCAGTCAGAGCTTGCGGGGGATAGCATAACCCGAAATATGCTCAGTCAGATAGAGAATGGCTCCGCACTTCCGTCACTCCCAACGCTTGTTTATCTCGCTGAACGCCTTAAAGTCCCCGCGGGATACCTTATTGCCGATGAAGGATCCGAGGCTATCTACCTTAAGATCAATAATATGGAAAACATCAAACGCGCATATATGTCCGGTGAGTACAGAATGTGCCGCAGCCTCTGCCTTGGTGGACTTGATACAAATGATGACGAGATCGCCCTGATCCTGGCAGGATGCAGTGTAAATATTGCCAAGTCCTTGTTTGCAGAGGGCCGTATCCGCTCGGCGGCAGGCTTTTTTGACGAGGCGGTCAGATATTGCGCTTTATCGGCATATTATACTGACAACATAATCTCTGAGATATCAGTATATTTTCGCTATTTGAACAGTAAAATATCCCATACGGTGTACTCTGAGGAAAGTATCCCAAGGACTTTTGACGGATTGTCATTCTCTGATCCGTTCTGCCGTTTTGTTGTCGCGTGTGAAAAAATTGAAAACGGCAATGATGACGCAACCGATGAATTTGATGATGAAAATGCGTACCTGGGTTCTGTACTTGAAGCAAAAAAACTTATATTATCAAATGATTACAAAGGAGCTACCGTAATACTTCAGACTGTTCTTAGGTCGGAAAACGTCATAATCACTCCCTTACTGTACGATATACTGTGCGATCTTGAGGTTTGCTGCAGAGAAATTTCCGACTATAAAAGCGCATATGAGTATGCCTCAAGCAAAATGTCCGTTCTCGAAAAAATGCTGTCAGATGACGGATACGGATATTAAGAGGTGCGTGGAATGAACAAACGTCTGCCTGCCATTGTATTGGCTATACTGCTGGTTGCAGTCCTTCCGTCCTGCTCAAACCGTATATCCCGCGATCCGCTCGGCACCGGTAGCTCAATAACTCCCGATGCTATCGACTCAATGTACGCAGAATTTATTGATTCGGAAAAGAAGGATTCCGAATACCAAGCTGACTCTGATACCGAAACCGAATATCCGTACGGCCTTGACGGTCAGCATACGGTTTATTGGTATGGAGACCTTCCGATATATCACACAAACGCAGATTGCATATTTGTAAAAACTGCAGATAACGCAGAAAGCTCGACCCTTGCCGAAGCACTCGAAAAGGGAAGAACGGAACTCTGTCATGAGTGCGAAGAGCTTGATAAATTGAAATAACTTAACCGCTCGGAGGAATATTAAATGAAGATCCGCATTTCAAAAAAATCTGATATCGATAGCATAATGGTAATAATCGCTGATGCAAGACAATCCCTTGGAAAGCTTGGAATTGATCAGTGGCAATACGGTTATCCGTCAAGAGATATTGTCAAAGAAGACATTGTTAAAGGACAGTCATACGTTGTTTGTGATGATATAGACGGCAAAGAGCAGATCATAGCCGTTTTTACCACACTTCGTACAGGGGAGCCAACGTATGAGCAGATATTCGAGGGACAGTGGAATACGTCGGGCAGATATTTCGCGTTGCACAGAATTGCAATATCCAAAAAATACCGTTATAAAGGTCTCGGTAAGCATATAATTGATTATATCAAATCCCTGTGCCGCGATAACAATGTCGGAAGCATCAGAGTGGATACCCATACCGGAAATATTCCCATGAGAAAGATGCTTGAGAAGAACGGATTTGAGTATTGCGGAATAATATATCTTATGGATGGTCAGGAAAGAGTTGCCTACGAAGCCGTAGTCGCCGAGAAAAAGGATTATTATATCTACGATATCACCCGTGAGCTTACCTCTGCTACCGTTTACCCCGGAGATACCGGCCCCACGCTAAAAAGAGTCAAAGATATGTCAAACGGGGACGAATGCAACGTAACTGACCTGAATATGTGCGTGCACAACGCAACGCACCTTGACGCCCCAAAGCATTTCGTCAAAGACGGCGCCGCTATAGATGCCATTTCACTGTATAAATGCATGGGAAGCGCATACGTTCTTGAGAGTCAAAGCGACGTCGACGCAAGATTCGTTGAGGAAAATGTTCCCGTGGACTGCACACGACTCCTGATCAAAGGAAACGTGCATTTTGCAAAGGGTGTTGCTAAAATACTTGCGGAACGTGGTATAGTGCTTATAGGCTGCGAAAACCAAAGCATAAGCAGACCCGAATGCTCCGTAGAGGTTCACCGAGAACTTCTCAGCGAGGCAATAGTGGTGTTGGAGGGAATCGACCTCTCTCTTGTTAAGGAAGGCGTATACGATCTTTGCGCCCTGCCGCTCAAAATAAAGGGCTGCGAAGGCTCTCCCTGCCGCGCAGTGCTTATTGAAAGATAATTTTATATTTTTATATATTGGAGGAACAATTATTATGAAGGTTATTGTATGCAAGAATTATGACGAAATGTCAGCCACCGCTGCCGGCGAGCTTTCAAAGCAGATCTGTGAGAAGCCTGATTCGGTTCTCGGACTCGCTACCGGTTCAACCCCCGAGGGTATGTATGCCTGCCTCGTTAAAGATTATCAGGACGGTAAACTTGATTTTTCAAAAATCACAACCGTAAATCTCGATGAGTATTATCCCATCACTCCGGATAATGACCAAAGTTACAGATATTTTATGAATTACCACCTTTTCAGCAAGGTCAATATAAACCTCGCAAACACCAACGTTCCCGACGGAACCGCAAAGGATCCCGACGCCTTCTGCGCAGATTACGAGAAGCTCATTGATTCCTTGGGCGGAGTTGATCTCCAGATACTTGGTATCGGTCAGAACGGACATATCGGCTTCAACGAGCCGGGCGACATTCTCTATCCCAATACACATCTCACGGATCTTACCGATAGCACCATCAAGGCAAACGCAAGATTCTTCGACTCAATAGATGACGTGCCGAAGCAGGCTCTTACTATGGGTATTGCATCCATCTTCAAGGCGAAGAGAATAATTATCATGGCAAGCGGCAAGAGTAAGCACGACGCAATAGCAAAAATGCTTGGCGAAACCATTGAAACCAAATGTCCTGCAACGATACTTAAGCTTCATCCCAATGTTACCCTCATCTGCGACGAGGACGCTTATAACGGCTAAAGTAAAAAAACAAGGCTGCCCGATCAGCCTTGTTTTTATATTATCTCTTTATCCCCATATCAGGGTTACGTCCCCGAATGATTCCCCTCGGATTATCGCGGTAAAATAATGAGTTACCTTTTTACCGGTATCTGATTTTTTCTCGATGAGTGAACCTCTGACCTTATAACTTCCGTCATCCTGCTTCCTTACTGAAAACTCACTGTCAGGACAAAAGTTGAAATCTGCATCCCCGAGCTCAGTACGCACCGCACGCTTTGTCGCACTTATGCACAAGGCTCTGTCACTTTGTTCCTCTTTTTTGCAGGAGGTAAATGCTCCCAAAAACGCAGCAATCGCCAATGCCAAGGCTACCGTGGTAAATAATACTGTTTTTATTCTGATCGATTTTATGCGCCCTTTAGTCATAATGCGGTCCTCCAATAAAAGTTACAACAGTATTTTACAATATTCCGCGCTCTTTGTCAAGGGGATTTTTGTCGTATTATGCGATACGGTCATTCCGGATCGAACGGTCGCGGTGCATCTGTTCCGGTATACGGTAATGTTGCTCCGCCATCCTCAGTGATATCCTCTACCTCTTCCAACTCCGCCTCGTCCTTAAAGGACTCTCCGTTATCAGAATGCTCGCAGGGACACCCCATATTGAACTGCTTTTCTGCGGTACTCGTTCCCGAATACTCTCCCTCTTTGTATAGTGATGAGTAAAAGGGAAGAGTCGGAATGTGAGTGTGAGCTTCAGTCAATACGTTTCTGTATGTGTATTGACCGTCTGCTATGCGGATATCCTTTGGAAATGACCGCTCAATCCTTAAAAGTCCAACATAATCGCAGTTTTCAAGGGGGCATTTATCCCCGGCAACGCCTCCGCAAACCGAATCATATCTTACAGGAACGTGTACGTCGCACCGTGAAGACGGCTGAGTACCTTTTTTGAAATATCCGTATTGTGATCTGTCTCCCCGCGGATCACATCCGCATACGTCCGTCATAAGCTTTCCCGAATCAACACAATATATTGCCCCTGTCACACCTTCGTCAAGCACGAACCTCTCAGGAGTTTCGCCACCGCTTATATATTTCCTATGAGCTTCCGTCATGAGAGAGTCCCAAATTTTTACCGCAGGATTCTTTTTTAATTCGGGAATTTCATCCGTCCTCTCAAAACCGTACCATACGCCACAAATATAATACGGAGTGTATCCGATAGTCCACTTGTCCCGATCTCCCTGAGTCGTTCCCGTTTTTGCCGCACAATCCACGAATGCATCAAGTGTAATGCTTTTGGCAGTTCCTGAATCCACGACGTTCTGCAATAGCTTAGTCATTATGCACGCAGTGTCAGAACCTATCACTCTTTCGGGCTCTTCGACAGTTGATAGCAAAACCTTTCCATCTGCATCCCTGACTTCAAAATATGAGCGCGGCCTGTTGTAATATCCTCCAGATGCAAGAACGGAATAAGCAGCCGTAATCTCCTTGAGCGTTACACCGTAGCACATCTGCCCCAAAGCCAAAGAAACATAGCTTTTGTCGCTTATTTCAGTGCCGCCGGCAAGAGTTGCTTTCGGAATAAGACTGCTCATCCTGAGCCTGTTTGAAAGGAAATCAAAGGATTCGTCAAGGCCCAAATCGGACAAGACCTTTACGGCTACCGTGTTGGTTGAATATCTCACGGCATAGTTGATGTTTGTCAGCCCGCGATACGCATTATTAGCGTTTTTTGGCCATCCTACCGTATCACGCACGGATTTATCCGATCGCTCAAAGCTGAACGGTGTATCGTCATAAACACTCGCATAATTGATAATGTCCTTTTCGAGCGCGGGCGTATAAACAGAAAGTGGCTTGATTACAGATCCCGTTGCGTGGAGTGCCTGCGTCGCGTGATTCAGAATGCGGTTTCCGCTTTTTTGCCCACGTGCTCCGACCACACCAAGTATATCACCCGTGCGACTGTCAATAATAATAGCCGCAGACTCGGCATTTTCGCCCCCCGACTTTTCAGAAAAATTCGTATCGTCAAGATAATATCTTTCCATAGAACTTTGTATTTCCGGATCTATCGCAAGATAGATACTCAGACCGCCGCGCAGAACAAGCTCGGATGCCGACTCCTGCGTGTACCCACACTTACTGCAAAGGTCGTCTATGACATCCTCAATTGCCATATCAACGTACCATGAATTTATTCCGTCTGTCTTCTCAACGTCATCAACCTTCAATTCAAGCTCCTCTGCCACACTCGTATTATACTGCTCCTCAGTGATATACTCCTGCTCGAGCATAAGACCAAGGATCATGTTACGCCGTGTGCGGTTGGCATCGGGATGCCTTATTGGCTCAAATCTTGACGGACTGCTCGTTATAGCCGCAAGCGCGGCACACTCCGTCAGCGTAAGCTCCCCAACAGTTTTTGAAAAATAGTATTTCGCCGCTCCCCCAACACCGTAGTTCCCGTGCGCCAGATTGATTATGTTGAGATAAAGCTCAAGTATCTGTTGCTTGGAAAGCCTCTCTTCAAGAGCTGACGCAAATATCATCTCCTGAATTTTTCGCCTTACACTGTATTCACTGTAGCCTGTAATATTTTTCACTACCTGTTGCGTTATTGTCGATCCGCCGTAGCTTGATCCCGAATTAAGAACGTAATTTAATCCTGCGCCAAGCGTGCGCCAAAAGTCGATACCGTGATGATCATAAAACCTCTTGTCCTCGATGGCAATAAACGCGTTTATCAAATTAGTAGGCATCTCAGAATATTCAACGGGAATACTGTTTTGCCCACCGTATACCTTTTCTTCAAAAACACGCGCTTCCCCCTTGCGCGCTACTCTGTCATTAAATTCATAATAGTATAACGTAGTGTTGCGCTTCAACGCATCAGAGCTGAATTTTGATATGTCAGGTACCTTATCAAAGCTTCTGTCCACCCAAAGCGCACCTCCAATAACCGCAACACTGCAAGCAAACGATCCAATAAGGAAGAATGCAGTAAAAATCTTCCAAAACCTTTTCCGTGTACGGGATTTCTTCATTTTCAAATCACGTCTCCTTCATGACTCACTACTTTTAGTATGTTTTCAATGTGCATGTTCAACTCTGGCAAATAATATCGCATATTCAATTTTTTTCATAGATTTATGCAAACACTGTTGACAAATACCCCACGGGGGTATATAATATAAGGGAATAACGTAAAGGATACAGAAGAATGAGTATTATTGATGAAAAATGCGTAACGGAATGTAACTGTTGCCACAAAAAGACCCCGCGATCTTACGAATCCGCCAAAAAGCTTGAAAATCGGATAAACCGTATAATAGGTCAGCTTACGGGAATCAAAAGGATGCTTGATGAAAACCGATATTGCGGGGATATCCTTATACAAATTTCCGCAGTTGAAAGCGCGTTAAAAAATCTAGGATACCTAATACTTGACGAGCATCTCAAGACCTGCGTCACCGAAAAAATTCTCGACGGCGATGAAGCAATAATGAATGAAACACTTGAGCTCATCAAAAAGCTCAACGGTTAGGAGGTAAAATGAAGCAAAAATTTAACGTAAGCGGAATGTCGTGCAGCGCGTGCAGCTCCGCTGTTGAACGAAGTGTAAAAAAGCTGAAGGGAATAACTCGCGTCGAAGTAAGTTTGCTGACGAACTCAATGACAGTAGAATATACCCCGGCAGACGTCACTCCTGATGATATCGTTGCAGCGGTAAAAAACGCAGGATACGCTGCATCCACGACAAATGAAGCAAAACAGAAAAAAACAACCGCTGATGGGGATATGGAACTTAAAAGCACGAGAGCGCGACTTATTGCCTCATTTGCTTTCCTCATTCCGCTTATGTACGTCGCAATGGGACACATGCTCTCACTTCCTATTCCACCGTTCCTCTCGGGTGAACGTAACGGCGTAGCGTTTGCGCTAACTCAGCTTTTGCTAACGTTGCCGATAATGTACCTGAACAGAAAGTATTATATCGTCGGCTTTAAGTCGCTCTTTAAAGGATCTCCAAATATGGACACCTTGGTCGCCACGGGCTCACTTGCCGCGATCCTTTACGGTATCTACTCGATATATGCTATATCCTACGCCGTTGCAAATAACGATTCGAAGATACTTCACGAGCTTCTTCATAACCTGTATTTTGAGTCGGGCGCGATGATATTGACGCTTATTACGCTTGGAAAATATTTTGAAGCCGGATCAAAACGTAAAACCTCGGACGCTATCGCAAAGCTGATGGCACTTACTCCGGATAAGGCAACCGTAGTGAGAGATGGAACAGAGGTTGAGATTCCGTTGACAGATCTTCGTATTGGCGATATAGTTGCTGTCCGTATGGGAGAGAGCATCGCCGCAGACGGTGAGATAATTCACGGACATGCATCAATAGATGAATCCGCGCTGACGGGTGAGAGTCTACCGGTAGAAAAGGAAATGGGGGATAAGGTCAACGCCGGAACTGTCAGTGGAAGCGGATACTTCAGATTCAGAGTCGAAAAGCTCGGCGAGGATACCGCCGTCTCAAAAATTCTGAAGCTCGTTGAGGAAGCCGCTTCGTCTAAGGCCCCGATTGCAAAGCTTGCTGATAAGGTCAGCGGCGTTTTCGTTCCTGCCGTTATGATAATTTCAGTAATAACCTTTATTGTATGGGCGGTATTTTCAAAGGACTTCGAGCTTGCTCTTTCTATGGCTATCTCCGTCCTCGTAATATCATGTCCGTGTGCGCTCGGACTTGCAACCCCTACGGCAATAATGGTCGGTACGGGACGCGGCGCAGCAAACGGAATACTGATCCGTAACGCTGAAAGCCTTGAAACCGCTCATAAGATAACTACAGTAGTACTTGATAAAACAGGTACAGTTACCGAAGGACGCCCAAAGGTTACTGATGTTTTGCCCGTAGACGGTGTAAGCGAGGACTCTCTTATAGCGCTTGCCGCAAGCTTAGAATACCTGTCAGAACATCCTCTCTCAAAAGCGATTGTTGAATACGCCACTAAAAAGGGAATTTCCTATATTCCCGTCGATAATATAGAATCAGTTGCAGGTGGCGGTATTGTAGCCGGATTTAACGGCAGAACAATGCTTGCGGGAAACGCAAGACTAATGTATGAAAATGGCATAGACGTTTCCAACCTTGCTGATAAAGCTACATCACTTGCCGAAAGCGGTAAGACACCACTGTACTTTACCGTTGACAAAACCGTTCAAGGCATTATAGCCGTGGCAGATACTGTCAAAAAAACAAGCCGCGGAGCCGTCGAAACCTTGAAGCAAATGGGAATCGAGGTCATAATGCTCACGGGTGATAACGAAAAAACGGGGAGGTATATTGCCGACGAGGTTGGAATAGACCGAGTGATAGCAGGAGTTCTCCCCGATGGTAAGGAAGCAGTGATCTCTGACCTGAAAAAGCAAGGTAAAATCGTTGCTATGGTAGGCGACGGTATTAACGATGCCCCCGCACTTGCAAGCGCGGACGTAGGAATTGCAATAGGCGCAGGAACCGATATCGCCATAGAAAGCGCAGATATAGTTCTTATGAAAAGTGACCTCGATGACGTGGCGGGCGCAATTAAGCTCAGCCGCGCGGTCATAAAGAACATAAAACAAAATCTATTCTGGGCATTCTTCTATAACACACTTGGTATTCCTTTGGCGGCAGGAGCGTTATATGTTCCGCTTGGACTCAAATTAAGCCCCATGATCGGAGCCGCATGCATGAGTTTCAGCTCCGTGTGCGTAGTAACAAATGCATTAAGACTTAGATTTTTCAAATATAAACGAAGCACAGAGACAGACTGCTCGTCAGTATGCCCCTCATTAAATAACGATTTAAACACAAAAAAGGAGACTTCAGAAATGACACAAAAAACCGTATACATTAACGGAATGATGTGCGGACATTGCTCCGCAAGAGTAGAGGAGGCACTTAACGCGCTTGACGGAGTAAGTGCCAAGGTAAACCTTAAGAAAAAATGCGCCGTTGTAACGCTTACCGTAGACGTAAGTGACCAAACACTTACCGAAACCGTAGAAAAAGCAGGATATAAAGTGGTGAAGATCAGATAATCCCATAAATATTCTCTTTAAAAGACAAAACCAAAATAAAGCTCGGGCGATCCCAATTATATGAGATCGCCCGATTTTTGTTATTCGATTAAATCCTGTTTATTTTTTTAACTGTCCCTCAATAACCTCAAGCACCGCACCGCTGTCCGCAGTTGTGAGAATCGTGTATACAACATAATTCCCATACTGCTTGCAAACCGCATTTTCCATCTTGGGATGCTCGTCAGGTGTGTAATTTATAGCATTCATCCACGCCTCCTTGCGATCCGCAAGGTAAGCCTTAGTGGCTTCAAAAAGGCTTTTAGCGTCTTCTGCCGTCTTTGCGTGAAGTATTCCTACCTCGTTGATGTTCGCGCTGGTGTTTGCGGCATAAGCCACCGCATAATCGTCCGCGTACTTTGCACCGTCAGGAAAATTGAATTCCATAAAATCCGCATCGGCTACCGCGTAGCCGCCCTCAACCGATATTTTTGCAAGCGCCGCCTCAGAAAGAGCAGATGCCTTTATGTCATCCTTGTATTCAGCTCCGCAAGAAACTGCGGAAAGCATCATCAGTGTGGCAAGTACGATAATCGAAATCACTTTAATTGTTTTCATCAGTTTTGTCTCCTTTAATTTAATCAATATATGCGTGCGTTCTTATATACATCAAAAGCGCATCTGCCGCCGCAGGCTGCATATGAATGCCGTCAGGCTGGGAATAGTCAAGCCTCAACTCACCGTTTTCGTCAATAAGACATTCCCTTGAATTAAGATACTTCAATCCAAACTCCTCCGCAAGATCATATATCCAACCGTTTGCCGTGTTGATGTTCGGATTGTTTATGGTTTTATAACCTTCTATCAAAGAGGAAACGGGGAAAATATTATTAAGAATGATACGCGTTTCGGGAGAATTTTCTTTGATGGCATTAATAAGCTTGCGGTATGCTACCTTGAATTGCCTCTCTTCGAAATAATCCCCGACGCCGCCATTGAGTCCAAGCGTGATAACGAGATATTCGGGCTTCGCCTTTGCCGCCGCTTCGCCTATCGTCATAAGCTCCTTTGTCACGGGATAAACAATCTTGGTCTGATCAATGTTGGTATAAAGCGCAAGCGTCTTTGCCTCACCTGTCCATACCTGCGTCTCAGGAACCTTACCAAATGCATCAAGCGTATGAGTGGTGGAGTCCCCAAGGAAGATGATCTTGTCGATATACTCCTGTCCCGCATCTTCGGTAGGCGCAAGTATCACACTGTCCGCAGGAACCTGCTCACTTTCACCATCACCATCGCTCTCACTGTCTTGAATACTGTCCGTCGGTTCATCCGTTGGCTCATCACTGACAGATTCAGACTCACTGTCCTTGGGATCTTCTTCAGGCTTTGTTACGGAGCATGCTACCATTCTGAGAACAAAGCAAACTACCAGCAACGCCGCAAGGATCATCAAGGCCCTTTTCATTACCGTATCGTACTGTGAACTCTTAAACATAATATCACCTCGGATTTATTTATATAACTCTTTGTACTGCTTTTTGACAGTCGCACGCTTTTTTCGCACAGAACGTATGCATATCAAAAGCACATATGCGAATGCGTACACTATCGAAATAATAAAGAATGCCGCAAGCTTGTCCCCGTCAGATGCGGACGACGCCATGGGTAGGTAGAGAAAAGCAAATATGCTGACCGCTACGCATAAGTAATGAATCGAGCCTCTTATAAGGCCGTGTATTTCCTTGCACTTCATAAACGTAAACCCAAACGCCGTACAAAGTGCATATGGAAGGAGCAAGAAAAAACGTAGTGGCTCAATAATTACGTCATCGGCATTTCCTTCCGCCAATAACTGACCGCAGAGAAGCACTGCTGAAAATACGGTGTATATAATACATGTCAGAATAAGCGTTTTCTTAAAAATAGTTTTTGCATCCATAAAATTACCTCACGCAAATAGTCTTTATATATTATACATTATTTTCCTTCCGTTTGCAACACCCTACAAAATATTTGCACGAGTTTTTTGTTATCAGCTTATTTTTACCGTATATATCTTCGTTAATTCGCTGTAGCGATGTTTTTTTCGATATTTAATGAATAAATATTATAAAAAACATATAAAAATGCAAATATCAGTTGACTTTTTACGGAATTCTATGTATAATATACTGTGAATTATTATGTATATAGAACGCACGTCGGAAAACCGACCGACCTGCGCCGACCATAACTCAACATGAAAGGGAAGCAATATGGAGCTTAACAGAAAAGAAGCACGCACACTGGTGTATGAAATACTCTTCGAAAGAGAATTCAGACGTGACGATGACCCCACCGCAATTTTTGAGACCGCAAAGAATGTCCGCGATATTCCCAATGACGAGTATGTCAACGGAGTTTTCTTCGGTGTCATAGAGTACGAATCGGAGTTGGATGCGCTGATCGAAAAATACGCAAACGGTTGGAAAATCGGCAGAATTTCCAAGCCCGCGCTGTGCGCTATGCGTGTTGCAATATATGAAATGAAATATACCCCCGACATTCCTTTCACTGTCTCAATCAACGAGGCTATCGAGCTAGTTAAAAAATACGATGACGATAAAACCAAGGGATTTGTCAACGGCGTACTTAACGGTATAAAAAATCAACTGATAGAGGAATGTGATGAAACTTTTCTTTCGGTTAAAAATACCGCGCCGAAAAGAAAAAGTGCAAAGCCTCGCGCAAAGGTAGAAAAGAATGGCTGATCCCATTTGCTTTATCGGTATTGATACAAGTAACTATACCACATCCGTTGCGGCGTGCGATGCGGACGGAAGCGTAATACTTAATCTGAAAAAACTCCTTGAGGTGAATGATGGCGAAAGAGGATTGCGCCAGAGTGACGCCGTATTTGCACATATAAAGAATCTCCCCGATTTATTATCCTCCGCCAAAAATATACTGCGGGACTATAAAATTGTCGCCGTCGGTTGCTCGTCAACGCCGAGAAATGTTGAAGGCTCGTATATGCCTTGCTTCCTCGTTGGGCGTGATACCGCGCTCAGTATAGGTCTTGGCGCCAATGTACCCGTATTTCAGTTTTCTCACCAAGAGGGACACGTTATGGCTGCGGCTTATTCCTCAGGAACGGCAGATACTCTTATATCATCTCCGTTTTGTGCCTTCCACGTTTCAGGTGGCACCACGGAAATACTCCGCGTTACCCCCGGCACCACGGTAGCTCATCCGTTCAATATAGAGCTGATCGGCGGCACAAGCGACCTGAACGCGGGTCAGGCAATAGATCGCACAGGAGTTGCAATGGGGCTTACATTCCCCTGCGGACGGGAAATGGAATGTCTGTCGGATAACTGTAAAGAAAAAGTACCGAAGCCGCGCGTGTCCGTAAAAGGACTTAACTGTAACCTGTCCGGCCTTGAAAGCCTTGCGGGAAAACTGTACACGACCACCCAAAGCCGTGAGGTCACAAGCCGCTTCGTTCTTGATTACCTCGTGCTTACGTTTACTAAGCTTACGGAAAATCTTCTCGAACGCTACCCCGATACAAAGCTTTTGTTCGCAGGCGGCGTTATGAGTAATAAATATATCCAAGGCAAGCTCTCCGAGCACTTCAACGCCTTGTTTGCATCCCCCGAATTTTCCGCAGATAACGCAGCAGGAATTTCCTTGCTCTGCAGACTTGCATACCTGAACTAACTATTACAGAAAAAGGTGAACCGAATGAACGACGCACACGGTCAGCTGACACTGACTGTATCCCAGCTCAACGATTATGTGACCCGCCTACTTGACACAGACGAGCTTTTAAGATCCGTATACGTTAGAGGCGAGATCTCAAATTTTAAATACTACTCCTCGGGACACCTCTATTTTTCCCTCAAGGATTCAGACGGAGTGGTAAGCTCCGTAATGTTCCGCTCCTATGCTCAAAGACTGACCTTCAGTCTGAAGGACGGAATGAAGGTCGTGGCAAGAGGTAGAGTTTCCCTCTACGGTAAAAGCGGACAGTATCAGTTATATGTTGATGATATAATCCCGGACGGCGTGGGCGCACTTCATCTTGCTTACGAGCAGCTCAAGCAGCGTCTTTACGCCTCAGGCTACTTCGATCAGGCACACAAAAAAGCACTTCCGAAATACCCGGGCCGCATCGGCATCGTTACCTCTCCGTCGGGAGCGGCGGTGCGTGATATGATAAACGTGCTGGGCAGACGCTTTCCGCTTGCCGAAATCGTTATATATCCTTCGCAAGTGCAAGGCAACGGAGCAGCAAAACAGATATCAGACGGTATCAGCTATTTTAACGATACCCAAAGCGTGGATGTTATAATCATTGGCAGAGGCGGTGGCTCTATTGAAGATCTCTGGGAATTCAATAGTGAATATCTCGCCAAAACGATCTATTCCTGTACCATCCCCATAATTTCCGCTGTAGGACACGAAACGGATTTCACCATCAGCGATTTCGTCTCCGACGTGCGAGCCCCAACACCGTCTGCCGCCGCAGAGCTTGCAGTGCCCGATTTCCGCGAAATTCAGGCACAGCTTGATTCCCTGAAGATAGGTATGCGCTCGACTCTTCAACGTCATTTTGATTTGTTGAGAAGTAAAATTAAGCTACTCAGTGAGGGACGCGGAATGAATCTGCTCGTTCACTCGATGAACGCAAGAAGAATAACTATTGATAATTTCAGCGCACGGCTCGGAAATGCCATTGCTTCAACCCTTGACAGAAAGCGTATCTCGTTGAAAGCCTCTGTGGATAAGCTGAACGCACTCAACCCACTTTCCGTTATGTCAAGAGGCTTTGCTACAGTTACCGATAAAAAAAGCGGTGACCGTATAATGTCCGCTACCGCATTACAAAAGGGGGCGTTGATAAACGTGACCTTTAAGGACGGAAACATCGGTGCAATAGTGGTAAGCGAGTATCAACCCGATAATGAATGAACCTAAGGAGAAAAAAATGAACCATCAGAACGAATCAATGACCTTTGAGGCGGCAATGCAAAGGCTTGAAGAGGTAACGCGCCTCCTTGAACAGCCCGATACCCCACTCGATATGTCTCTTGAACTATACAAAGAGGGAATCGAGCTCATAAAATTCTGCAACGGTATGCTTGACTCGGCTCAGCAAAAGGTCACGGTTATAAACGCGTCCGAACTTCCACAATAAATTTACGGATGTTGAAATGATAAACGAAAAAGAACTACTCTCACTCATATCGGCAAATAAAGCTCTGCTTGAAGAATACGCCGAAAAATTTCTGTTTACAGACGACGCCTCACTTCGTACAGTGTATGATTCAATGAATTACAGCTTTACCGCAGGCGGTAAGCGCGTTCGCCCGTTTCTGGCTATAGAAAGCGCAAAAATATTTGGCGGCGCAGTTGATATTGTTCTTCCCGCCGCATGCGCCATCGAAATGATCCATACCTATTCACTCATTCACGATGATCTTCCTTGTATGGACGACGACGATCTGAGACGAGGCAAGCCTACAAACCATAGAGTATACGGTGAAGCCGTAGCGGTGCTTGCGGGAGATGCTCTGCTTACAGAAGCCTTCAGCACCGTGGCAGATGCTTACGGCTTGTCTGACAGTAAAAAAGTCGCACTTATATCACTTCTTGCGGGATGTGCAGGTGCTCGCGGTATGATAGGAGGTCAACTTGTAGATCTCGAAAGCGAAGGTAACCGCATTCCCCTCGAGACCCTGCAAAAAATGCATTCTTTGAAAACAGGTCAGCTTATACGGGCATCGTGTCTTATTGGCGCGATCTGCGCAGATTATGGTGCAGGAACTCCCCAATATGCCGCACTCGATACCTACGCGCGGAAAATCGGAATGGTCTTTCAAATAGTGGACGACATTCTCGATACTACATCAACTGCAGAGGTCCTTGGCAAAAATATAGGCTCGGACAGAGAAAACGACAAAACAACCTATATGAGCTTCTATTCAGTCAGTGAAGCCCTTGACGTTGCACGTTGCCTGACCAACGAGGCGATCTCGGTAATATCACCCTACGATACAAACGGAGTACTGTCTGCATTTGCCTCCTATCTTCTTAACAGGGAGTTCTGATGATGCGTATTGACTTGTATCTGTATGAAAACGGTTACGCCGAAAGCCGACAGAAGGCAAAGGTATATATCGAAAAGGGGTTTGTTACCGTAGACGGCCGCACAGTCTCTAAACCCTCCGAATCCGTTGACGAGACCGTCACCCATAATGTAACGGTAAATAATGCTGAAAGGTACGTTGGACGGGGTGGCTATAAGCTCGAGCACGCACTAAACACATTTAAAATTGACGCAACGGGTAAGTCCTGTATTGATATAGGTGCATCAACAGGCGGCTTTACCGATTGCTTGCTTCAATGTGGAGCCGAACATGTATGTGCCGTAGATTCAGGTAGAGGACAGCTTCATCCGCGTATTGCAGAGAATGTTCGCGTAACTTCATTTGAAGGACTCAACGCAAGGTATATTACGCTTCAAGATCTGCATCAAGATCCGTTTGATTTGGCGGTTATGGACGTTTCCTTCATATCGCAAACTCTCATTATTCCGGGCATCGTCAATCTTCTCAAAAAGGATGCCGTGCTCGTCTCCTTGATCAAACCGCAGTTTGAAGCAGGCAGAAACGCACTCAATAAAAACGGAATCGTAAAAAAGGATACCGATAGATACTTGGCGGTAGTCAAGGTCGTATCCTGCGCACTCCAAAACGGCTTTACTCTTGACGGTATATGTACGTCCCCCATAACCGGCGGAGACGGTAACATTGAATATCTGTGCGCCCTAAGATTGACCTCGACATCTGCGCAGCCGGGTACCGTATATATAGATAACTTAATCAGAAAAACCGTTTTCAATAAAGCCTGACCGCTTTTTGAAAACCGAAAGGAACTGCAAATATGCTACAGTTTGCATTGATAACAAACTTTAATATCAACGAAAAGCTTTCCGCCGCTATTCGGGTAGCCGATAAGCTTATCGAGGCGGGCGAATGCCGTATCCTGATTACCGTAAATAATAAAGACAGGATCACGCGAATGCACCAATCCCGTAAGCAATTCACATACTTACCCGCCGATCAGGTGTATTCTGAGGCAGATGTCATAGTCGTTCTCGGAGGGGACGGTACGATACTTGAATCAGCCCGAAGAGCTGCTCCACACGGAACTCCTATTATCGGTATAAATCTCGGACGTCTCGGTTATATGGCAGAACTTGATATGACCGAGCTTGATCTGCTTCCAAAGCTTTTCAGCGGCGAATACAATCTTGAAAAGCGCTCTATGCTGTCAGTTTCTATCATAGGAAGTACCGGAAAGATCAGGTTTAATTCATATGCTCTGAATGAAGCGGTTATCTCCAACGGATCTATAGCAAGAATAGTCGACCTTGAACTCTATGAGGAGGATACGTTTTTGAACTCCTACAGGGCAGATGGACTAATAATTGCCACCCCGACAGGATCTACTGCTTATTCAATGTCTGCAGGAGGGCCGATTATTGACCCCGCACTTGCGTGCTTCTGTGTAACGCCAATTTGCTCACATTTCTCGTCCTCACGCCCCGTTTTGTTTTCAAACAGATCGGTGCTATGCGTTAAAAATGTGTGCAAGCGCGAAAAATCTCTGTACCTGACGCTTGACGGTAAAAGCAATAGCGAGATCTATTACGGCGATTTTGTAAAAATCACACGTTCAGATCTGACGACCAAGCTGATCCGCATAAAAAAGCAGATGTTCTATAAAACTTTGAGACAAAAAATGAACGAATACAATAATTGAGTGAGGTAAAAAATGAAATCCAAACGACAGGAAATGATCGCACAGCTTATCACAGAGAACTCCATAGAGACGCAAGAGGATCTTATTGCTAAGCTTTCACAGGCAGGCTTCAACGTTACTCAGGCGACAGTCTCACGCGATATAAGGGATATGAAAATTTCCAAGCTTCCCACGGGACACGGAACTTATAAATATACAATGCCCCGTCATGAGGATCATTCTCTTGGACTCAGGCTCAATGAGGCACTCAGAGGAGCCGTGAAGAAGGTGGAGAGTGCTATGAATATTGTAGTAGTTCATACTTTGCCGGGACTTGCCCCTGCAGTAGCTTCGGGAATCGACAATATGGGAATTTCAGAGTGCCTTGGTTGCGTTGCGGGAGACGACACCATAATGATAGTTTTCTCAGATGAGCTTACTGCGGCAGAATTCAGGGAAGAGTTTCGCAGATATACCCATCTTTCATGAGAAATTAAAGAAAGGATAAAACAATGCTGAGTTCATTGTATATCGAAAATATAGCCGTAATAAGTAAGCTGAGTGTAGATTTCAGCGCGGGATTTTCGGTCCTTACCGGCGAAACGGGAGCGGGTAAATCTATTATCGTTGATAGTATCAATATGCTTCTCGGTAACCGTGTTTCTCGTGAACTTGTAAGAAAGGGCTGCGATAAGGCAACTGTCGTCGGTGTATTTGAAGGGCTCGATGAACCAACTGTCCGAGCCATTTCCACACTTGGCTTTGCCATTGAGGACGATTCGCTGATGATTCAATGCACTCTTACTAAAGAGGGAAGATCTTCGGTAAAGCTTAACGGTCAACCGATAACCAAAGCCATCCAACGCGAGATAGCCCATTGCCTTGTGAATATTCACGGACAGAACGATAATCAACGTCTTCTTCAGAAGAGTTATCATCTCAGCCTGCTTGACGCATTCGCAGAGCTTTCCGACCTGCTTGCTGAATACAGAATACAGTACTCAGAGCTTGTTAAGGCAAGAAAAGAACTGAACGAGCTTACACTTGGCGAGGCTGAACGCTTAAGACGTATAGAAATGCTTCGCTATCAGATAGCTGACATCTCGGGCGCAGGTCTTAAGCCCGATACCGAGGATAAGCTTGAAAAGGAAAAGAAAAGGCTACTTAGTCTCGAAAGAGTAAATAAACAAACAAAGTTTGCCTATAAAATCCTCTACGGAAGTGACAGAGGCGCGTCCGCTTATTACATATTCGATCGAGCCATTGCCTCACTCCAGAGTATTTCAGATGCTATCCCCGACCTCGGCGGTCTTATCGAAAGACTTACGGATATGAAATATGAGGTAATGGATATTGCGGAAACTGTAAGTGCTTATACCGACGATGATTGCGAGGATGCCACCGAGAGAATCAATAAGATTGAGTCAGTCCTCGATGCAGTTTCAAAACTGAAACGCAAATACGGATCAAGCATTCCTCAGATACTTGAATATAAGGAAATGGCAGAAGCCGAGCTTTCAAAACTTGAGAATAGTGCCGCTCGTACCGACGAGCTCGACAAATATATAGCACTGATAGAATCAAAAGCACTTGCTCTTGCTGAAAAGCTGAGTGAAAAGCGAAAAGAAGCGGCGGCAATACTCGAAGCGCGCATTATCGATACGCTTAGGTATCTCGATATGTCAGGCGTAAGATTCAAGGTCGGTATAAACCAACTCGACCGCCTGTCTCCGGATGGACTTGACGATGTAGAATTGCTGATCGCCACAAATAAGGGTGATGATCCAATGCCCCTTATCAAAATCGCGTCGGGCGGTGAGCTGTCAAGAATAATGCTGGCTCTAAAAAGCGTGTTGTCCGATAAAGATAATGTAGGCACCGTCATATACGATGAGGTGGATACCGGAATTTCAGGCAAAACCTCACACAAAGTCGGCATTAAACTTAAACAGACTGCCAAAAACGTTCAGGTCATTTGCGTGACTCACTCCGCGCAGATAGCATCTCTTGCAGATGCCCATTACTTGATCTCTAAATCCGATACCGAAACGGATACCAGAACGTCTGTTGCCGTGCTTGATTACAACGATCGTGTAGAGGAAATAGCAAGAATACTCGGCGGCATCAACGTCACGGACGCGCAAAGGACCGCCGCCGCAGAAATGATAAACGAAGGTAATAATTATTGATTTGCTATTGTAAGCAAACGAAAGGACTAATAAATTATGATTGAAATCAAACAAATTTTAGCTGAAAAAATATCCAAAGCTATCAGCGATAATTGGAACGGAACCGTCGTTGAGGCAGAGAGCATCCGTGATATGTTCGAATATCCGCCGGAATCAAGCTTCGGAGATATCTCTCTTCCGTGCTTCAGATTCAGTAAAACTTTGCGTCGCTCTCCCATTCAGATTGCCGAGATATTGAAAGCAGGTATCGCAGGCGAACCCATCGAGCGCATTGAGAACGTCAACGGGTATCTGAATATATATATTTCAAATGATTACCTTGCCACAACGCTTCTTACCGAAATACTGAGTGGCGGTAACAAATACGGCTCACAGACAATAGGAAAAGGCAAAACCGTAGTGCTCGACTACTCATCCCCCAACGTCGCAAAGCCCTTCCATATAGGACACCTCGGTACGACCGTAATAGGTCACTCCATCAAAAAGCTTCATGAATTTCTCGGCTATAAGTGCGTGGGCATCAACTATCTCGGTGACTGGGGTACGCAGTTCGGTAAAATGATAGTCGCATACCGCCTCTGGGGTAATAGGGAAGAGGTCGAAGTCGGCGGAGTTGATAAGCTCGTTGAGCTTTATGTAAAATTCCACCATGAGGCAGAGCTTGATAAATCCCTTGAGGACGCCGCGCGTAAGGAATTTCATAAGCTTGAGCAGAACGATCCCGATAATATCGAACTTTGGAAATGGTTTATCGAAATCAGCGTCAAGGAATACAAAAAGACCTACCGTCAGCTCGGAATCGAGTTCGATAGCTACGCCGGAGAGAGCTTTTACACCGATAAAATGCCCGCTCAGGTCGAAAAGCTCCGTCAGATGAACCTTTTAAAGATAGATGACGGCGCATCCCTCGTTGACCTTGCAGACTATAATATGCCTCCATGCCTCATTCTTAAACGCGACGGATCAACTCTTTATCCTACCCGTGATATCGCCGCCGCAGTATATAGAAAGAATACCTACGATTTTGATAAATGTATCTACGTTACAAGCTCCGCCCAGAGTCTGCACTTCGCTCAGTGGTTCAAGGTGGTTGAGCTTATGGGCTACGATTGGTACGATAAACTTATCCACGTTCCTTACGGAACTGTCAGCATTAACGGCGAAAAGCTTGCTACCCGTACCGGTAACGTAATTCTTCTCAAGGACCTCTTCGATATGGCAATATCAAAGGTCGCAGACATAATGACCGAGAAGAATCCCAATATTGCCAATAAGGAAGAGACTGCAGAGGCGGTCGGCGTCGGCGCCGTAGTTTTCTACTACCTGCTCGGCAATAGAATTAAAGATATCGACTTCAGACTTGAGGATGCACTGAGCTTTGAGGGAAATACAGGCCCGTACGTTCAGTACACCTACGCGCGTACCTGTTCAGTGCTTGAAAAAGCAAGAAAGACAGGCGCGGACAAATATACATCGAGTGACCGTATTACCGCACAGGAAGAGGCAAACCTTCTTAAGGTGCTCGCAAAATTCCCCGAAAAAGTTCTCACCGCAGTAAGAGATCTTGAGCCCTCGGTCATCACGAGATATATCCTCGACGTTGCCGCCGAATTTAACCGCTTCTATCACAACTGTCAGATACTCAACGCCACCGATGAACAGACCGTCGCATTCCGTCTTAAACTGACCGAGGCGGCAGGATATGTGCTTGGAAACGCATTTGAGCTCATCTGCCTTAAGAAAACTGAAAAAATATAAAAACATATATAAAGTGAGGAAATTAATATGTCAGGACATAGTAAATGGAATAATATCAAGCATAAGAAAGCAAAGGCAGATGCCGCAAGAGCAAGTGTCTTTACCAGAATTGCCAAGGAGATCACCATCGCAGTAAAAGAAGGTGGCGGTGATCCCGCAAGTAACTCACGTCTCCGTGACCTTATTGCCAAAGCAAGAGCCAATAATGTTCCTAATGATAATATCGAAAGAACCATCAAAAAGGCTCTCGGCGCAGATAGCACTGATTACGAAGAAATTACCTACGAGGGCTACGGCCCTGAGGGAGTCGCAGTTATCGTTGAAACTACGACAGATAACAGAAACAGAACTGCGGGTGAGGTAAGACACGCCTTTGATAAATTTGGCGGCAACCTCGGTTCATCCGGATGCGTAAGTTATATGTTCGACGAGAAGGGCGTTATAGTAATTCTCAAGGAGGATGTAGATGAGGACGCACTTATGGAGGCAGCTCTTGAAGCAGGTGCCGCAGATTTCGTCGCAGAAGAGGACAGCGACGTGTTTGAGATATACACCGAGACCGACGACCTCTATCCCGTAAGAGATGCACTTGAGGCTCAGGGCTATAAGATAGAGTCCGCAGAAAAGGACCGTATTCCTCAGACATACGTCACCATGACAAACGAGGATAATATCCGCCATATGACGCTTATGCTTGAGATGCTCGAGGATAACGAGGATGTAATCAACGTTTACCATAACTGGGAAAACTGCGAGGAATAAATAAAAAGAGACCAGCTCATTGAATTTGAGCTGGTCTTTAGGTATTAATTATTTATTAGGATAAACCTCGTATGAAGATTCCTTTCCGTCAAACGGGAGATTTATTACTGTAGTATGATACCACGCAGGGAAGAAAATATCTACGGTTCCTGATGTTGAAAGCCAAGAGTTATATGAATGGTCTTTTAAAGATTGGTAACTGCGTTCACCTACAGGCCACAAAACATACTTTGGGTTGCAGAGTTTATTGAACTCATTGCTTCCACCTTGACCGCCGTGATGAGCAACTTGGTAAAAATCGCTCTTCAAATAGTTGCCATAATATTTTCGACAAATGGGATTAGCTTCAGGTCCCATATCACCGGTCATCATAATGCTTTGACCATGCACGAAGACCTTGTTAACGAGGCTTGAATTGTTATAAAATTCAAGCACATTGGGTGCGTTGAACTCAAGCGAATATAGCATCTCTATTTCTACATTGGCATATTTGAACAACTGTCCGGGGTGTGCCTTTACACGTTCGGTTTTAGGATAGTACTTGTTCATACCGCAAGGTTCCGGTCTTGTCAATATGGGCACAAGTGTTTTGATATTCTTAAACTTCAAATAAGATCATCATTTGTTACCGCTTCGGCATACCTTTTTCTGATCTGAAAATCTCGGCGCGTCGAAAAACGAAGGTGAGTGAATCAATTATATCCCGTGCCATAACCGAGTATTCACTCAATTTTGCCGATGCCACCTCTCCTGCAAGCCCATGAACATACGCCCCAAGCCGCGCCGCCTCCGCAGAGGGAACTCCGTACGCACACAAAGCGCCGATAATACCCGCAAGAACGTCTCCGCTTCCCGCCGTCGCAAGCCCCGAGCATCCGCTTGTATTGATAAATATGTCATCACATCCGGGCTCACATACTACGGTGTTACGGTCCTTCAATAAACAAACCGCGCCCGTTCTGTCAGCAAAGTCTTTGGCAATATGTACGGTGTCATTTGCAATGTCCGATATAGATACGCCGCACAACCTCGACATTTCTCCAAAATGCGGAGTGACGATCACCCCTGCCGCGTTATCCCGTCTTTCGCACATAAGTCTGAAAAGCTCACCGTCATGTGCAATAAGATTGAGTGCATCCGCGTCAATTACCGTCGGAACACGGCTCTCCTGAAGCACTGTCGCCAGAACAGTGCGCGCTGTGTTACTGCAACCGAGCCCCATTCCAATTGAAATAGCATCGCAACGCCTTATAGCCACACGCAAATCGCCTGAGTCGTACGTTTCTGTGGAATAGCCTGTTATAATAGCTTCCGGTATAAGCGTTTGCAAAATGCCTCGGTTCTCCTCGTCGGAATATATCTCTACAAGCCCGACACCGCTTCGGTACGCCGCGTGAGCGCTGAAATACGCAGCGCCGCTCATCCCGTAACTTCCGCCGATAACCAGGAGCCTTCCAAACGTTCCCTTGTGCGACCGCTCGGGTCTTTCGGGAATATTAAGAAGCTCTTTCTCACCGTATGAATATTTTCTGAACTCTTTAAGCACGGAACTACCTCCATCCAACCTTTATTCCAATATATTATACCATTATTCTGAACTTTTTTAAATATATTTCGCTTGATTTCCTTTACTTTTTTTTAGCTTTATAGATATAATCAAAAAATCTCAAAAAAGCACTTGACAAAAAGACATAAATATATTATAATGATAATCGTTGCATTTTGCATATTTGTAATTTGGAGGATAATAAAGCGGATGAAATTGGACATTGGCAGTCTTTTGCGCGGAGAAACCGACGTTATCGAATTTGAATTTGATCTCGCGGCAGAAGCTATGGGAGATGTCGAGTTCAGTAAAGACGCTCATGTTGTCGGTAAGGTTACCGATAACGGTGGTTATATTCAATTGCATTTGAATGCAGAGGTGCCGTTCATCACACAGTGCGCCAGATGTATGGACGAGGTGCGTGACGTTTTCAAAACGGAAATGACTCTTACCGTTGCCGCGGAAGGAACCGTAAGCGACGAAGAGCTTGAAGAGAATATGGATGAGTATGCTATCGTTACCAACGGATGTATTGACATCGACGAACAGGTAAGGGAAGCACTCATACTTGATTTTCCAATGAGATTTCTGTGCAGTGAGGATTGTCCGGGACTTTGCCCTATATGTGGAAAGAAAAAGGCTGACGGAGATTGCGGTTGCTCAGACAAGAAAGAAGTCGACCCAAGACTTGCCGTGCTTCAAAGCATTATCGACCAGCTTGATGAGTGACCGAGTAAAAGCTCCTAAAGCAAAGGCAAAAGCAAAAAATATTTTATTATAAATTCTGAGTGAAACGGGAGATCCGTCACGAAGATAAGGAGGTGTAGGTATGGCAGTACCAAAGAGAAAAACATCTAAAGCACGCAGAGATAAAAGACGCTCCAGCACATGGAAGCTCGTATTCCCCGGTATGACTAAATGCTCAAACCCTGAGTGCAACGAATACGTACTCGCTCATCGTGTCTGCAAGGCTTGCGGCTATTACGATGGCAAAAAGGTATGCGAAGTTGAGAAGAAAGAGGCGTAAGTCATTCTTCAGCAACCTATCAGCCGATAAAGACTCATTCTGTTTGACATAGGGTGAGTCTTTTTCTTACCAATTAAATTTATATAAATACTAAGGTGCTAATATGAAAAGATTTATTTTCGTGTCAGTCGCATTGACACTCTGCATTATTATGCTACTATCAGTCTGCTCCTGCCAACTGTCCAAAATATTTGGTAACGGAGAAGACACATCAGGTGAATCATCCTCCGAAAGCGTATCGGATACCACTCCCGAGACCGATGCAGAAACGCTCCCCCCTCAGATGGACTTTGAAAACCTTGACCTTGCAGAATTTGTTACCCTCACAAAATTCGAAGGATTTGTGATTAAAACCCGATCAAAGGAGCTCACCGACGCCGAATATCAGGAAAACATAAAGAAATTACTTTCAAATTTTGCCGAAACAGTAAAGGTGACCGACCGTGTTACCCAAAAGGGAGATATCCTTAATATCGACTTTGAAGGCTACATTGACGGCGTTAAGTTTGAAGGCGGTACTGCAAAGGGGCAGAGCATTACTCTTAGCGAACAGACGGGTTATATCCCCGGATTTGATGCTGACCTTTACGGCATTATGCCGGGTACACAGGTGGAAACTACAGTCACCTTCCCAGAGTCCTATCCCAATAACCCAGATATGGCAGGTAAGGAAGCAGTGTTCAAGATTACCGTAAACCATATAGTCGAGAAGAAGCTTCCCGAAGCACTTACCGATGAAATGGTGTCACAGCTTACCTCAAAAGAATATACTAACGTAGCCGATTTCGAGACATATTATAAAAATCTCCTCATTGAGGAGAAAAAGGCCGTAGTTGCTCAGGAGGAACGCGAAGCTCTTTGGGATGCAATATACGAAGCCGCAGTATTTGTTAAAGAACCGACTCAGCAGGTTGATCACTATCTCGCAAAGGCGAAAGCATATTATCAGTCTATGGCCGATATGTACGGTATGTCATATGAATCTATACTTATTTCCGCCGGCGTCACCGAGGATCAGCTCGTCAAAGAGGCTACGGAATCCGCAAAATACGATGTCGTCCTGAATGCTCTGTATAAGATTCTCGGCGTTACGTTATCTGAGTCGGAATATGAGACTGAGCTAAAAGAAATTGCCGAACTCAATAACACAACAACAGAGGCTATAGTCAACTACTACGGCAAGGACTATCTCATGGGCGCATTCAGATACGGAAAGCTTATGGATCAGCTCTGCGAAAGATCCACCTTCGAGATTTCCGAGTCCAAGGAATAAGACGAATAAAATATGCCAGCTTTTGTATAAAAAAGCCTTATTCAGCAAAACATAGAAATAATAATGTTTTGAGGTGTAACTATGCAAAAGCTGACCGTTTCTTATACGGACAATATCCGTAATATTGATTCTTTGCTTCGTGTAAATGAAAATTTTGATATAATCAAGAAGACTCTCGTCATCGCCGATAGCGAGCTGACGCTTTACTATATCGACGGCTTCGTCAAAGACGGAGCGATGCAGAAGCTGATGATATACTTGCTTTCAATAAAAGAGCTAAAGGCGCAGGGAGCTTCTACCGCCGCCGTCTTTGTAAATGAAAATATCCCGTATGTCGAGGCGGAGGCAACCGATTCGGTGGATCAGATGCTCCATATGGTGATGTCCGGCGCAACACTTGTTCTCGGCAAACATTTTGAAGACAAAGCAATACTGATTGACTCCCGCACTTATCCCGCCAGAAGCACACAGGAGCCCGAGAGCGACAGAGTGATACGCGGTGCACGCGACGGATTCGTAGAAACCTTGATCTTCAATACCGCCCTTATTCGCAGAAGAATAAGAGATACCTCGCTGACTATGCATTATATGTCTATCGGCTCAAGCTCCAAAACAGACGTGGTGCTTTGCTATATGGCTGACCGTGCCGACCCCGGTTACGTCAGCAAAATAAAAGAAAAACTCAGTTCAATAAAAACAGGTAGCCTTACAATGGGGCATCAGTCGATAGCGGAATGCCTGCTTAAAACAAATTGGTATAACCCATTTCCTAAAATCAGATGCACCGAGCGTCCCGATAACGCCGCCGCACATCTTGAAGAAGGAAGACTTATCCTACTTTGCGATAACACCCCCGAGGCAATGATACTCCCAACTTCAATCTTTGATTTTTTGCAGGAAACCAACGATTATTACTTCCCACCTCTGACCGGAACCTATCTTCGCCTTGTCCGACACGCAGTAAGCTGGCTTACTCTGTTTATGATACCCCTTTGGTATCTTCTTATCAATAACGTTGAGCTCGTTCCCGATTGGCTGTCTTTTATAATTCCGTCCGAGCGTGGACGAATTCCGATCTTAGCACAACTTTTGATAACTGAATTCATTATTGACGGTATGCGAATGGCGTCGATGAATACTCCGAATATGCTCACAAACTCCCTGTCAGTGGTCGGAGGTCTGATACTCGGAGATTTTGCAATCGCAATAGGATGGCTTATCCCCGAGGTAATACTATATATGGCATTCGTTACTATCGCCAACTTTTCCCAGTCAAGCTATGAATTGGGATACGCCTTTAAATTTTTGCGCATATTATTGCTGATTTTCGTGGCATTGTTTAATATTTGGGGATTTGCAATAGGACTTGCCTTGGTTTTCATCCTCATCGCAACCAATAAAACCGTCAACGGTAACCGAAAATATCTCTATCCGCTTATCCCGTTTAATGCCAAAGCAATGGCTGCTCTGTTTTTCAGAGTAAAAAAGCACGATTGATCGAAAGGAGATCGCGACAGTGAAAAAAATTAAAATTCATCATAATAGTTCATTATTAAAAAAAATACTCATTGCCGCGCTCTTAGTAATATCTGCGATAGCGGTGCTCGGTATAATTCTTGCTATACCAACTATAAGGGCAAATAGCCTTCTCGACGATATCGCTGAGTATACCGCGTCAAATGATACCGTAACACGTATTCTTATCACCGATCTTAACTCTATGTCAGAACAGAGCGGTAACGGGGGCAGGGAAACGCTTGTTACCGATAAAGCAAAGGTGTCAGCGCTTATATCAAGACTGAACGGCACTGTGAAAAATCTCAAGGCTGACACTGTAGTTGCCTCATCACTTGGTGCGTGGGGAATCAGACTTCGGGCATATTCCGACGAAACTTCGATCTTTCAGCTTATACTCACCGAAGACAGTGTAATAATGGTTGATGGAGACCGTATGTATTCTTATGTCTTGAGCAGCTCATTTGCAACTGATGACTACACAAAGCTATATAAAGACGTGTCCGATATGCTAAAATAAACCCTTAAAATGTTTTTATGGCTGTACTACAAAAGTAAAACCGCAGATTGACTTTCTGCGGTTTTTGAGTTATAATAAAGTCGTAATGCTTTCCAAGTGCGCATTCAGTGTCATATGACCGACAAAATCAGATTGGAGTAATGGTATGGAGCATAAAGAAAATATAATTTACGATATTGCTATAATCGGAGCGGGTCCTGCCGGAGCAGTACTTGCTAAGGAAATAGCGCAGGCGCACCGGACGCTAAAACTGACTGTAATAGACGGTCAGTCTGAAAACTCTGCAAAACCGTGCGGAGGACTTCTTGCCCCGGATGCACAAAAGCTCCTTGCAAGATTCGATCTCGTTCTTCCCAAAAGCGTTCTCGAAGACCCACAGATATTTGCGGTTCAGACTATTGACATTAATCAGAAGTTGGTCAGATATTATCAAAGACATTATCTTAATATGAACAGATACTCGTTTGACCGATGGCTTCTTTCTCTTGTTCCCACGCATGTTGATATCCACACGGGAAGATGCACGGAAATAAAAAAAGACGGGGATCTTTACAGTGTCTGTATCAAACATGGTGGCACGGAGGAGACGGTTATGGCCAAGACTATCGTGGGCGCAGACGGCGGTGGATCGGTTGTCAGACGTACTTTTTTTGACCCCATGCGCGTTCAATACGTTGCGATACAGCAGTGGTTTAAAAATAATGGTCAGTGTATGCCGTACTATTCCTGCATATTCGATTCAGTCACAAGTGATAGCTGCTCCTGGACGATACATAAGGGAGACTATGTTATATTCGGTGGAGCTTTTAAAAAACAAGGATGCCGAAGTGCTTTCGATGAACAGAAGTCAAGGCTTGAGGCGTTTCTCGGTAATTCATTCGGAGAACCCGTTAAGACTGAGGCGTGCCTGCTTTCGAGTCCTCGATCAATGAAGGACTTCTGCCTTGGCGAGGAAGGAGTGTTCCTTGTCGGAGAGGCGGCAGGATTCATAAGCGCAAGCTCATTTGAAGGACTCAGCTATGCTATGTATAGCGCAAAGCTTCTCGCCGATGCATTTGCTGAAGGTTCAACGTATAATGATATACAAGAGCTGTACCGAAGAAAAACAAAGTCACTCAGGCTAAGACTTCGTGTCAAATCAGTTAAAAGAGCCCTTTTGTGCGATCCATTCATCAGAGGTATTATTATGCGGAGCGGACTTCGCAGTATCAGCCCCTTTGCTAAAAAGGATAAATAACTCCTCTATTTCGTTAATCTGCTTAAAAAAGCTTCCACCGAACCGTTTGATAACTCTGTGGAAGCTTTTATTGTTCAAAATTCGCTTTATGAGCGTTTATGCCTTGTGTAGTTCATCAAGCTTTTCCTTTACTGCTTTCATATCGAGCAGCATATCCTCTTTTTTGCGTGGATCGCGCAAAAGCAGAGCAGGGTGATATACCGCCGTCATAAGGAAATCCCCGCGCTGTACCCATTGTCCATGCTCCTTCGTGATCATATAATCCTTGCGGATAAGCCTCATCGCGGCGATCCTTCCGAGACATACTATGATTCTTGGCCTGACAAGCCTCACCTGCTCACGCAAGTAATTAATGCACCTGTCCTGTTCCTCGGGGAGCGGATCTCTGTTCTGTGGCGGACGGCATTTGAGTATATTTGCTATGTACACGTCACTGCGCTCAATTCCCACAGCGTATAAATATCTGTCGAACAACTGTCCGGCGCGCCCAACAAACGGTACTCCCTGAAGATCCTCGTTCTGTCCGGGGGCCTCGCCAACGAACATTATATCCGCATTGATATTTCCTGTACCGAAAACACAGTTCGTTCTTGTACAGTGAAGCCCACAATCGGTGCATGTGCGGCATTTATCATATAACTGTTGCCATCTTGCATCATCAAATATCAAAACTTTTGATTCGTTCATAATTATCTCCCAATTAGTGCATAAAGTTTTTAAAACGTATGTTAATAGATATTGCTTCGGTTGCATTCGAAAATCAGACGTAACCCGAAGTATACCGTAAAAATACTATGTCTCAGTAATCTTCAAATCTAACGTATCTTCCACATTTTGGTTTCGCCGAAATGCATCTCAACGTCGATCGAATCCACCTGTTCACCATAAATCTTTTGCTCGTATACCTCCATAGGAGTACATACCTTCTTAAAGTTGATATGGTGTATTCCCGAATAGGTAGCATGAACGGCAACGTAACTTTCATTTGCATAAAGAATATCTCTGGTATCGGTATACAAATGGCATCCCGCGTACTCGGCAAGAGATGCAAGAAGCTCTTTGTTCAACGTCGGAGTACAACAGTAAACACTTGTAAATCCGTCCATCTCACGCATCGCGTAAGATATCAGTTTGTTGCCGGTGTAACGTCCCAACACCTGTACATTTTCGTCATCAATGTAGAAGCAGGGGTTTACATAAGGTGTTCCTGTAAATGATAGCGCGCCGCTTAAATTATCCCTTATTGCTTGCTCTATATATCCGTATCTCCTGTAAGCATCCGCAAATCGAAGTGCCGGATGCTCTTTGTTCTCTATACGGAAAAACGGAGATTGAGCGTGATTGATATAGTCTACATTCATTCCGACTGTTTTGCTGATGTTTTCGACGCACATTCGAGTGTTAAGCTCGCGATTGATAAATCCCGGAGCGTATAACCAAAGAATCACTGCGTTGTTTCTTCGGACTTTGGCAAAAATCTGCTCTCTTTGCTCATCGTTCAAATCATATTGATTTGCCATTATATAAAGCTTGTAATCCGGCATATCCGGATTACTCATATCGTCATGATAATACCAATCAACGGGCGCTCCAATCTGATGCAGGTCAGATATGCGCCAGGTGTCCATCGTCATAGAACTGATATGGTTCGAAACACAGTGGAAACTATCGTTATCCGCAATTATCGCGATTTCGTTCTTCTTGGTTCTGTCTGTGTCATATGCTTCCCGGGCTATCTCCTGTTGCCTCTTGAACAACTTTAAAATATCGGGATCATCATACCAGAATACTTCATTCTCTATCTTTTCATTCCGGATGTCGGTAAAGTGTCCACACATATCAAACCACCACGCATACACATCATCGCAAATAGTGTGCGCAAAATCCCTCTTGAGCACTGTGATGCTGTCCTCAACGGTAGAAATCCCCATGCGCTCACGTTGGAAATACGGCATGGTCAAGTGCGTTCTGACATCGTTTTCCCGGAAATACAAGAGGTTTCTCAATCGGAAGGAATCCTGAATTTCTCTCTGAACAAGACACTTTCCGGGCTCGCGGTCGCGGTAAATATCGGGCGCACTCAAAAAGTCCACAATACCTGAATCAAGAAGCTTAAGTATTCCCGTCACACACGATGAGTCATAAAAATGCATAGATGCAAGATTACCGTAAAAAGTAGCGAATAACCATTGGGGATATTTATCCTTCAGAATACGACCGAAATGAAGGATAAGGTCTGCAGTAATATCGTGATACGCATCATAATAATCAGCCGTAATAAGATGAGTATCAACATTAAGAAAAACTCCAAAATGCGAGTCCTCTTTCGAATTCTCCCGTGGGACAGTCAGATACGAGCCGATGTTCGAGGAGATCTTTTGGTTTGCCTTCCCTATAACGTCTCTGTCTGCCGCATTCGGAATTATAGGATTCTCAAAGGTAGCATCATCGCGTCTCCAAGCCTGTCTGAGCGCCTCCTCTGTTACGTATTTATTTTTTAGCCATTCTCCATACGCTTTCTTAAAGGGCTCAGAGCAATCGCCGTATCTTTCGTCTCCGGGAAGCATACCGGGGAATATCCATTCGGTCTTGTATCCCATTCCGCCAACTACGAAGGTGCCGATGACGCGCTCGAAGCAAGGGTATTTTTCAAGCTCCTCGTAAAACTCAAGAATCGCTTTGCCGGCATCTTTTCTCCAAAGTTCGGATGCGGTAGACTGCGCCGCCTCATATTTGTTTCTGGGGTATACACCGCCATACGGTCTTATGTAACTCCCGTCATTATAGATACGAAGCTCCTCTGTATGCTCCTCCAGCCAATCCATAGGAGGGTTGGAATTCAAACGAACAATAATATACGCATCAGGGATTACCTTGAGCAAGGTTTCCATGCGCTGACGCGCCTTGGTAAAGCCGTCGGGGATAATGTTGCCTTCCTCGTCCGTTCCCCCCGGAGATAGCCATCTCGTATGTGCCTGTACGAAAAATATACGGAATCCCGCATCTTTAAGGCGTGCGAGGTATCCCTCCTCATATCGGCATATTGTTATAGCCATAGGCGGATAGGGAACACCGTCAATCATAAGTGTTGGTTCACTATTATATCTTTCAATGCTTGCTTTTGCCATAATTTTTTCTCCTTGTCGAGAAATTTGTGTTTGCCTACTGTGGACCTGCATATGAGATATTATACATAATCCAAAGTGCACCAACAAAGCGGAAGCGGCAACCAATCTGAAATCAGCGGATCTAAAACAGGAATCGAAGCGTATACAGGCATATGTCCGAAAAGTACTCTTGTAGCTGTTAATTTATCCAAAGTAAACTCGGGAGATTTGTCCGTTTTTTCACATCCTGCGGTATTCTCGTCTACATACAATCTGATATTGCCGTAATCCTCAATACCTATAATAAGCTCACCCTTCATTAAAGGCTGTTTTGAGAGTTTCAGCTTCATCAGAGCATCTGCAACCTTATCGTAATTAAGTATCTTGAAACGAGAGGGTGATGAAATTGATACACCTTCAGCACCGGGGATAATCAGTCTGAGCTCGTCTTGCATATACGGTGCTAATTTGAACGAAATGTTTTTATTGACCCGACGCTGCCAAGCGCAAATCATTGGAATAAAATGTTCGATAGATGTATAGCGTAACTCCCAAATACATGCGCCATTCAGGGCGTGTCCGACATATTCACTACCGGATGCCGCAAGGTATCCAATAGGCGCACCGTCTTTGAGGGCAACATATGCGGTTGCGTGTTTACTACGAAGTCCGAGATACACGTCGCGGTAATTATCCTCAGAAGAACGCTCAACGTAAAAGTCGGACTTGCGTGATAATTCATCACAGAAGGCAAGTATTTCAGTATCTTCTCTTTTGATCTCACGGAATGTTATATCCTGACCTGCATCTTTAAAATACTTGATTCGGTTGTTTGCTGTAAAGCTGACACTGTATGCCAAGCCCGCAGGCTCATATCCAAAGCGAGAATATCTTTGTCTGAGACCGCCAAGTCTTGCTCCGTCAAAGCCATTTTCCTTCAACTCCTTCATCATTTCTGTAAATATCTTATTAAAGTAACCTCTGCCTTCATATTCCGGCAATGTCGCCATATTTCCTGTCGTCGAAAACAACAACGACGCGTCTCCTATTTTCACCGGCAGCGGATAGACTCCTCCCACTGCAACGAGCTTTCCGTCTTCAAATACACCGGTGTGGTATCCCATGTGCTTATCATCTTTGATACACATCTTCGGTAATTCACTCCGGAAATCCATCGGGTGTTTATGAAAATTAGCAAAAACCGTATCTAAGACATCTAAAAGTTGCTCATAATCGTCAGCGTTTAATTTTCTGATTTCCATATTTTATCCTCCAGAAGGTATATTTTTTCGCAATTATTTGCTTTAAATAATGATACCACACAACTCTTTCAAAGTCAATGGTTTTAGAAAAAATCAACCAGCGCGAGATTGGAAGAAAAATATCCATTTGATAACTCAAAGCTCAGCCAGCATTTCGACCGCTCCTTCCTCACATATCATACTTCCGTGCTCGCTTAAGTATAGTGATACACGGTCTATACTTTCTCTGTCACCGCATTCTGTTATGTATACAAGCTTTCCCGTACCCGATGCCTCCATTACTATAATTAGATAATAACATCCTCGTTCATCCTTCCACGCTTCACTTGAAAGTACTCCTGTCTCCTGACGCCGGATGCGTCTGCACGCTTCAATCAGATATCCGATCTTTTCAAAGCGGAACGCCACTTTTAATATGCCTGAACCGTGTTGATGGGATGTAGCTCCGCCTTTTGCCTCCGATTGTGTGATAAACAACTCACACCCTCCCGTTTTTGACGTAAAAACCTGAACAAACGCATTATCGCATGGAAGAGAAGAACCGCATATGAGACTTGCATCCTCCATAATGTGACGAAAAATTATTTGCCTCCCCTCACGGCTGATCTTATCGGTTTCCTTATCACCCTCAACTTGTTCGAGCAAGCGGTATCTTTCTACCTCCTCGGGTGTCAGCATTATCTTTATGTGAGTTTCACTGATTTTTATAAGCTCCATGGCTTTCCTCCAAAAGAAATAATATAGCATCCTGAATTCGGTGCCGTTACTTACTATTATACGCCCCCGATAATAAAAATAGAATACCTAAATATCTGGTAATTTTCCAACCGTTTTTTTCATATTACGATAAAAGAAGTGCAAAAGTTCTAAAAATACTTTTAAATATACTTGCAAAAGTGCAAAATATATGTTATAATGAACAATAATGAAATATTAATGCGCCCATCGCTTATATTTCTCTATTAATCTATAGGAGTGTATGAACAAGTGAAAAATAAAAAAGCCCTGTCGATCGCCCTTTATGTGATCGCAGCCCTCTTGGTGATTTTTATAATTGATCTGTTTATTATGTTCGGAACCGTTGCCCAAACGGGACTTCAGAAGGCGCTTATCGTTATTTGTATAGTGCTTATCGTGTTTATCGCCGCTATGCTTGTTTACGGAGCGACACTGCTTAAGGAGAGAGAGCCAAACTATTTTCTGTTCGACCGTACCCTTAATAAAAATATACCCGTTCAGAACCTTACATTCAAGATCGTTAACGATAAAATGAATCGCTATATTGCCGAGATAAAAGAAACGGATACCACACTGTGGCGCGATAACGTTCTTGATACCCCCGAAAAGCTTGGTACTCCCGCAGAATTTCGCATACTTCTCGCATATAAGATGCTCTATGATCTTGCAGATATCGACGACGAACAGCATTGGCTCGTTTTCTATACCTGGGGCAAGAATGCAGTACAATCCGTTGCCGAGGCAGTCAAGCTTAACGGTGACGCAGAAATGGCATCAACCTTGCTTTATCTGCGCGATTCATTCAATGGAGATATAAGCAATATACGCGATTTTTTAGTCAACAATAAGCCTTATATTCAGCAGAAGATGCTTGTTTTTACTAAGCAAAACATTGAACTGTTCTATTGAGCAGCTTCAATAATATGATACGCCGTGATTTGTTGCGGCGTATTTTTAAGGTGAATTATATTCAGATTTACGGAGAATACAATGCCAAGATTTTTTGTGCAAGCACACGCAGTCAACAGAACCGATAACATTATAATAATAGAAGGTAACGATGCCTTCCATATTGCACGGTCCTTGCGAATGGCGCAGGGGGAACATATAACCGTAAGCGATATGCAAAGGAACGTATATACCTGCTCACTTAAAAGCATTTCCGACCGTCTTGTTGAAGCTGAGATCCTTTCGATTCAGAAAACACAAAACGAGCCGCCGTTTTGCGCATTTTTGTTTCAGGCGCTCCCCAAAGGAGATAAACTTGAGTCCGTAATTCAAAAATCAGTTGAATGCGGTGTCAGCGTTATCATCCCGTTTGAAAGCGAAAGATGCGTTGTAAAGATGAAAAAGGAAAACGAAGACAGAAAAACCGAGCGCAGAAGAAAAATTGCTGAAGAAGCGGCAAAGCAAAGCGGACGTGATGTTATACCCGACGTGATGTCTACGGTCTCTTTTGCCGAAATGCTTGAAAAAGCCTCTAAGTGTGATATAAAGCTCTTTTGCTATGAAGGAGAAGATGCACTCACCCTTCGCAAAGCTATATGCGAATCACTTGCTGCCACCGGCTTTAACCGGACAGATCATATCCCTACGGTTGCCATAGTGATTGGCAGTGAGGGCGGTTTTTCGCAAAAAGAGTGTGATCTCGCTCGCGAATACGGACTTACGTCGGTAGGGCTTGGCAAGCGAATACTCCGCACAGAAACCGCCTCGACCTTTGTACTTTCGGCACTTGTTTATCAAATGGAGCTTTAGAAACAATTTGTGCATATTGCTAAGTATAAAATACATAAAAAATTAACATTTATTTACCGCATTTTCTATAAAAAACAGAAAAAGACCTATTGAAAAATCACAAAAAATAGTGTAAAATATAGTATAGTATACACAATAGGGATTAACAATATAAATGTGTCTCATAAAACGAATTAACGAGAGAGGAAAATCAAATGTCAAACAGACTGTTTCAAAGCGTAATTTATCAAATGAAGGATGCAATTGACAGAACAATCGGCGTTATCGACGATAGCGGCGTGGTTATATCATGCTCTGAACTTGTAAAGATTGGCGAAATAAGGCAGGGAATTAAGGAAGAACTCGCATATTCAGGCGAGAAAGTAGCGGTAGGAAATTATACATACCGTGCAATCGGCGGTATCTCAAAGGTGGAGTATATGGTCTTCGTCGAAGGCGAGGATAAGATTGCAGACAAGATGTCAAAGCTTCTTTCCATATCCCTTAGCAACATAAAAAACCTTTACGACGAAAAGTATGATAAGGGCTCGTTTATCAAGAACATTATCCTTGATAACATTCTACCAAGTGATATCTATATAAAGAGTAAGGAGCTTCACTTCAATTCTGAAGAGGATCGCATCGTGTTCCTGGTAAAATTCAGCGGCAAAACAGATATTATGCCCTTCGAAATGCTCCAGAATATGTTCCCGGACAAAACCAAGGATTACGTAATAAGCGTAGGAGAAAATGATATAGTACTCGTTAAGGAGCTTAAGCCCGGCACGGATATCCGCGAGATTGAAAGTATGGCAACTGATATTGCGGATACTATATACACGGAGTTCTATACTAAGGTCTGCATAGGTATTTCTACCATCGTTGACAATATCAAGGATCTTGCACGCGCTTATAAGGAAGCACAAGTCGCGCTTGAGGTTGGCAAGGTATTTGAAACAGAGAAAAATATAATCAGCTACGAAAACCTCGGAATTGGCAGACTTATCTATCAGCTTCCTACCACACTTTGTGAAATGTTCCTGCAGGAGGTATTCAAGAGAGGAAGCCTTGAGACACTTGATCGTGAAACTCTCATGACCATCCAGTGCTTCTTTGAGAATAACCTCAACGTTTCAGAAACATCAAGAAAACTCTTCGTTCACCGTAATACCCTCGTTTACAGGCTTGAAAAAATACGCAAACTGACAGGACTTGATCTGCGCGAGTTTGAACACGCTATTACGTTCAAGGTAGCACTTATGGTCAGAAAATACCTGAACTCCAAGCAGAACAAATATTGATTTCAGTCATAGCCGTATATTTCAATAATACCTTTACTATAATAAATTGAATGTTATGATCATAAGCGAAATGAATCGTACCTATACTGATTCATTTCGCTTGTTAATGATTATACCCGACACTATGAAATCCGCTACAGAGAAAAGGAGATTTGTATGTCACAAGAAGAAAAGATTACTAATAATGAAAATGGTAACGTAGAAGAACCGACCGTTACTCCCGATAATACCACCCCCGAAAAGGAATCCGTAGATTTCCAAAAAGAGCATGAGGAAAGTACCTCCGCTCCGGATTATTCCTTTAACTACGATCAGTCCGACAATGCCCACACAAACAGAAAGTCCAAGAAAAAGACTCAGGTTCCGTTAAGAGTGTTCCTGCTTTCCATTATTGCCGCAGTCGCTCTTTGTTTCTCGTTGACCTATACCGTGCTTGAGGCAACATTCAATAAAAAGCTAGATGATTATACCTCAGGCGGAGTAACCGCTAAATCAGAGCTCGATAAATACCTCGACTTCGTTGGTATGATAGTAGATACCCAATCCTATTTCGGTACTACTGACGAAGCAGTTCTTCAAAGCGTTCTCGATGCTTACGCGCAGTCAACAGGTGATAAATATGCGGATTATTATACCCAGGAAGAGGTCGACCGTATGATGGCTGAAAACCAGGGCGAGATGGTAGGCATAGGCGTAAACGTAATCTATAATGTTGATCTTAAAATGATTGAGATCGTAAACGTGCTTCCAGACTCTCCCGCGCTTGAGGCTGATGTACGCGTAGGTGACTTTGTTGCATATATCGGAACAGGCGAAGACCGAGTATACGTTCCCGATCTCGTTTACGAGGATGCGGTAGACAGAATGATAGGCGAAGCAGGCACATTTGCAGAATTTACGGTCCTGAGAGGCGAAAATAATTCAGAGTCGGTTGACTTCAGAATTGAACGCCGTAAGATAATAACTCAGTCAGTAAATTATCATGTCTGTACTACGGATAGTAAAGTCGGTATTATTAAAATAATGGAGTTCGACCTTACCACTCCCACTCAGTTTACAGACGCAATGGATGCCCTTATAAAAGAAGGCTGCGAAAAATTCGTGCTTGACGTCAGAAATAATCCCGGCGGATATGCGATTTCCGTTGAAGCGGTTCTCAGCTACTTCTTAAACGAAGGTGATCCCATCATTTACACCGTAGACGCAAAAGGAAATGAGGATGTATCCAAAGCAGTACCCATAAAATTCTCCGCTCCCTATGATTCTTGTAATATAAATAAATCTGATATAGGTAAATATAGGGATCTGGATGTGGTTGTTATCGCAAACGAATATACCGCAAGCGCAGGTGAGCTTTTTACCGCAACACTTCAGCAATACGGTATTGCCAAGGTCGTCGGAGTTACCACATACGGAAAGGGAAGTATGCAGACAACCTATTATCTTGAAAATTATGGCCTTAAAGGCGCAGTCAAGCTCACTACCCATATGTATTTCCCTATGGATAAGGAAAGCTATGAAGGTATCGGAATAAAGCCCGATTACGAGATCGAAATATCCGATGAACTCAAAAATGTAAATATTTACAAATACACCGACGATAAGGACAATCAGCTTCAGGGTGCGATTGACGTTATGTACGGAAGAAAATAAATATAATCAATATGTAAAATTATTCAACTAAGGAGATATATTGAAATGATTGAAAAGAAGCAGCAAACGTTTTCCCAAGAGGGTTATGACAAAATAGTTGAGGAATTGAATTACCTCAAAACAACCAGAAGACAGGAGATTCTCAACGATATCGCGACCGCAAGAGGCTTCGGCGACCTTTCAGAAAACGCTGAGTACGACGAGGCAAGAACAGAACAGGCTAAGGTAGAAGCAAGAATAATTGAACTTGAAGCTATTATCGAAAATGCCATTATAGTCGATAGCTCAAAGATCGATGAGACCGTTGTAAATATTGGATCTATCGTAACCGTTGTTGACATTGATAACGGCATCGAAAGCACATACACCATCGTAGGCTCAAACGAGGCAAACGCCAAGCTCGGTAAAATCTCTGATGTATCCCCAAAGGGTCAGGCGCTCGTTGGTAACAAGGCTGGAAGCGTTGTTGAATTTGATACACCTAAGGGTGTTCGCAAGCTTCAGATAGTATCAGTATCAAGAAACTGAGAACTTAAGAGGTAACTATGTCAGAAAAAAAGAAAGAATCAACCTCTGAGAGCCTGGATGTGATGGACGAGCGTATGCAAACCGAAATACGTGGATTGTTTGATGACGTTCCAGATGCTGCATCACTCGATGAGGAGGATGTTTTCAGAAGAATCAGTGAGTACCTTGAGGAAAATGAAATAGAGTTCAATAACTCAGGAGACTCGGGCGTTGCACCAACCGATGCTTTTGATGACGTTATTATCCTGACAGATGAGGACGGCAATGAGCTTCAGTATACCGAGGTCGCAACCATCAATATGGAGGGACGAACCTTCGTGCTTCTCCAATCTCTCGATGATTGTCTGAAAAGCATTACTGAAGGTAGCGATGCCGAAACGGATGTATACGTATTTGAAGAAATTACCGACGCAAACGGAGAAAAACTCTTTGAAGCCGTCGAGGATGACAACCTTCTTGAGGATATTGTCAAAAACTATGAGGTAATGCTCAACGAGTATTACAATTCCCAAAACGAAAGCAACGCTCAATAAGCTTGTATTTTAGTATTCAGCACTATAAACGGGCGCCCACGCGCTCGTTTTTTAATAACACGGAGGGGCTTAATGTCAGAAACAAATAATAATTCTCCACAGAGAGATGAGGAAAAGCTGGTAGAGCAAGGGATCGTGTTCGTTGATCCTAAAATGAAAAAGCTTGATAATTTCTTCTATTATCATAAATGGAAGATATTGGCAGCTATCCTTGTCGTAGCTGTCTTAACAGTATGTATTCTCCAGTCCTGTGAGACAGTAGGATATGACTCGTACGTTATTTATTCAGGCCCCAATATGGTGACCGCCGCTGACGCAAAAGCGTATATCTCGGCGTTTAATGAAATCCTTCCGTACGATTTAAACGGTGACGGTGAGAAAAACGTGCAACTAATAGCCACTAATATTCTTTCTGCTCCGCAAATCGAGTCGTACGAGGCGGTTACAGATGAAAATGGGGACAAGATATATACAATAGATCGCGAGTTCAATCATAGTGAGCTCGAAAGATTCGATAGCCTGATATTGACAGGGGAATATTCAGTGTGTCTTCTCGATCCTTATCTTTATGATCGCGTAAGATCAAGCGGTGGCTTCAGACGCCTTGACGAGGTGTTTGATTCCGTTCCGAACTCCGCCATCGATGAGTACGGTATAAGATTTGCCGATACCGAATTTGCAGGATCGCATTCGGTTTTCTCAAACCTCCCTGAGGATACTGTCCTTTGCCTCAGAACCAAAGGTACGCTTATCTCAATCGGAGGCTCTGCAAACGACTCATATGCACTCTCCGAGGAACTTTTTAAAGCAATAGTTGAGTACATACCACAATAAATCATTCTCAGAAACAATAGCGGAGCAATTATGAAAAAAGCATTACCAACCCTTCTTTTACTCTTAACCTCAATGATCTGGGGATTTGCCTTCGTCGCGCAAGTCGAAGGCTCTGCCCATATCGATACGTTCACCTTTAACGGCGTGAGGTTTCTCATAGGTGCGTTCTCCCTTATTCCGGTTGTCGCTCTCGTTGAAGGAAAAAAGATAAAACACGCACCAAGACCGTCTCAAGCGGATAATCAGCCGAAGGTTTCATTAAAAACCACGGTTCTTGCAGGTATTCTTGTCGGTGGAATACTGTTTGCAGCATCCACACTTCAACAATACGGCGCTCAGATCACCCAAAGTGCCGGAATATCAGGATTTATCACGGGACTTTATACGGTTCTTACTCCTATAATGTGCTTCTTTATCTTCAGAAAGAGTGTCAGTATAAGCTCATGGATAGGCGCGTTTTTTGCGGTTATCGGTCTCTTTCTGCTGTGTGTCAAGATCGACGGAAGCTTCCATTTCGGAATCGGAGAGTGCCTGCTCCTGACCTGTTCGGTGTTTTTTGCAACTCATATTATTGTGGTCGATCTGTTTACAGACCGCATTTATCCGTTGATGTTTTCACTCGTGCAGTTTTTGACCTGTGGAGTTATCAGTACTGTCTGCGCGCTGATCTTTGAGAATATTTCGCTCGAAAGTATTCTTAACGCAAAAGGCGCAATACTGTATTGCGGTATTCTTTCCGTGGGTGTGGCATATACTTTGCAGACCGTAGCTCAGCAAATGTCAACTCCAACCTATGCCGCAATCCTTTTCTCTACCGAGTCTGTATTCAGCGTTATCGGCGGAGTAATATTTGGAAATGATACGATTTCTCTTGTGGGATATATTGGATGCCTTGTGATATTTGCAGGTATTGTTATTTCACAAACTAACCTTGATGCCCGGCTGCTATCCCGAAAGAAAACAAATAAGTAAAAGGAAGTAACTGAAAATGAAGCATATATTCGTCATAAACCCCAATGCAGGTAAAGCATCGTACGTTGACGAGCTGAGCGCCAAACTTGCACAGCTTGAAGGTTATGATATTGAGATATACGTTACAAAAGATGGGGGCGACGCAACAAAATATGTTAAACAAATCTGCGAAAAAATGAATTCTCCTGTGAGGTTTTATGCCTGCGGCGGCGACGGAACTATTAAAGAAGTTGTCGATGGTATGTGTGGTTACGAGTTTGCTGAGCTTTCGTGCTACCCATGCGGAAGCGGAAACGATTTTGTAAAATGCTACGGCGATGTTCAGGCGTTTGATGATCTGAAAAAGCTTCTTGAGAGTAAAGCCTCTTATATTGACCTTATAAAGATAAACGGTCAGTATTCGATCAACGTAATAAATTGCGGATTCGATACCTATGTCGCAAGCACTATGGCTAAGGTCAAGCGCAAAAAGTTTATCGGTGGAAAAAGAGCATATACAACGGGAGTTGTTGCCGCACTTTTTAATGCTATGGTAAATAAAGCTGACATTTGGGTCGACGGAGAACGTATAAATGATGGAAAGTTTTTGCTGATGTCCATTGCTAACGGTCAGTTTTATGGCGGAGCATACCGTTGCGCGCCGCTTTCTCTCAACAATGACGGATTACTCGACGTTTGTATGGTTAAATGCGTGTCGATATTTACCTTTTTGAAACTTATAAAAATTTATAAACTCGGAGGACACCTTAATAATCCCAAATTCGCAAAGATCCTCAAGTATAAGCGCGCAAAAAAGATCATAATTGAAGGCGGAGCAGATTTTTGTGTAACGGTCGACGGAGAATTGCTCAGAGGTAAAACCTTTGAGATCGAGGTGGTTCCTTCCGCAATCAGATTTGCAGCCCCCGCTCCCTTCATTTTGGATAACCAACAGGAAGAACAGACGATCTTTTCTATAACAAATGGTTAAAATATGTAAGATACATATTGCAGAATAAAGCAACAGACGCCACACTTAAAAGATGTAGCGTCTGCTTTTCATTATTTTTCCGATATAGTGCATATCCTATCCGAAAGCTCAACAAACTGTTCCGTGCTGAGCCGCTCTCCGCGTATGTCGGCTCTGTGTCCGCACGCTAATATTGCCTCAAGCAGCTTGTCCTTACCAATTTCGGGAAATCCGGTGCTCAGTGCATTAACAAGCGTCTTTCGTCTCTGCTCAAACGCCGCTTTTATGGTTCTGAACAACATTTTTTCATTTAACTTGTGTCCATCTTCCCCTACACGCGCATATGGATTGTCTTTAAACAGCTTGATACGTACTACCGCAGAATCCACCTTTGGAGCAGGGATAAAGTTGTTTGCAGGTACCTCAAAAAGACGCTCAACCGTTCCGTAATACCCTAAAACCGCCGTTATAGATCCGTATTGGGAGCTTCCTGCCTTAGCGCAGAGCCTGTCCGCTACCTCCGCCTGAACCATTACCGTGATGTAATCGAATTTTATTCCGGATTCGAGTAACAGCATAAGGACCGGTGTCGTAATATAATAGGGAAGATTGGCACAAACCGAAATTCCTCCTTTTTCAAAATACGGAGCAAGTAGCTCGTTAAGATCCAACTTCATAACATCAGCGTTTATAACAACCGAATTATCGTATCCGTGAAGCGTATATTTGAGCAACGGTATAAGTCCACGGTCTATTTCAACGGACAGTACGTTTTCGTATCTTTTCGCAAGTTCGCGCGTCAGCGTACCTATTCCGGGGCCTATCTCAAAAATCGTTTTGCTTCTACCGTCACAGCAATAATCGGCAATGTCCTCAGTTACAAATGAATTTGTTAAAAAGTTTTGTCCAAACTCTTTGCGGAAGGTAATACCGTGCATCTCCATCAGGTTTTTAATCGTTTTTATATCGTGTAAATTAAGTTCCATATTCTCTCCAACGATGTGTGATGTCTTATATTATACCAAAACTATTAAAAATCTTCAATATCTTTAGTTTTATAAAATAAACATATTGTAAATTTTTATAAAATATTCTTCCAAAAGCAAGAGGAACCTTGACATCAAGCTATAAAAGAGTTATAATCTAATTGGATAATTCTATCTACAATATCAATATGAGGTAAAATAACTATGGGAACTAATGTTGAAACAATCATGGCCACGATTAATCTGGCATCAATGATCCTTAGCATTTCAGTAGGTGTAATAGCGTTTTTTTCGCTACTCGTTTTCTTCTTCCAAGGCTGGAAAAAGGGCGTAGTACGTCTCGTTAAGAATATTATCAGTGTGTTATTTGCATTGATGCTTGCCAACCCCGTTTCTGACGCGATCGCTGAGCCTATCATTACTTTTATTAAGCCTATGCTTAAATCATCGCTCGGCGCGGTATACGACGACCTGTTTGTAAACGGTGGATATCTTGGTGAGCTTATTGAGGCTCTTCCTTCCGCTGTGATCGCACCAATAGTGTTCGTATCGCTTTATCTTGTGATCTCCTTCATACTTATGTTCTTTGTCAGACTCTTTACAAGGCTCATATTCGAAAGAGGCGAAAAGGAAGCTGCTCCTGCTGACAAAAAACAAAAAACACTTTCAAGATTTCTTGCTCTCCCTTCGGGAATAGTAAACGCACTTATCGTTGTAGCTGTACTTTTCCTTCCCATCGCAGGACTTGTAAACGTTGCGGCAAACACATTCGAAACGATGGTGGATCAGGGGCTTGAAATCAGCTTTAATGAGATTGGTATTGAGGATTCCGAGGAAGCAGTAGAGGTTGTCAATGCAGTAGCGCATATGCCTGTGCTTAAATATTCCTACGGAACCGGCGCTCTCTACGACAATCTCGCAAACTTCAGAATAAGAGGCCAAAAGTATCTTCTTTCCGAAGAATTTGGGGCGGTTTTCTCAATAGTCAGTGAAGCGTTGAAGCTTAATGTTGAGATAGGTACCTACGGTGACCCTCAGGTTGATGCAATCAAAAACATAGTAAGAATTTTTGACTCCTCCGCTCTCATGAAGAATATCTCGTCCGACGTTCTCTCAAGCCTTGCAACTGCGTGGATCAACGGAGAGACATATCTTGGAATCCCTAAGCCCGAGCTTGGAGGTAATATGCAACCTGTAGCCGAAGCAGTTTTCAACGTTATGGCTACTACAGAGTACAATACGATTACAAATGATTTTGCGACCATCGGTAATGTTGTATGCCTCTTCATTGATTATGGCGCAATCGGTATAATAAACGATTCTATCGGCATTACCGATCTTGTAAATAAAGAAGGCTTCATTTCTGACGTCCTTACCGAAATCTATATGAACCCCAGAATGCAGATTGTAGCTTTAGAAATACAAAACTATGCACTGGTAATGGTTGCCGAGGTGCTTGGTGTTCCTGCGGATGCAGAGGAGGTTCTCAATAATATGCTCGATGATATTGCATCATCGATTAACTCTCTCGAACTCAATAGCGTAGAGACCTCGTCCGAAGAACTTTCCGAAACTCTTGGTCAGGCACTCAAGAATGACTTTGCGCTCAACGGAGTAACAATACCCGAGGATGTTCTCCCACTTCTCAGTGAATTTCTTGTTGAAGAATGCGCAGAACGTGGTACTCTTACCGGCGACGACGTATTCCAGATCTTCACCGACATCACCGATGCATATCAGGCATATACCGGACAGATATCCACTGATTCCTCTATCAAAAATGATGAGTCTGAAATTGGCTTTATCGGTTCTGTCAACGCCTCTCCCACAGATATGCTCTCAAGAATCGAACGCTTTATCGTTAAGCTTATCGAAAGTGAGACCATTGATACCGAAACGGTTGATGCGTTCTTCAACGTAACCAACTCAGTAAAAGAAAAGAAGATCGAGACCACTTGCGTAACCGTCGAAACCTTTAAAAAGATCGCAAGCGCAGAGATCTCTCTTGATAAGATTGTTGAAGAAGCAAAAATTATAGAAAGCATCGCAATAAAGGGATGCGAATTCGCAAATAAGATCATCGAAAGCCAGGAAAAGGGCGAGAATATGCTTATGGCTGTTGATGCAAAACAGCTTCAGGAGATCGTAGATCTTGCAAAGAGCAGTAGCTTCATCGGCGACAAATCAGACGATCTTCTTAAGGCAGTAGTACAGAGTAAGCCTCTTAAGGACACGGGAATGATCGATGCAGATACGGTTGATGCTCTTCTTGACGGCGGCGCTGCAGAGCTCGGCAATAAACTTGAAACCATTCAGAACACTTACGGCGTTATGGATTCACTTAATAAAGAGGATGCATCCCCTGAAGAGATCAATAATAACATCTCATGGCTCATAGAAAATATGTCACAAAGCTCCGCAAAGCTTCTCAAATCCCAGCTTAACAAGAAGAAGCTTATGGACTTCGGTGTTCCGGAAAAGGCCGCAACTCCCGCTTCCGAATTACTCCAGAAAATGCTTGACCAGATGGCAAATTGCTCCGGCCTTTCCGAGTCAGAGTACAAAACCGAGGCTGAGGCTATCAAGCACATATTCGACGTTGCCAAAAAGCTTGCTCAAAGCAATCTTGATGGGGACGTGTTCGGCAATCATGTCGCAGATGCACACGATATCGCAAATACAATACTCGGCTCTAAGGTAATCAGCGGTGCTATCGTTGATTGCGTAATTGTAAACGGTGATGTAAAATACGATTACTTCGGTACAGAAGCTCAGCTCTCCGACATTGACATCGGTAGACTTATTGATTCTATCAATAGCTATACCGAAAAATCTTACGCTTCCGCAAAGGATAAGACTGCTGAAAACAATAAGATAATTGCTCTTGCGGCAGTATTTAACGTTCAGGTCAATATCTCAGCTGATGGCGTTGTAAGTGCAAAATAATATAATCAAATAAATAACGCAGGGACATAGCAAACGCGCTGTCCCTGCAGTTTTTTATATATGGTGTCGCAAATCTTTCAATCTGTGACTGATTATATTCATTTGCCTGTCTTCTTGTATCCCGTAGCAAAATCCACCTCAGTTGTGAGCGTGGCACCCTCTTTGAAACTGCGGATGTTTGCAATGGCAATATCAACGATATTATCGTACGTCTTTCTCAGATGATAGAATCCGCTGACGTGAGGTGTAATCAGAAGTCTTTCGCATCCCCAAAGCGGACTTGAGGATGGAAGAGGCTCCGGAGATGCTACATCGATCGATGCACCATCAAGAGTGCCATCGTGCAAGGCATCGAATAACGCATCTTGATCTATTGCATTGCCTCGTCCGACATTCAGTAAAAATGATCCTTTTTTTATAAGGGAAAATCTTTCGCGGCTCATAAAATTTACCGTTGCAGGCGTGTTGGGAAGTGACATTGCAATAACGTCAGCCTGCGGTAAAACCTTGTCCGTATCCTCGGTAAGATAAAGCTCGTCTACGTATTCAGGTTTGTCCGTTCCGGCGCGACGCAAGCCTATAACGTGCGCCCCCATAGATTTGCAAAGACGCGCAAAATCACATCCGATATCTCCAAGTCCAACGCAAAGCACGGTCATATCAGAAATGGAACGAACCTGTCCCATATCCATCCACTCGCCGGACGCCATATTGTCTCTGTAAAGATGAAGCTTTTTCACCAACATCAAAAGAGTAGCAAGCATATGCTCCGAAATAGCCTTTCCAAACGCACCTGTAGCATTACAGAGCTTGACCCCCTCAGGCAAAACTCCGGGCTTGCTGTATGGTTCTGTTCCCGCCATGGATAACTGTAAGAGCTTCAGTCTCTCCATTCTTTCGATAAACTCAACAGGCGGTTGGCCTACAACAACGTCAGCAGTTAAAAGTGCATCTTCATATTTGCGGTCAAATACCTGTTTCTGTTCATACGGTACACTTTGATCAAAAGCAAAGGTTATGCAATCTCGCGGAAACGCCTCGGAAAACTTTTTTCTCGATATTTCATCCAACGACATTAAAATGCAAATATTCATATAGTATTCCTCTCAATTTCAGTATAATAATTACATTATAACATAAAAAATAAACAAGTGCAACCGTTATGTCGTAATCAATCCGGTAGATAACAAAATTATTTGACATAAGAGTATTAATGTGGTATAATAGTATACAATGGAAAATTATTGCTAACGCAATCTGAATAAAGGAGATTAATTAAATATGAAAAAACTTATTGGAAACGCGGTCGTTGGACAATCAGGCGGCCCCACAACAGCAATCAACGCAACCCTTGCAGGTGTTATTCGCGGTGTGCTTGAAAATGTGCACGACAGTAGCATAAAAACACTGTACGGTATGAGAAACGGAGTGGAGGGACTTCTTGAAGAAAACCTTGTAAATCTTAACGAGGTTTTTGAAAATGAACATAATATTGCGTTACTCGAAAACACTCCGGCTGCAGCTCTCGGATCTTGCAGAAAGAAACTCCCGGATCCCGCTAAGGATACCGAAGTGTTTGAAAAGCTTCTCTCAATCTTTAAAAAATACGATATCAGATACTTTTTCTATATCGGCGGCAATGATTCTATGGATACAGTTGCCAAGCTTTCTGCATATACCAAGGATCACGATTATGAAATGCGTGTTCTCGGCATTCCGAAAACGATCGACAATGACCTTGTTGTAACCGATCACACCCCCGGATTCGGTTCTGCCGCTAAGTATATTGCTACCACAATGCTCGAAATAATCCGTGACTGCGCAGTATATACCACCAAAGCCGTTACTATAGTTGAGATTATGGGACGTGATGCAGGTTGGCTTACTGCCTCCGCAGCACTTGGTAGAGCAGTTTTCGGAATTTCTCCCGACCTCGTTTACCTTCCTGAAAGATACTTCGATATGCAGGCCTTCTTCAATGATGTTCGCAAAGCGTTGGAAACTCATCCCAACGTAGTCGTTGCAGTTTCTGAAGGTATCCGATTTGCAGACGGCACATACGTCGGTGAGGGAACTCAAAGCGGTGCAACCGACGTATTCGGGCATAAATACCTTTCGGGCACGGGAAAAGCCCTTGAGATCGCTGTCAAGAATGAAATAGGATGCAAGGTTCGCTCAGTTGAACTCAATATCAGTCAGCGTTGTGCTGCACACATTGCTTCACTTACTGATATCAGCGAGTCCGTCAACGTAGGACGCGCGGCGGTTCGCGCAGCATCCGAAGGCGTAACAAGACAGATGATGACAATAGTCCGCACCTCCGATTCACCCTATACCACGACCGTCGGTCATTCCGATGTCTCCGAGATCGCAAATAAGATCAAAACGGTTCCCGACGAGTTCATCAATGAACAGGGAAATGACGTTACCGATGCATGTCTTGCTTATCTGTTGCCGCTGATAGAGGGACAAACAACCGTAGAGTTTATCTCCGGCTTGCCTGCTCACTTCATTATTTGATAAACTATGAAAGAATACGAATATTTCAAAAAATATACCACGATCGCAAATATCATAAAATGGGGACTTGCGATCCTAATCGGCGTTATTTTTCTGGTCTTTGAGATCGGAGAAATATTTACAACCGAGGATTATTCAATGATAGCGAATGCCTCCGACTTTTTGCGCTTTTTCTTTATAGTGGTGGCGGTGTTGTTGCTAACACAGATTATAGCAAATGTTATTATGGCCAAAAAGTATGATTCGACAGTTATTTCACTTTTGCATGATCGGTGCGATCCGCGCCTGTTTTCTGATGCCCAACTTCAGTTTATCCAATCAAAAACTCCCGCGGCGTCAAATCTTTTATACAGATCCAATTACGCCCTCGGACTTTGGCTATGCGGAGAATACGAAAAGGCGTCAAAACTTTACAACGAGATCATATATTCAAAGCAGTATGAATTACTTAATCCGATGCTTCAGCTACTTATATTGGCAAATAAGCTCTCCCTTGAGCTTGATACATACGGCAACGTTACGGAAGTGAAATCAATGATGCCACGTGTGTATATGCTGTTCGGGCGTGTATTGAAAAAGTCGAAGGGCTATGACACTATTAAAGAGCAAGTAGAAAATCTCGCCGCAGATATTGAACTTGCCGAGGGGAGGGTACCAGCCGATTATGAAAGTCGGTACATTTCCATTTTGGAAGCAGCAAATAATAACTTTAAAAAAGCCTCCTGTAAGTACCCTCTGATGGTGTATTATCGTACCGTCGGTAATACCGAAAAGTACCTATCACTTGCTAATGAAATAATGGAGAATTACAGTAAGCTGTTTTATGCATCAAAGGCAAAACAGATGCTTACTGCGGACGGCTTGATTTAATAACGGAGGTGATACCGTGTTCGGTTATGTCAAAGCATATGAACCTGATCTGAAGGTCAAGGAGCAGGCACTCTACAGAGCCTTTTACTGCGGACTTTGCAGGTCAATGGGAAAATGCACAGGTATCTGTTCAAGATGTACCCTGAGCTACGATATCACCTTCCTTGCCATAGTGCGCTCAATTCTCACAAACGAGGTAATAGAAATTAAAAAAGCACGTTGCTTCATTCATCCGTTTACAAAACGTCCAACTGTCAAGCCTTGCCACACGCTCAAATTTTGCTCCTACGCCTCCGTGTTGCTTACCTACAACAAGCTCTGCGATGACGTAAATGACGAATCAGGACGAAAAAAACTCATCGCAAGCCTTGCCAGGGGCGCGATGCGACCGGCATACAAGCGCTCACTAAAGCATTATAGCGCGCTTTCAGATGAGATCTCTCAAAGCCTTTTTGCACTCACAAGCCTTGAAAAAACAAATAATGGCTCGCTTGACGAAGCTTCGGTTCTTTCGGGTAATATGCTGGCGTGCATTTTTTCCTACGGTCTTGAAGGAACTCAAAAGCATATCTCAGAAGCAATAGGTAAAAATCTCGGCAAATGGCTCTATATAATAGACGCCGTGGACGATTACTCCGACGACATTCAACGCGGAAGGTATAACCCGCTTGCAGTTGATGATGCCAACGATAAATTACCTTACGAAACACTTGTCAACCTGAAAATTATATTGCTTAACATTTTGGCAGACGCTGAGGCGGCATTTGATCTTATCGATTATCCTGACAGCGAAACGGGCAGAATGCTCAGAGGTATAGTCGATAACGTGCTTCACATAGGCCTTGTAAAGAAAATTGATGAGGTGCTTGGGAAGCATTCCGCTGATAACGCTATCAGGATACCCGATCCCGATGCATAATTAAATATCGAAAGGATAAAAAAATGACGGATCCCTACAAGGTGCTTGGTGTTGATCCAACCGCCTCCGATGAAGATATAAAAAAAGCATACCGTGATCTTGCCAGAAAGTATCATCCCGATCGCTATCCCGATGAAAACCTTAAGCACACAGCTGAGGAAAAAATGAAGGAAATCAATGCGGCATATGAGGAAATACAGAAGATAAGACAGGGCAAAGCCGGCTCGTTCAATGGCACTTATCAATCAAGGCCCCGTGAGCCTATATATGAGAATATTCGCAGACTTATCACAAGCGGTAACTTGAGTGCCGCATATCAGGCTCTTCTCAATATCCCGGAAGCCGGCAGAGGCGCCGAATGGTACTATCTCTACGGTATAATATCGCATAAAAGAGGCAATTACAGTGATGCAATGAGTTGTTTTGACAGAGCTTGCCAAATGGATCCATCTAATATGGAGTACAGACAAGCCCGGAGCGCAATGAACAGACGTGCAGGCGGTTACACAGGTGGTTATAATGTCAGCCACGAACAAGGGTGCTCCATGTGCGATATATGCAGGATTTTGATGATACTCGATTGTTGTTTCGGCAGCTTCTGTCGATAAGGAGGACACATTGAGTAAAAGAAAAGATAACATCGCGCAAAAAACAAAGGCACTGACCTTGTGCGCTATGATTTCCGCTCTTAGCGTAGTTATACTGTATCTTGGCTCTGTTGTCGAGGTGCTTGATCTGTCCATGGCTATGATAACATCTTTGCTCTGCGCATTTATAGTTATCGAGACCCCAAGTGCCTGGCAGTATCTGACTTATGCGGTTACCTCCTTGCTTTCGCTGTTGCTCCTTCCAAATAAATTCATAGCCGTTGTATACGCACTCTTTGCAGGCATATACCCAATAGTTAAGGAAAGAATAGAACGCCTCCGCTCAGGAATATTCCAATGGGGAATTAAACTCGTATTCTTTAACACCGTGTTGACCGTGGTTTTTCTCGTCTCACAATTTGTACTTGCCCTCCCAATGTCATTGAGTCTGTGGGTCTACCTTCTCGGAAGCCCCGTCTTCATTCTTTACGATTTCGTCTTGACAAAACTGATTACCCTGTACCTGTTCAGGATCAAACAACTCCTGAGAATAAAGTAAAAGTAAAAAACAAAAATGAGTACAAAAATTAATTGCGTAGATGTTCCCGATAATAAGCTCTTTGGAGCAATAGTTAAATACTCAATCCCGTTGATGCTCGCAGGCTTCCTTCAGTTGCTGTTCAACGCCGCTGACGTTGTGGTAGTTGGAAGATTTGCCGAGGATAGCGAGGCAGCGCTTGCCGCAGTAGGCTCAACAGGCTCACTGATAAACCTTCTCGTAAACCTATTTACCGGCCTTTCAGTCGGCGTAAGTGTTACCGTCTCCCATTATTACGGCGGCGGAGATGAGAAAAACGTAAGCAAAACCGCGCATACGAGCTTGATTATCAGCGTCATCAGCGGTTTAGCCCTCATGCTTGTCGGATTATTCTTTTCGCGCACCTTTCTTTCATGGATGGATACCCCGGATTCGGTAATTGATCTGGCATCGATCTATATGCAGATATATTTTGTCGGTATTCCTGCAAGCCTTATCTATAACTTCTGTTCTGCGGTTATACGTTCCGTGGGGGATACGAAAACCCCATTTATAATACTTTCCTGCGCAGGCGTTATAAATGTTTTGCTGAATATGCTCCTCGTTATAGTTTTTCATCTCGATGTTGTCGGCGTTGCAACTGCCACCACAGTCGCCAATTGGTGCTCAGCAGCTGCTATAGTCTTTTATATGGCAAAAGCGCAGGGATGCATACAACTGAAGCTCAAATGGATGACCGTGAACAAAAGAATTCTGAAAAAGATCATATTGATCGGTCTGCCCGCAGGACTTCAGGGAATATGCTTCAGCATATCCAACGTAATCATTCAATCCGCACTCAATTCCTTCAACGATAAGGTAGTGCTTTCCGCTAATACTGCCGCCGCTAACATCGAAGGATTTATTTATATTCTTATGAATGCGTGTTATCACGCCTGCGTAACCTTTACAGGTCAGAATATTGGATCGGGTCGTAAGGACAGGATTTCAAAGGTCGCGTTGCGCTGTGCAATTTTGACCGTCGCAGTGGGAATGAGCCTTGGATTTGTTTTCTGTCTCCTGCTCGGCAAAAATATGATCGGTATCTACATAACGGACTCCCCATTGGCAATTGAATACGGTTATACTCGACTGTGTCGCGTGGGACTTCTGTATTTTCTCTACGGACTTATCGACGTTATAGTTGGATCGGTTCGCGGAATGGGCTCGTCAACAAGCAGTATGATAGTAATGCTGTTCGGCGTATGCGGAATACGTATTCTTTGGATATCATTCATATTCAAAGCATCTCCCACACTCTCAACCCTTTACCTGTCATACCCGGTCTCGTGGTTGATAACCCTTGGTATCATCCTTGCTCTGTTCTTTATAGATAAAAAGCGCGTCTTGAATGGTAGGCGACCTCTGCCGTAATTTAACCTGATATATCCCTTCCGCATATCATGTAATAAATGACTACGGGAGGGATGTTATGTATATTGACCCCAACACAAATGCCGCCGCAAGCATTGCGCTTAACCTTCGATCACTGTTTGAAAAATGCATCAACGCAAGCTATATAGAACTGAACGGTTCCGCAAGTTGCGCATCCGCATTCAACAACGGTAACCTCGAACTGTTATTTGAAAGCAGTAACGGCGCGGAGGATTGGTTGAATAACCTGAACTTTTTCTCAACCCCATATAAGGATATGTCTCCTGAATGGCAGGTGCACAGAGGATTTTTGAACGTATGGGGGTATGCAAAGCCATATGTCAAAGAAAAGCTTGACGGCCTGCCACTTAGAAGTGTCACGATAATTGGATACAGTCACGGTGCTGCAATTGCACTTCTTTGTCACGAATTCATTTGGTACAATTATCCACAACACCGCGCAAATCTCCAAAGCTTTGGATTTGGATGCCCAAAAGTGCTGAAAAGCGGCAATACTATAGATATGATCAAAGACCGTTGGGATACATTTTTCCGTGTTTCTAACCTCGATGACTTTGTCACCCATCTCCCACCTGAATCCCTCGGCTTTACTCACGTCGGACACCTCGTTGAGATTGGCGAGAAGGGAAGATACTCCTGCTACGATTGCCCCGACCTCAAGGCACATCACCCTTCAAGTTACCTTCAGGTGCTCACCGAGTTAGCCGAGAGACGCGCCAAAAGCGGAATAACCCTTGAATAAACGCCTCCAACATCACCCAATTTGCAACATGTACAAAAACTTCCGACATTTAGTAAAATAATAAAAATCTATGAAAATATTAACATAATTGGCGTTGAATTTTTCAGAAGTTGTGATATTATATTAGTATAATATGTGTATCTGCATGCTTGCAGTTGATTTAAACCGCTTTTCAGGCCTTAGGATGAAAAAGCAATACTATCAAAAACTTTAGGAGCCAAAATGAAGGATATTTCAAGAAACCTTACAATGCTGACCGACTTTTATGAGCTGACAATGGCAAACGGATATTTCCTGACGGAGATGAAGGATAAGACTGTTTATTTTGACGCGTTTTACCGTTCAAATCCCGATAAAGGCGGCTACGCCATAGCTGCAGGTCTTGAACAAATTGTGCAGTATATCAAAGACCTTACCTTCAGTGATGAAGATATCGCTTACCTCAGAAGCAAAAACATCTTCAGCGAAAACTTTCTCGATTATCTTAAGGATTTTCGCTTCAGCGGAGATATCTGGGCAATCCCCGAAGGGACGGTGGTTTTCCCCGGTGAGCCTCTCCTGACAGTTAAGGCAAACGCGATCGAGGCGCAATTCATCGAAACATATGTCCTCCTTATGCTCAATCACCAAAGCCTGATCGCCACTAAAGCGTCAAGAATCGTCCGCGCCGCATCGGGCAGGACTGTAAGCGAATTCGGATCAAGACGCGCTCACGGTGCCGATGCCGCAATTTTAGGCGCTCGCGCCGCTTATATCGGCGGAGTTAACGGTACCGCCTGCGTAATAGCAGACCAAGTATACGGCGTTCCCGCGACAGGAACAATGGCTCACTCATGGGTTCAGATGTTCGATACAGAATATCAGGCATTCGAAACCTATTGCCGTATCTACCCAAATAGTGTAACTCTTCTCGTTGATACCTATAACGTCCTTAAAAGCGGTGTTCCAAATGCTATCAAAGCATTCGACACAGTTCTTAAGCCCCTCGGTATTACCAAATGCGCCATCCGTATTGACTCAGGTGATATCGCGTACCTTTCTAAGAAAGCAAGAAAAATGCTCGATGATGCAGGTTGGACGGAATGCAAGATAGTTGCATCAAACTCCCTTGACGAGCATATTATAACGAGCCTTATCTCACAAGGCGCTCAGGTAGACGTATTCGGAGTAGGCGAGAGCCTTATCACCTCAAGATCAGCACCCGTGTTCGGCGGAGTATATAAGCTCGTCGCAGTTGAAAATAACAGTACGGTCGAGCCCAAAATCAAGCTCAGTGAAAACGTTGCAAAGGTCACGACTCCGCATTTCAAAAGAGTATATAGACTTTATAGCAACGAAAGCGGTATGGCAGAGGCAGACCTTATCTGCGTTTACGATGAAACCGTTCAGGACGGTGCCGACGCCTCCATCGAGCTTTTCGACCCCGAGGCCGTCTGGAAACGTAAAACCCTCACTGACTTCACCGCAAGGGAACTGCAAGTCCCTATATTCAAAAACGGTGAGCTCGTTTATGTCCTTCCGCGTATTGAGCAGATCCGCGAAAACTGTAAATACCACCTCTCATCTATGTGGGATTCCGTACTCAGATTCTATGAACCGCACACCTACTATGTCGATCTCTCCCAAAAACTCTGGGAGATTAAGCGCGACCTGATTAACAAAAACCGCAATAACACCCTTTGATCGTCAAAAGCCTTGTAGCTTTTGCATAAAAAATAGAGTCTCAAATGGTATACAATTTGAGACTCTTTTTTATTTACAATTTTTTACCCTAAAAAACGCGATTTTGAATTGATTTATTGTAATTATAAATCAAAATAGTGAACTAACAACAGTTATATAGTAAAAAAATGTAAACAAGCGAAAAATCCACACAATGTCAAAAAGTATACTTTTTAACCCTCTCATGCCACTTACCGCGTTCATAAAAACACAAGTTTGTTTCTTAAATGTAAACTGTTATTAAATATAATTCCTGATTTGGTTGCAAAATTGGTCATTTATATAAGAGTCTTAATATATTTCGCATACGAAAATACCGCGCGCGTTATTCTTGTAGGCTCAGCACCCCATATTTCACCCCACTTGACCGCTTGCTCCCGAATTTTGAATATTTATCCACAAAACAAAAGGAGAAAAAATTATGAAAAAATCAAACAAAAAGGGCTTCACAATAGTTGAGCTCGTTATCGTTATCGCCGTTATCGGTATTCTTGCGACAGTGCTGATTCCGACTTTCAGCAGTGTTGTTGATAAGGCGAACAAGAGTGCAGCCGAGCAGGAGCTTAAGAACGCGTATACGCTTGCACTTGCTGAGGCAATAGCTGACGGATCTATCACGGTCACCACAACAGGCGAAGGCGAGAGCGCAGTCACAGCAGGTGAAAAGATTTTCATTATGGCAAATGGCGATGTAAAAACCAAACTTGAAGGCGACGAAACCGCCGTTTGGACATTCGAATTTACCAAAGAAGATACCGCGAAGGTAACTTATTCTAAGGCTAAGATGGGCTATGCTTACGCTATAACTGATGGTAAACCCGTTGTTACTATCACAAAATAACCCCCGCACCCCACGCCGCATTACACCCCGATGAGGCGTAAAAATATTAACCCCCTATTTCATTTTAAAAGGAGACAAAACAATGAAAAACACAAACAAAAAAGGCTTTACGATAGTCGAGCTCGTTATCGTGATCGCTGTTATCGCTATCCTTGCGGCAGTGCTCATTCCGACGTTTGCG
>JAFVRO010000013.1 GCA_017504205.1 Clostridia bacterium | reverse complement strand
CTTGAATTTCTTCGCCTTTTAGTGTATAATTGAGTTTGTCCATATTTGCTTCCTTTGTGTTTGGATTTGTGTACAAACTTATTTTAACACATTTTTAGCAAATATGGATATTCTTTTTTATCTCTTAAGTTCCCATCTATGGGATTTCTCCTCCCGGGGAGTACAAGTATTTAATGTATCCATTTTTCTCCTTTCTGAAAAAAACCAATCAAAAGTTTTTAACCGTTGTTCTTACTATGTAGTATATCGGCACACCGAACAAAAGCGTGCACCAGAGTTCGGGGATGACCGTTTTGCCGAAGAGATCGAGCAGGCTATATCCTGCAGAAGTAACGCTTATGTATAGCATCGTGTAAACTGAGTAAACGGCGCAGGCACTTGCCGAGCAAAGAATCCATCCGGGCAGACCGTTTGAAAGCCTTTGCCCCATAAATAGCGAGCAGGCGACGGCGGCAAGCAGGAAAAACAGGCACTGCGGTGTTACGCTCTGTGCGCCAAGCATATCCGTCAAAGCACCGGCACAGATTGCAAACACGGCTCCGGGCGCTGCACCGTCAAGAAAAGCAACCGCTATAACGAGCATATAAGCGAGGTTTGGTGTTGCGGGAAAAATATCGTGATGACCGAACACTGTGGATTGAATGATTATAAGTATAACGCCGATGGCTCCGAGCAAAGAATACTTTCTGAGATAGGAGGACATTGACATTGTAAGCTTTACTCTGTCCGCGTTCAGCTCCAAACTCTCGGAACTTGAGTTCCGTTTGGTTTTATTAAAGCTCATACTCATCCCTCCTATTAACATATGCGGAGGTCTCTGGCACAGATGTCTCGGGAAGAGTTATCACGGTACTGCTATCCGTAATTATCATCACGCGCTCTATTGCGCCGAGGTCGACATACGGCGTAACCGTTACGGTAAGGGTATGGGTCTCGGGATCCTCAAGCACGCTTGCAACGCAACCTATAGGGATTCCTTTGGGATAGATGCTTCCGAGTCCCGAGGTCAGAACTCTGTCTCCGACCTTTACGTCGGAGGTAGCGGGAATGCCTGTCATTTTACAGACTCCATCGTGCATAAGCCCGTAATCACCTGTCATGAGCCCATGATCCCTTGTACGCTCTACATATGCGCCTGCTGAAACTGAATCCTCAAGCACGGTGATAATCTTACACCAATTAAGTCCCACCTCTGTAACCTTGCCGACAAGGCCGTCAGCGGTTATAACGGGCATGTTTTTCTTAACGCCGTTAAGAGAGCCGCGGTCAAGCGTGAACACGTTTTGCGCGTTTCCTGTTTCGTATCCGACAACGGAGGCATCAAGCAAAACCATATCAAGCTCATCGTCGGCAATTCCAAAATACTCCTTCAGCCATTTGTTCTCTTCCAGTGCGATCTCTGCCTCATCGAGCTTATCCTTTGCTTTATCGAGTTCCTGCCTGAGGCTCTCGTTTTCCTCTTTCAGCTCCTCAAATCGGGTAAAGTATTCTGAAAATCCGTGCAAACCGTCCGAGACCGTATTAAATAGCCAACGCACGGGATAAGTCACGGAAACAATAGCATTCCGCACAAATCCGGTATGCCCCATTGCAGAGAGCACGGTCGGAACTATAGTGACGACGATTGCCACGGAAAGACATATTATGAAAAATTTACTCTTTAGAAATTTCATTGTGAGCTTGCTCCCTTCAACAGGTTACTTGCAGTCGCATTATACGACGATTATACTGATACATTATATATTATACACCTAAATACCGATAAATAAATGGCAAAGACTTGAACTTTATTTTAAAATATAGTGATATTTTAGTTTATTTATTAAAAAATGTTGTGTCGAGGCTTGTCGATGAATATTTTTTAAATTGCGGGCATTTTCTTCAAACGGTGTATAATCCTTGAAGCGGCGGCAAAAAATATTATCGATGCTAAAAGCTACACAACAAAGGAGATATTAATATGTCAAGCAAATTCAAGGATTCCAAATTCGTACAGAAGCTAAAAAGCTTCCGCATTTCAAGGGGCGTTGCCGTAACCGTTGCAACTGTTCTGGTGGTAGCGGTAGCAATAATCGCTATCACAGTCTCAGCAAACAAGGCCCCCGCGACAGACCCCGACGGAACCAAGGCTCCCGTAGGAACTCAGGAACCGTCAGACTCTGCAGGCGGTACTCCCGATAACAACGAGCCCGATGCCGACGTGGTCGAAAAGGTCCCGGCTCTTTCCCTTCCGGTTTCGGGTGTGCTTTCCTCCAAGCATGATCCTGAGCTTCAGGTCTACTCACCTACAATGAACGATTACAGAGTTCACCTCGGAATCGATATCAACACTACCGAGGGAGCGGCGGTATATGCCGCGGCGGACGGAACTGTTGAAAAGGTGTGGGAAGACCCGATGATGGGCTACTGCATTGCTATTTCCCACGGCGCAGACTCCTGCACTGTCTACAAAAACCTTGCCAAGACGGTTGCAGAGGGTGTTGCAGAGGGCGTTAAAGTCAACGAAGGTCAGCTTATCGGCGCTATCGGTGACAGTGCAATGATTGAGATTGCGCACGAGCCTCATCTCCACTTTGAGATGACGGTTGCGGGTATTCAGGTAGATCCGCTCAAGTATTTTGCAGATGACGCACTTGCGGTGCTTTCCACGGATGACGGATACGAAAAGTAATTGAAAAGTAATCAGAAATGGAGCTGTCACGGACATTGATCCGAGGCAACTCCATTTTTTTGATAATTATTCAACCACGGTGATGCTTTCGATCACGATCGGCGTGGTGGGAACGTCGTCGAAGTAGCCAAGTCTGCCGGTTTGAACGGCAGCTATTTTATCAACGATCTCAATGCCCTCCGTAACTGCTCCGAATGCGGCGTACTGACCGTCAAGGAAGCCGCCGTCTGCGTGCATGATGAAGAACTGTGACGATGCCGAGTTGGGATTGCTTGTACGCGCCATTGAAAGCACGCCTCGCTTATGACTTATATCGTTGAGCCTGCAACCGTTTGCCGCGAACTCACCGACTATTGCCTTTGCGTTTTTCTGCGTGAAGTCGGGGGTGTATCCACCGCCTTGAATCATAAATCCGCTGATTACTCTATGGAAGATAAGCCCTTCAAAAAAGTTATTTCTTGCAAGAGTCAGAAAGTTTGCAACGGTTATGGGCGCTTTTTCAGGATAGAGCTCTGCTGTAATAGTCCCCATTCCTTGAACTGTGATTTTGATTATCGGATTTGCCATTTTATATTCCTTTCAATATTTCATTGATGTTTTACCTGCGGGTTGATCAATCATTCTTTTCTCTGAGTGCCTGTCTGATTGCCGCCTCGATGCCGTCCGCCATAAGTGCGTAGCCGAGATCGTTGGGGTGTACTCCGTCGACCGTACAGTCGTTTTCGTATCTGCCGAGGAAGAAGGACCATCCATCAATATAATAAACGTGCTTATCTCCCAACGAGCGCGCATAGCGATAGGTATCTATTACCACGTCGCGTCTTTCATGTATCTGGCTCGGATTGGTAGCGCCGTTGGGACGGGTTATCATAATAAAGGGCAGATCAGGCTGCTTTGCTCTGATCTTTTCATAAAGCGGTCTGTGCGTTGCGGCGAGATACTCTGCGTTGCGTGCGTTGTGATCGTAGTCGCATACAAAAACCTCCATATCAAGACCTGCCATATAATTAACAATAGCATCCTCTCCCTTTGCGTTACCTGAAAAACCGAGGTTGACGACATTTCTGTTAAGTCTGCGGCAAAGGATATTGGGGTATGAAAGTCCCGTACGGGTAGATCCGACACCGTGTACAATAGACGAGCCGTAAACTATAATCGGCTTTTCGTTAATATATTTTTTGCCCTCTCCCAATTTGGCGTCCTTTTGGAGACCGATATAGAGGGATTCGACGCCGCAGTGCATCGGGAAATATATTGTAAAGCTACGCATTTTTCTACCGCTCAGCCTGATTATCTGCTCGTAGCCGTCTGTCATATCAATTACAGGGGTAAACGGACGAACAAATTTTGAATATGCATCCGTATCCTCATACAGATCAAAGCCTACGTTAGCAAAGAACGGTGGCTGTATTTTATACACTATATCGAACTGCTTGCTTTTTATTGCAATATACTCGGAGTCTGTGGAAAATCTGACTCTTCCGCCTGTCGTTCTCATGGCGTGTCCGGTAACGCCTTTACTTGTTGCAACCGCGACTTCCTCGGGAATGCGACGGAATATCGGTTGGTTTATCGGATCATAGAAATTATACAGATCAAACGGTGCGCGTCTTACGTCATAAAAAACGATATCCGGCGCATCAAGCCTGGTATAAACAGTTTCTCCGTTGTTGACCGTGGTACATATCTCGGTCAACGCTTTAGGTTCAGCCATAGCTTACCTCCTTGATTATTTATCAAATTGATTCAGCTCACGGTCAACGTTCGGATCTTTCCTTCGTAATAACCGCGAAGAGCTCTTTTATTCTATCAAATCTTTGCTCAGCATACAGATATCCAAAAAGCGCTTCGAGGCCCGTGGCAACCCTGTACTGCTTTGCATTTATGTTTTTTGAAACGGGCGTATGACCTTTATTTCTTGCATGACGGAACACCTTATCCTCATCCTCAGTCAGAAGTGGGGAGATCAGCGGCATCAGCTCAGCCTGAGAGGATGCGCTGACATATTCCTTTGCGCGGTCGTTAAGCTCCTGAACATCAGAAATTCCACATTCAAGCACGAGATACTCGCGCACGCACAGTTCAAACACCGCGTCTCCAAGGTATGAATATGCCCTTGAGGTTATATCCGCCACATTAAGCCTCTCTGAGTGCCTGTCTGATGGCAGCTTCAATTCCGTCCGCCATAAGATTATAGCCCATATCGTTTGGATGAACTCCGTCCACCGTACAATCGTTTTCGTATCTGCCCTGGAAGAAGGACTCGCCGTCAATATAGTAAACATGCCTGTCACCGAGGGAGCGGGCATATCGGAAGGTATCCAATATTATATCGCGCCTTTGGTAAATCTGCGGCAAAGCGTTGATATTTGTAGCGGGGTTGGGACGTGAGACCATAATATACGGAAGATCCGGATGCTTTGCCCTTATTGCTTCATAAATAGGACGGTGGGTAAGCTCAAGATGCTCGGGGTTAGGAGCATTGTGATCGTAATCACAAACGAAGACCTCCATATCAAGACCTGCCATATAGTTTACTATTGCCTCCTCGCCCTTTGCCTTACCTGAAAAGCCGAGGTTAACTACGTTTCGGTTGAGTCTGCGGCAAAGGAGGTTGGGATAATTGAGTCCGGGACGGGTAGCTCCCGTTCCGTGAACTATTGAAGAACCGTATATTACTATGGGCTTTTTGTTCAGATACTTTTTACCCTCGCCAAGGACTGCGTCCTCCTGTATGCCTACATAGAGATCCTTAACGCCGGAATGTATTGGGAAATGTATCGTAAAGTGCCGCATTTTTCTACTGCCAAGATGAATTATCTGATCGTAGCCGTCCGTCATATCAGCCGGAGGAAGGAATGCGCGAACAAATCTTGAATCCGCGTCGGTATCCTCATAAAGGTCAAATCCGGCACCTGCCACGAAAGGCAGATGCACTGCACGACCAAAAGAATACTGCTTTGTCTTGATCATGATATATTCGGAGTCGGTGGAAAACCTGACTCTACCGCCGGAGGTTTTCCTTGAAAGTATAGCAACTCCTGCACTTGTAGCCGCTGCCACATCCTCCGGGAGTCTGCGGAATATGGGCTGATTCTGAGGGTCGTAAAAATTATAAAGCTCGAAAGGTGCATATCTTACATCGTAGAATCTGAAATCGGTAACGTCAATTTTTGTATTAACGATCATATTCTTATCAACTTCAACGTATGCTTCCAGAGGTATGTTCTGTTCGCTCATAGTGTACCTCCTTACATTTTTCTCAATGCGTGCAGCATCGTCTGCTTTATTGAATCTGCCATTTTCATAAAGCCGTAATCGTTGGGATGCGTACCGTCCGTGGTGCAGTTGCCCTCGTCTTCGCTTCTGAAGAAGCCTTCACCGTCGATATAGTAAACGTTTTCGTCTCCGATCTCCCTTGCATAGCGGAAGGTGTCAATTATAACATCTCTGCGTCGTATGCTGTCTCCGGTGCCGTTGTATTTTGCAAAATCGGGACGCGAGATCATGATATACGGAATATCGGGATGCTTTGCTCTAATTGTTTGATAAAGTCTGCAATGAGTATCTCTGAGATATGCGGCATTTGATGCGTTATGGTCATAATCTGACACGAACATGGACATTTCAAGTCCTGCAAGATATTCGATAATGGGAAGCTCAGCCCTACCGTTGCCTGCAAATCCGAAGTTTTTGTAGTCGATCTCTATATGACGTGCTATCATATTTTCATATGAAAGTCCGGGACGTGATGCGCACGCGCCCTGAGTAATGGAGGATCCGTAATAAATTATAGGAGCTACGTCCTTATATTTCTTTCCTTCTCCGACATAAGCACCGTCCTCAAGACCGATATAAAGGTTATCAAGATGGTTATAGGACGGCATATGTATCGTGAAATATCTGAGTTTCTTCTTTGTGAATTTAACCACGGACTCGTAACCGTCGGTTATTCCGACTGCGGGACGGAATGCGGCACAGAAACGGCTTCTGTAGCCATCCTCAAGAAAGTCCTCATAAATGTCAAGACCGGACGTTCCCAATACGGACATATTGGTTCTGTGGTCGATAAATGGCATCTCGGCTTTGATCGCAACGTATGAGGAATCGGTACAGAAGCGGACACGTCCGCCTGCGGTATCAAGATAAAGCTTGGTAACCCCCTTGCTTGTTGCAATTGCAACGTCATCGGGCATACGCTTGAATGGATATTCATTCTGCGCATCGTAAAGGCCGTAGATCTCAAACGGAGCACGCCTTACGTCATACCACTTAACATCAGGCAGATCAAGCTTTGTTTCCACGATCATATTGAGATCTACCTCTTCTTTGATAAGTTTTGCTTCAATAGATTTGTTTTCGTTCATAGTCCTATCCTTTCTATAGGGTTATTTATATATTGGATGTCTTAAGCGCATCCTCGATTACACTGTCTATCGCCCGTCTTACTGCAAGCATCTGTTCCGATGTATATGGGCAACTGAGAAACGTAACGCATCCGCAGACGGACTCAATCGTTTCAACGGTTTTGTCATATCCGACAAGGCTCTGGCAGAGCTGCATCGCGCGCATATCCACCAGCCCCTCGTAAAACTGCACTATCCGCATTGATTCAAGGGCGGTTCCGTCGGGCGAGGGGTATACAGAGAAGGCGTCTCCTGCCGGGCCGAAATCGTCGCACGATGTGTTCAGGAACGGATTGATAAGATCGTACGAGCCCTGATTATAATAGAAATTGTATCCCCAATGTAAAAAACCGGCAATACGGTATTTATAACACTGCGTTCCCATAAAACGCGTGCGTGCTCCCGGCATGGCAATAAACCTATTGCTTGCCCCTATACTTTGACTACAACAATAGTATGTCCAGAGATCTTCAGCTCCGTTCCGGATAAACTTATGTATTGTATTATTGGATACGACCGGGGTAGTAACGTACCCTTGCTGATAGAACTCATATTTTGACAGCGCATCCATGCAGAGATATCCTTTAAGGAGATCGGCGACGGTGCTTCTGGAAATTGCATACTGATCGATACAATTAAGCCCCGGCTCGTCGGATATGTGATAAATACAGCGCTTATCGTTACCGTTCTTTTTCATATGAGATATGAGCTCTGTTAAAAATCTACGCAAAAAGAGTGCGTATTCACATTTCTTGCCGTCTACGACCGTATCCCAACCGAATATCTGCTTATATGATACTATACCGTTCTTTTCAACTGTTGCCATGATCTTCGGCGCGTGCGCTGCGCCCCACTGAGTGAACAAATGGGATATTTCGAAATACTTTATGCCTGTGCGGTCACACATCTCGATCCAACGATCGAGTAAAGTAAAGTCGAATGAGTATTCCCTCTTGCCGTCTGAGTCTGTCGCCGTCACACGGACGAGCTGAACAGTAGGTCTTTCGTGACCTACCGCAGTATCAAGCGGCGGAGTAAACACGGGAGTCAAAAGAGTGTCTATTCCGTTTTTAACGGCGGTACGGACAAAGTTTTCAATTATTTCCCAATGCCGTTCAGAGAAAATATCGACGCAATACCAATCCGCAAGGCAATCACAGTGAAACCACTGAGTAACCCTCATAGACTGCTCCGGCAGACAGGCATCGATTATCTTTATATTCAACGTTGCCCGAGCAATCTCGCCGTCGGACGAATACATTTTCACCGTCAAATTGGAGGCTCCAGCGCTTGCAATGCCCTTAGTATCTATGTCTATCCAAAGCGCACGGCTGATACCTATTGAAACGGGAACCTTCCCACCCATATGAACGGGCTGAAGCAGATCAGGATAAAGTCCCTGAGACGTGCGCAGATAGTTATCATCGTAAGATCCGGGATATACCGCCTGTGTTACGGGGACGCTTTCTACGGTCCGCACTGTAACATACTGAGCAAGTTCTCCTTCAAACACGGGGGTGATCCAATACCTTCTGGGAACGGACGTATCCGTCTCCCTATAAGCGATCTGGAAGGAGGCAATTTCGTTTTTATACATTGAAAGCGTATCAAGAGTTTGATAAGCCTCAATACCGCTATCAACAAACACCTTCTCAAGCGATGATACTATTCTGATCTTCAGCATGGATATGCTCCTTTCATTCGAAGTGTAACGCTTTGTTCCTATTACTGCGCTTCGGTGAGATCTTTTATACCAAATGCAACAGCAAGCTCATCAACCGTATCTACTACATATGATCCATCAACGGCTTCAAGGATATCTCTCGATCTGTACCCCCAGGATACTCCGATAGCAAGCATACCGGCATTTGCCGCTGCCTTCATATCGGTTTCGCCGTCTCCTACCATAGCGCATTGTTCAGGAGGCAGACCGAATGTACGCGCACCCAGCAAAAGTGCGTCGGGGTACGGTTTGAGAGGAAGTGAGGTCTGGCCGAGTACAAAATCGAGCAGACCGTCCTCAAACAGGCATTTACAAAGTGCTTTTGTCATCGGATCGGGCTTATTTGAAACAACGCCGAGCTTGATGCCGCGTTTTTTCAGTCCGATAAGCAGCTCTTTTATGCCGGGGTAACATTCACGGCAGTTGAGAAATGTCTTTTCGTACGAGGAACAGTAATATGCGAGCACCCCATCAACGTATGCGGAGTCCGCCGCCTTTTCCTTCGGGATTATTCTTTCGGCAAGTATGCGCGCACCGTTACCGATAGCAAGACGAACCTCCTGCTCGGTTTTCGGAGGGTATCCGTAATGCTCAAGAGTAAGATTTACACCGTCGGTAATAGACGGAAGAGTATCTGCAAGAGTGCCGTCAAAATCAAAAAGCACGCCTTTTATGTGTCTTTCTATAATGCGCTCCATCAGCGCGTTCAAGTGATCTTTTCTCATATTTCTCCGGACAACATTTGATTGATATACAATTTATATAATAACACATATTAATTATAAAGTCAACCGAATACGGGAATTTTATGCAAATTGTCGGTATACTTTGTCATTTTTAAACAAAATATAATATTTCAAAACGCGTAAAACCGTCAAAACGAATATTTAATATTTTCGTAATTTATGATATAATGTAGTGTTGAAATTATTGTACCTATATACAGATAAAACAAAGGAGAAACGGTAGCAAAATGATAAGAACCGATTTAAGAAACGTAGCAATAATCGCGCACGTTGACCACGGAAAGACAACCCTCGTTGACCAGATGCTTAAGCAGGGTGGAGTTTACCGTGAAAACCAGGAGACCGCCGACAGAGTCATGGACTCGGGAGACATCGAAAGGGAGAGAGGCATAACCATACTTGCCAAAAACACTGCGGTTCATTACAAAGATGTAAAGATCAATATTATAGATACCCCCGGACACGCGGATTTCGGAGGCGAGGTCGAGCGAATTCTGAAAATGGTAAACGGAGTTATACTTCTCGTTGATGCTGCTGAAGGCCCTATGCCTCAGACCAGATTCGTGCTTCAGCGAGCGCTTGAGCTCAATCACAGAGTTATCGTGGTTGTCAACAAGATAGACCGTCCCGATGCTAGGCTTGACGAGGTCGACGACGAGATCCTTGAGCTTTTGCTTGAGCTTGATGCGACTGACGAGCAGCTTGACAGCCCAATTCTTTACTGTTCGGGCAGAGCGGGCACTGCTACCCCTGACAAAAACGTCCCCGGAACGGACCTTCGTCCGCTCTTCGACACTATACTTGACTATATCCCTGCTCCTGAGGGAGACGAGAACGGTGAACTTCAGCTACTTGTTTCATCGATTGACTACAACGATTACGTTGGTAGGATCGGTATTGGACGCATAGAGCGTGGCACTATAAAGCAAAACCAAGAGGCACTTATCTGCAATTGGCACACGGGAGCTACGCCAAAGAGAACAAAAATCGTATCCATCTATCAGGTTGACGGTCTTAACAGGGTTCCGGTTGAGAGCGCGCGAATGGGAGATATCGTTTGCTTCTCAGGCGCTGAGGGCATCACGATAGGTGATACCATCACAAGTCTTACGGCTCCCGAGCCTCTTGAATTTGTTAAGGTCACTGAGCCCACGATGGAGATGACCTTTGCCGTCAATGACAGTCCCTTTGCGGGAAGAGAGGGTAAATTCGTTACCTCACGTCAGTTAAGAGCAAGACTTTTCAGAGAGTTACTCAAGGACGTTTCACTCAGAGTTACCGACGGTGAGACCACGGACGAGTTCAAGGTCGCAGGCAGAGGCGAAATGCATCTGTCCATCCTCATAGAAAATATGCGCCGCGAGGGATACGAGCTTTGTTGCTCCACCCCGAGAGTACTCTTCAAGGAGATTGACGGCGTTAAATGCGAGCCTATGGAAAAGGTCACGCTTGATGTTCCTTCCGACTATGTCGGTGCGGTCGTAAGTAAGCTTGGCCAGCGAAAGGGCGAGCTTATAGAGATGCTTCCTATTGGAAGCAGAATGAGAATTATTTATTCCATCCCCTCAAGATGTCTGTTCGGTTACCGCTCTGAGTTTCTCACAGACACAAGAGGCGAGGGTATAATGAACTCGATCTTTGACGGATACGCGCCTTTCAAGGGAGACATCCAGATGAGATTTACAGGCTCACTTATTGCGAGTGAGGACGGTGAGACCACAAGATACGGTCTTTACAACACGCAGGAGCGCGGAAATATGTTCGTAGGTCCTCAGACACCCGTTTATGAGGGAATGATCGTTGGAGAGACACCGAAATATGAAGATATCGCGGTAAACCCGTGTAAGAAAAAGCAGCTCACGGCTATCCGTTCTGCAGGTGCTGACGAGAAGCTGCTGCTGACTCCCCCGATAATCTTCTCGCTCGAAAAGGCTATTGAATTTATAGCAGATGACGAGCTTATCGAGGTTACTCCCAAGTCGATAAGACTTCGCAAGAAGATTCTGAATAATGAGCTTCGTATGAAGGCGCAGATGAGAGCGCGCAGAGGCTTGAACTGATCATATGGGCTGTCACACTGATGTGTGGCGGCTCTTTTTTTGTATTTTTCAAAAAAATAAAAACACGGAAGCATTTAATTTACCAAATATGCTTGACATATCATAAAATATATGATACCATTTATATATATTTATATAATATATTTATTTTAACTGAAAAGGATGTTGGCTTATGAAAAAACGTATCAAAAGCGTACGGTGCAGAACGGCCGCAAAATGGTTTCTTGTTCTCACTTTGTCAGTGGTAATCTGTCTTGGTCTTGCTTCGTGCGGACTCGGTGACGATTCTATTACTTACGCGATCATATCCGAAAACAATATTTCGAGCGACGGATTTTATTATACTCTCTATGAGAACAACACAGTGTCAATCACAGGCAGGGAGGATGATGGCACAAAATCGCTGTTGATACCTGACGTGATCGACAGATACAAGGTCGTCTCCGTCGGCGCGCGCGCCTTTTATCAGAACGGTACACTGATAAGAGTGGTGCTTGGTGACGGAATTAAGAAAATTGAGGACGGAGCGTTTGCGCAATGCTCCTCGCTCACCTCGGTCACACTTGGAAAGAATACCGCAAACATCGGAAAAAATGCATTTTCGGAGTGTGGCACACTCAGTGAGGTGCGCGGAGGCGGCTCGGTCACTGATATCGCAGACAGAGCATTTTATCAGTGCTACTCCCTTTCATACATCACCTTTGGTGAGGGGTTGAGAACGATAGGTGTGGAGGCGTTCAGCAACTGTACCTCGCTTTCAGATGTGATACTTCCCTCAAAGATCGAATCGCTCGGCTCGAGTGTATTCAGCTACTGTGACAATCTTGCTTATGTTTCATTGGGAGGTCTTACCGAAATCCCCTCTCAGGCGTTTGAAAAGTGCGCTGCCCTTCCCGAGATAGTGATCGGGGATACTGTAGTATCTATTGGGGACCGAGCGTTCAGGGGATGCGAAAACCTCTCCGATGTAAAGTTGGGCAAGAAGCTCAGATCTATCGGCGCGTCTGCGTTTATTGAGACACCCTGGATTTCATCGATAACCGATGAATTTCTGATCGTTGGTGATGGAATACTGCTGAAATACACAGGCAGCTCTCCCGAGGTAACCATACCTAAGGGAGTAAAGGTAATAGCGGATGCGTTCAGCACCTCGCAGACACTGATGTCCGTAACTATTGGTAACGATGTAGAAATAATAAGCGATTATGCTTTCAGCGGATGCCAAAGGCTCAGCAAGGTAGTAATTGAAAGCGGTGTCAAGGAGATACGCGCTTCGGCATTTACCGGATGCCGCGAGCTTATTGCTCTGACACTTCCCAAGACCGTAACCTACATAGGTGTCAGCGCTTTTGGCAACTGTACAAAGCTTTCAACCGTACGATATACAGGCAGTAATTCCGCGTGGTCCAAGATTACTATTGAAAAAGGCAATTCCGCGCTTGAGAAAGCAAGCGTAACCTTTGGTTGATAGAAAAGCGAAAGGAGATACGAGCATGAAATTCAGATTGAACAAAGCGTCAAGGCTCTTTTGCCTTGCAATAGTATTAGTACTGGCTTTCCAGTCGCTTTTTGCCTTCACATCGTGTAAAAAGGAGGATCCCACATCGTTTGAATATCCGACAAGAACGCTTGCAGAGGATGCGCCCGAGCTTGAGTTCGGACTTTACACTTACAAAGTATACGATGACAACACGGTAATATTAGTATCATATAAGGGTTCTGAGACGGTTATCTCTGTGCCGGATAAGATTGACGGCAAGCCTGTGGTTGAATTGGGCGGAGAGTTATTCAAAGAGCAGACACAGCTTCAGACAGTAAAGATTGGAAAAAACGTTGAGGTGATCGGTGCGCTCTGCTTCGTGGATTGCACTGCGCTTTACGACGTTACCATACCGGCAAAGGTCTGGTCGATTGGAACGTATGCTTTTTACAACACGCCGTGGTTGGATGCAAAAAGTGACGAATACGTCATCGTAGGTGACGGTGTACTTATAAAATACAGAGGAACTGCAAAGGTCATAACTATTCCTGACAGTGTCAAGCATATAGTTGACGCCTTTGAATACAATGCAACCTTATACAGTGTCACAATGGGTGACAACGTAATCACAGTGGGAGACTATTCCTTTGCATTTTGCGATAATCTCACACACGTCAGTTTTGGAAAAAATGTCCGTCGGATAGGCTACAGTGCATTCAACGAGTGCAGCAATATCACAAAGCTCGTGCTTCCCGACAAGGTAGAGAGTATTGACGCGCTGGCATTCAACTACTGCGGTGCGCTTTCAACACTTGATCTTGGAAAGAGCATAAAAAGCATCGGATTGGACGCGTTTTACAGTTGCGTCAGACTCAAGAGTATAACTGTACCGAAAACATTGCAGACTGTTGATAATTCCGCATTCAAGGAGTGCAACTCCCTGATGATAGTATTTTACGAAGGAAACGCAGAGGAGTACGGCGCAATTGATATGGATGTGACCTGCCCTCTCAAAGATGCATATATTATTTACGATGCAGACCATTTATATTGATAAAAGGAGTTAGGCTTTATGAACAAAAAGAAAAGTTCGGGAACCTTACCGCTTCTGATTTGTATTGCCGTGCTTGCGGCGTGCTGGATCGGGGCAGAGGTTCTGTATACGGCTACTAAATATTTGCCGTTTTGTCTTTTCGGTCTGATATGTCTGATGCCTGCGCTCACCTTGTTGACGGTGGTTATTTTCAAGCTTGAAATACCGCTGAAGGACAAGCCGGAACTCGTGGCGGACGGCGAATCAACCGAAGATGAAAAGCCCCAAAAAGGATTCAAAAGCGCAATAAAGGGCATTGGCGTAGCGATTTTGCGAGCATTCGGAGCCTGCGCAAGATTTTACAACAAACGCAGGACAGTTATTGCAAGCGCCGTTGCGCTTGCCGTAAATATTACGCTTCAGATACGCTTTCTGATAATGCTTTCGAGAATGACCTCTATTTACACGCTCAGTTACACTTATCTGATCGCGGTGCTTGTGGTGTTTATCATCCTGCTCTCGGTTGAAAAATGGACTGCGCACGTTTCGGAGGAAGACAGGGACGAGTTCTTCGTGGCGATGAAAAAGAACATACGCAGTGTACTGATACTTATCCGCACGGCACTTCTTCTGGTAGGAGTAAGTATGGCTTTGAAGCTGCTTGGCTTTTACGATGCGCAGAACATTTTGCGAATCGTGCTTGCAGTTTTTTGGTACTACGCATCCCTCTTTACCATAGCATCATTTACGGTCGCACTGATCAAAAAGACGTTATTTACCGCTCCCGCGCTCAACATACCCACGCCGTTCTCGATTGGCTCAAGCGGATTCGGGTTGATCGCGTATCTTGAGGAAAACACGGGTATTACGATGCGATCCCTCTGGAGCATAAAGATGATTAAGGGACTTGTTCCCTACACACTGCTTGCTATCGGTCTTGTATTCTGGCTTTCCACGGGAATAGTCCAGGTCGAGTCATACGAGCATGCGGCGGTGTACAGATTTGGACATCTGTCTGAGAAGCTGCTTGAACCGGGAATTCATCTGACGCTTCCGTGGCCGCTTGATAAGGTTGAAAAATATGACACCGAGACAGTCAAGAAGCTTGTTATAGGATACAAATCTGTTGAGGATACTGACAACACCTGGTCGGGTGAACACGGAACGAGTGAATACAGGCTCTTGCTTGGAAGCGTTGACGAGCTTGTATCTATCAACCTCAGAATTGAATACAAGATATCTGATCTTTACAAATACGTCAAGAGCAGCTCGTCTCCCGACAAGATACTTGAGGCGCAGACCTACAATCTTGTAACAGATAAAACAATACACACCGACCTTGAAACCCTGTTAACAATAGATAGAAACGCCTTTTCCACGCAGTTCAGACAAGAGCTTACGGAGCGCGTAAAGATATACGATACGGGCGTTGAGATAGTCAGTGTAGTGCTTGAGAGTATACATCCTCCGATCGACGTTGCGGATGTTTATCAAAGCATAGTAAGCGCCGAGATCGAAGCGGAAAAGATCATACTTGAGGCTGAGGCGTACGCGTCCACCACAGTTACAAAAGCTGAGGCGCAGAGCTACAAGGATATAAGTCAGGCAAACGCGGACAAATACTCCAAGGTTGCAGATGCCGAGGCAGCTGTTGCGGAGTTTATGGCAGGCGTTGAAGCTGACAAGGCTTATCCCGATTCATACAGATATTACAAATATATGAGTGCCATTACAAAAGCGTACGGAAGTGCAAAGCTCATTATCGTGGGCGACGGCATTGACAGCTCAAACATTTACTTTGGCAATATCGGCCAGGTAGTAACACCGCAGTAAGAAAGGAGTATCCTACAATGAAAAAGGAAAAAAAGATAAAAAAGTCCGTCGCTGATGCAGACGGAGTTCAGGACAGGCGCCGCGAGAAAAAGGGCTTTCCGTTTTTGAAGGTGTTTGTTGCGCTTGCATTGGTCGCAGTATTCTTCTATTTTGGATTTACGACCGAGGTGCGCGAGGGCAACTGCGCCGTGATACTCAGATTCGGTGCAGTACGCGAGGAAATAACCGAATCGGGACTTTACCTCAAGTTGCCTTGGCCCTTTGAGACGGTAGTTACATATGATAACAGACTTCAGTATCTTGAGTCCAACAATCTTGAGACCACTACGAAGGACAAGAGAAACGTAATTATTCAGTCCTACATTGTATGGGAGATAAACGATCCTATACTTTACCACAACAGTGTGGGCTCTCAGGGCAAGGTAGACACCTACATCAAGGATCAGGTATTCAGCGCCATCAACAGTGTAATGGGTGCGTACGAGCTCAAGGAGCTGCTTTCTCTTGAAAAGGAAACGGTTAAAACCGAGGAGATACAGCAGAAGATATTTGAAAGAGTACGCAACAACTGTGATATAAACTACGGTATTAACGTAAATGACGTAAGCATTCTCAGGCTTCAGCTTTCGGACAACAATCTTCAGAGTGTTTTCGCACAGATGAGAGCGGACAGACAGAAGGACATTGACATAATCCTCTCCAATGCGCAGAAGGAAGCGGACAAAATAACTGCAGATGCCGACACCGAGGCATCCAAGATAATCGCAGACGGCGTAAGTGCTGCGGCGGCTATCAAGGCGCAAACTGAGGCTGAGGTCGCAAAGATATACTCCGAGGCACAGGCGGCAAATCTTGAATTTTATCAGTTCTTAAAGCAGCTTGACACTGTGGTCGCATCCGTAGGCGAGAGTACGGTTCTAGTTGTAAAGGCGGACGAATACCCCTTCAACGTGCTTACTAAGTACGGTGATTATCTCACCAATGAGGGAGATGAAACCATCATCAAGGATCTTGGCTACATACTCACGCAGCTTCCCGAGACCGACAGAAAAGCTCTCATTGATGCGGTTTACGCTCTTATCGACTCTGCCTCCAAAGGAGGAGCTATTTCATGAGAAGGACTAAGAAAAACGGTGTTTTTGCCGACATTCTGACCTCGATCACGAAATACTTTCTCATACTCGTTATTGCCGTAATCATTTTCATAGCCCTTTCGGGCATAAAGGTAGTAAAGAGCGGAGAGGTTGCAATAGTGCTCAGATTTGGAAAGCTTGTCGGTGAAACGTACGAGGACCAGGTACACGAGCCGGGACTTCTGTTTGCGTTTCCGTACATAATCGACGAGGTCATTATGGTTCCCACTGAAAGTGTTATGGAGACGACGGTCACAACTCACTATACCAGAGGAGAGATGACCACACTCAAAAACAACGGTTACGTTATCACGGGTGACCAGAACATTGCCGTAATCAGCGCTGCGGTAAAATACGTCGTATCCGACCCGGTTGCATATGCGCTTTACGTCAGTGACATCAACGGGCTTATAAATGCATTCGTCAGCAATGCGATGGTTGAGCACGCAGCTTGCATTTCGGTTGACGAGCTTCTCACCTCGGGCAAAGACAGCTTCAGAGAGAACGTAATGATAGATGCGCAGTCAAAGCTTGGCTCTGCGGAGGCGGGCATTACAATAACCACCATCGAGCTTACTACGGTCAGCATGCCGAGTGAGGTCAAGGAGATATACGATCAGGTAAATTCGGCGCAGATCCAATACTCGACACAGATCGAGCAGGCAAAGCAATACAGAGAGACTCTGATCCCAAGCGCTCAATCTCAGGCAAACAAGCTGATTGCCGATGCAAATTCGATGTATTCCTCAACTGTTGCTGCCGCAAACAACGATCTTGCGGAATTCTGGGGACTTATTGATGAATACAACACTAATCCCGACGTAGTAAAGACCAGAGTATACAGTGAAAAGGTCTCGTCTGCCATTTCAAAGATCGGCAAGGTAAGAGTCGTTCAGGACGGAGAGACCAAGATATTCATTAACTAAGGAGGTGCGCTTTTGGAAAACATAGATAACATGGGCAGAAACAGTCTTGAAGCCCTATCCAAAAATAACCTCACTGAAAAAGGAAAGAAAAAGCTGACGCGTGAGCTGATCAGCGGAGCGATATCATTGGCGTGTCTTGTCGTCGGACTTATATTTTCCTACGCATTTCCCGACAAGACTACCGTTCCCGCGCTTCTCTACACAGTTGGATTTCTTATTGAAGGTATTCCGATATTCGTAGCGGCGGTCAAGGGCATCGTAACGAAAAACATGACTAATGCCATGGAGATACTCGTTGCTATCGCTATCATTTCCTGTTATTTCACAGGTGACCTTGTGCTCGCAGTACTCGTTCCGATGATACTCAACATAGTCCATCTGCTTGAGGAGCGCAGCATAATGGGCGGACGCGACGTTATAGAGGGTCTTAAGCGTATGCAGCAAAGCACCGCGGTGCTGCTTGATGGAGACGGAGAAAAGATCGTTGACGCAAAAACGCTCAAAATTGGTGACAGAATAGTGGTTCGTCCCGGAACAGGAATACCAATCGACGGTATCATAGTAGAAGGAACGACCAACATTGACCAGAAGTCCCTTACAGGAGAGCCACTTCCATTTAATGCCGGAAAGGGAGACATGGTATATGCCGGAACTGTTAATATCGACGGACGGATAATCGTTGAGGTACAAAAGGAGCACATTGATACATCATTCTCAAAGATACTCAAGCTACTTGAAAATTCCGAGAACATCTCGGCTCCCGAGTCAAAAATTATCGACCGCTTTATGAAGTACTACATTCCCTTCGTGCTTGCGCTTGCGGCGGCAGTCGCACTTATAAACGCAGATATGTCTCAGGCAATCGCAATACTTGTAGTTTCCTGCCCTTGCGGACAGATGCTTGTAAGCTCCGCGCCTATGATTGCGGCGCTGTCGGTTGCGACCAAGAGAGGAATCCTTATCAAAAACTCCAAGTTTATCGAGGAGCTCACCGAGATCGACGCAGTCGTATTTGACAAAACCGGTACTCTGACCGAGGGTGATCTTTCACTCGTTGAGACACGTACTTACGGAGACACCGATCGGGAAGAGCTTTTACGCCTTGCCGCAACGGTTGCGGCGGCATCGACTCACCCTGTTTCCCGCGCGGTTGCAAATGCGGCAAAGGCACTTGAGCTTGACAAATCCTACGAGGTCAAGGAGATCTCAGGTAAGGGTATGTCAGGAACGTCCGCTGACGGCGCGCATATCATCCTGTTTGGTAACAGAGAGTGGATATTCGGTGAGACAGGGGTAACTCTTGACGATGAATTCGGTACTGATATTGACGTTCCATCAAGCTACGTTGCGTTTGACGGTAAGCTTTGCGGTGTACTCTGCTTCAACGACACGGTACGCCCTGAAGCATCTGAGGCAATAAAGGAGCTTGAGCTTCTCGGAGTAGAGGAAACGGTTATGCTCACGGGTGACCGTGAGAGTGCTGCCAAACTGATATGCGAGCAGACGGGAGTTGGCTCGGTATATGCAAAGCTTCTTCCGCAGGATAAGCTTGAAAAGCTTCGTGCGCTTAAAGAGGAGCGCGGAGTACTTGCCGTTGGTGACGGTATCAACGACGCGCTTGCGCTTCGTGAGGCGGACGTTGGAATCGCTATGGGAGCTATGGGTTCTGATATGGCAATAGAATCGGCTGACATTGCGCTTATGAACAACAACCTTATGAACATTCCGTTTGTAATAAAGCTGGCAAGAAAGACCAGAGCTATGGTTTACCAGAACCTTATCCTCTCCATTCTTATCAGCGCGACGATGATGGTTCTTTCAGCATTTGGAGTCATATCCGCGCTTGCAGGATCTATTCTTCACAATCTGGGCGCATTTGCCGTGCTTATTAACAGCTCACGTCTGTTCCGTCTTAACAAGGATTTGGAAAACTGATTTCTGTTATTCGGTAAAAAATCTTGGTTTTGCGACAAAAGCATCTGCATTTGTGTTGACAATCAAATCGATATATGTTATAATATAAATAACTGATAAGAGTTTTCTGTGACTGACGGAATAGGTGGGAACACCGTGAAGCAGAAGACTGTATACGCCGACCGTCTGGGCACGCTTACTTTTGTTGGAGTTAGTGTGCCCATTTTTATTTATATAAATATGAAAGGAAATAAACTATGAAAAAGGTTGCATTGATCATGGGAAGCGACAGTGATCTTCCCGTTATTCGCAAGGCGATCGACACGCTGAAGGCGTTTGAGGTACCGTTTGAGGCTCATGTCTTTTCAGCTCACCGCACGCCTGTTGAGGCGCGTGAGTTCAGCATCAAGGCGCGTGAAAACGGATTTGGAGCTATCATAGCCGCCGCAGGTATGGCGGCACATCTGGCAGGCGCGATTGCCGCAAACACCACGGTACCGGTGATTGGAATACCGATAAAATCCGGAAATCTCGGCGGAATCGATGCTCTTTTATCGACAGTACAGATGCCGTCGGGAATCCCGGTTGCAACGGTTGCAATTGACGGCGCGGTAAATGCCGCTTTGCTTGCAATTCAGATCCTTGCGGTTTCAGACACCTCTCTTGCTGAAAAGCTTGACGCTAAACGGCGCAAGGACAGCGAAACCGTTCTTAGCAAAAACCAAGCGGTCGAGGATGAATTCAACGTATAAATCAAATCATAAAGCACGGGCTTTCGCTCAGTGACAAACGAAAGGAAAAGATAATATGAAAAACATTTCAAAGTCAGACAGTTATGCTGCAGCAGGCGTTGACATTACCGCAGGCTACCGCGCCGTTGAGCTAATCAAGTCTCACATAGCGCGCACCTCCCTTGAGGCAAGTGCAGATGTTGGCGGATTTGGCGGAGCATTCAAGCTCGACACAAACGGAATGGCCGAGCCGGTTCTTATCAGCGGAACGGACGGAGTAGGAACCAAGCTCAAGCTTGCCTACATTCTTGACAAACACGACACGATAGGAATCGACTGTGTTGCGATGTGCGTCAACGATATCATCTGTTGCGGAGCTAAGCCCTTGTTCTTCCTTGACTACATAGCTTGCGGCAAGAACTATCCCGAAAAGATTGCCTCCATCGTTTCCGGCGTTGCAGACGGATGTGTTATGAGCGGATGTGCGCTCATCGGCGGTGAGACCGCAGAGCATCCCGGACTTATGCCCGACGAGGATTACGATCTTGCAGGCTTTGCCGTAGGAATTGCGGACAAGGTTAAAATGCCCGACAAAAACACGATAGCTGACGGTGATGTAATAATCGCGCTTCCTTCAAGCGGCGTTCACTCCAACGGCTTCTCACTTGTCAGAAAGGTATTTGGTATCGGAGAAAGCTTCGACACCCACGCAGATCTTTTCTGCCCAATGGACGAGCTTGGCGGTGCATCTCTCGGTGAGACCCTCCTTACTCCTACCAGAATATATGTCAAGCCCATGCTTGCTCTCTTTGAGAAGGTCAACGTCAAGGGTGTTTCTCACATCACGGGCGGTGGCTTCTACGAAAACATTCCGAGAATTCTCCCGTCTGACCGTTGTGCAGTTATAGACAAGAGTGCAGTCAAGGTGCTTCCCATCTTCGACCTCATCGCAAAAGCGGGCAACATCGACGAGCGCGATATGTTTAACACCTACAATATGGGTGTCGGTATGAGCGTAGTCGTTGCCAAGGAGGACGTTGACACGGCACTTGAAGTTCTCCGTGCAAACGGTGAGGACGCGTACGTTATAGGTAAGATCGAGGATGCTGACAAGCACGACGGATACAGCATCGTGCTTCAGTAACGAGGGCTGATAATGGTTTACTTAAGAGAATACATAAAAGGCGCGCTTGCAGGTATTTTTATAGGCATTGGAGGCGCGGTATATCTTTCCTGTGATGTCAAATACATCGGTGCGCTTCTCTTCTCCGTGGCATTATTGACTATATGTCTTTGCTCATATTCCCTTTATACGGGAAAGGTAGGTATGCTGACATTTAATCATACTGCGCAGGACTTCGGGCTTCTCGGCATGTGTCTGCTTGGAAACCTGACGGGTACGCTTCTTATGGGACTTGGTGTCCGTGTGGCAGTTCCCGCACTTGAAGCGAAGGCGGCGCTTGCATGTGCTTCAAAGCTTACGCAGAGTGTTCCGGAGTCACTTTTCCGCGCCATATTCTGCGGAATGCTGATGTACATCGCGGTTTCTGTTTTCAAAAAGAAGAACACTGTGGTGGGAATTCTGTTCTGCGTTCCCGTATTTATACTGAGCGGATTTGAGCACTCGGTTGCGAATATGTTCTATTTCGGACTTGAGGCGGGAGTTTCTCTGAAAAACATATTATACATTGCGCTGATCGTGCTTGGAAACTCCGTGGGGGCTTTGATCATTTCGGCACTTGAGCTTTTGTCAACACCGACGGACACTTCAAAAACGGAGAAGAGGGATTAAAGATATGAAAGAAAACAACCGGAAAATACGTATCGCAGTATTCGTATCGGGTGGCGGCACTAATCTCGGCGCGCTGATCAAGGCGCAGCAGGAAGGTCTTTTGTGCGACGGTGAGATCGTGCTTGTGATCTCAAGCAAGGCAGACGCTTATGCGCTGACACGCTCCAAAGACGCCGGAATTGAAAGTGCAGTAGTAGAAAAGAAGGTGCTTGGATCTCAGGAAAGATTTGAGAGTGAGATCATCCGTCTGCTTGAAGAAAAACAGATCGACCTTATAGTTCTTGCGGGATTTATGAGTATTCTCAGTGAGAATTTCACATCAAGGTATCCCGAAAGGATCATCAACGTTCATCCGTCACTTATTCCTTCCTTCTGCGGAAAGGGATACTACGGACTCCGAGTACACGAGGCGGCGCTTGAATACGGAGTAAAGGTCACGGGAGCGACGGTACATTTCGTCAACGAGATTCCCGACGGCGGTCGTATCATTATGCAGAAGGCGGTATACATCCAAGATGGTGACACTCCCGAGGTGCTTCAGAGGCGCGTAATGGAGGAGGCGGAATGGATCATACTTCCGCAGGCAGTACAGCAGGTCTGCTCGCAGTTAGCGTCGGACACAATCAAAAAATAAAACAAATTAACGAGGAGAACAAAATGGTTTACGAGATCAACAATATCGGACAGCTTATCAAGGACAACTCATACGTCGGACGCGGAATCGTTATCGGCAAGACGCAGGACGGCACAAAGGCGGCAGTTGCATATTTTATAATGGGTAGAAGCGCGAACAGCCGCAACAGAATATTTACACTTAAAAACGGTGAAGTATTTACCGAGCCGTACGATGCGTCATTGGTGGAGGATCCCTCATTGATCATCTACGCGGCACTCAGAAAATATGAAAACAGTCTTATCGTTACAAACGGAGATCAGACGGACACGGTTTACGATTTTCTCAAGGATGGAAAAACCTTTGCCGAGGCGCTCAAAACACGCGAATTTGAGCCTGACCGCCCCAATTTTACGCCTCGAATCAGCGGAATTGTTTATTTTGACGGAGCTGATTTCAACTATGAAATGAGCATTCTTAAGAGTGGTGACCCTGACGGCACGGTCTGCCAGCGTTATCTGTTCTCGTACGCTCCGATAAACGGTCTTGGACATTTCATACACACATACAACTGTGACGGCAATCCCATTCCCACCTTCACGGGAGAGCCTGAAAGAGTGGAAATTCCCGACAGTATCGACGAGTTCACCACTGTTCTGTGGGAAAACCTGAATGCGGACAACAAGATCTCGCTTTACACCGAATATATTGACCTTGAAAGCGGCGCATCCGAGCACCGTCTCATAAACAAAAACAACTAAGAAAGGGATACGAAAATGAAAGAATTTGAACTCAAATACGGCTGTAACCCCAACCAGAAGCCTGCAAAAATATATATGCACGACGGAAGCGAGCTTCCGATACAGATACTCAGCGGACGTCCCGGATATATCAACTTCCTTGACGCCTTCAACTCCTGGCAGCTTGTAAAGGAGCTTAAGGAGGCTCTCGGACTCCCTTGCGCTGCATCCTTCAAGCACGTCAGCCCCACAAGTGCGGCAGTAGGTATCAAGCTTTCAGACAAGCTGAAGAAGGCGTGCTTCGTCGACGATATCGAAGGTCTTGACGACTCTCCCATAGCCTGCGCATATGCAAGAGCAAGAGGCACTGACAGAATGAGTTCCTTCGGTGACTGGATCGCGCTCTCCGACGAATGTGACGAAACTACGGCTCTTATCATCAAGCGTGAGGTATCTGACGGAATCATAGCACCTTCATACACACCCAAGGCACTTGAAATACTCAAGAGCAAGAGAGGTGGAAACTACAACATAGTTCAGATAGACCCGAATTACGTTCCCGATCATGCAGAGCACAAGCAGGTATACGGCATTACATTTGAGCAGGGCAGAAACGATTTCAGAATCGACCGCGAGCTGCTTTCAAATATCGTTACCGCAAACAAGGAGTTCCCGGAGGAGGCGATAAGAGACCTTATCATATCCCTCATCACGCTCAAATACACGCAGTCAAACTCTGTATGCTACGCTTATGACGGACAGGCTATCGGAGTAGGTGCCGGTCAGCAGTCAAGAATTCACTGCACAAGGCTTGCAGGAACAAAGGCGGACACCTGGCATCTCCGTCAGCACGAAAAGGTGCTATCCCTTCCCTTCCTTCCCACTCTTGCAAGAGCGGAGCGAGACAATGTTATAGACGGATACATCAACAAGAACGAGGAGGATGTCTGTGCAGACGGAATCTGGCAGAAATATTTCACCACACGTCCCGAGCCGTTCACCAAGGAAGAAATGAGAGCATATCTTGACACAATCACGGGCGTATCCGTTGGATCGGACGCTTTCTTCCCATTTGATGACAACATTGAAAGAGCAAAGAGAAGCGGCGCGTCTTACATTGCAGAGCCGGGTGGATCAATACGTGACGACGTAGTTATCGAGTGCTGCAACAAATACGGCATCGTTATGGCGTTCACGGGAATGAGACTGTTCCACCATTGATCTGCTGCTTGAAAGGACGGTCACAATGAAAATAATGGTAGTCGGCGGTGGCGGACGTGAGCATGCGATCATCAAAAAGCTCAAGGAGAACCCCACCGTATCGGAAATATACGCACTTCCCGGTAACGGAGGTATTGCACAGGATGCGATCTGCGTCAACATAGGTGCTAAAGATATTGACGGTATAGTCCGCTTCGCAGTTGAAAATCAAATTGACTACGCCGTGGTCGCACCCGACGATCCGTTGGTGCTTGGTGCGGTTGATGCCTTGAACGCAAAAGGTATTCCCTGCTTCGGCCCTGACGCTAAGGCAGCAATAATCGAGGGCAGTAAGGTCTTTTCCAAAAACCTTATGAAAAAATACGGTATCCCGACTGCCCGTTACGAGGTCTTTTCGGATGCTGATTCCGCACTTGAATATCTCAAGGGTGCGCCGATCCCTACTGTCATCAAGGCAGACGGTCTGGCGCTCGGCAAGGGCGTTATAATTGCTATGACGCGCGACGAGGCGTACGAGGCGGTCAAGTCCATTATGACGGACAAAAAATTCGGTGCCAGTGGCAACAATATTGTTATTGAGGAGTTTCTTACAGGCCCCGAGGTTTCCGTGCTTGCATTCACGGACGGCAACGTGGTGGTGCCTATGGTTTCTTCGATGGATCACAAGAGAGCCTTTGACGGCGACACGGGACTTAACACCGGCGGCATGGGAACGGTAGCTCCCAATCCGTATTACACTGTCGAAATTGCAGATGAATGTATGCGCACTATATTTGAGCCGACAATAAAGGCGATGAATGCTGAAGGACGCACCTTCAAGGGTTGTCTGTACTTCGGACTTATGCTCACACCGGGCGGCCCAAAGGTCATCGAGTACAACTGCCGTTTCGGGGATCCCGAAACACAGGTCGTGCTTCCTCTGCTCAAGAGTGATCTTCTGACCGTAATGCAAGCGGTAACAGGCGGCACTCTTGCATCGACGCCTGTTGAGTTTTCGGACGGCGCGGCGGCTTGTGTTATTATGGCATCGGGCGGATACCCCGAAAGCTATCAAAGCGGCTACGAGATAAAGGTTGACGGTGATCCCGAGGCTTGTATCTACTATGCCGGTGCAAAGCTTCAGGACGGCAAGCTTCTGACAGCAGGCGGCAGAGTACTTGGTATCACAGCGACGGCACAGACTCTTCCCCTGGCGCTTGACAAAGCGTATGATGCTTTGAGTCATATCAGCTTTAAGGATGCTCACTATCGCCACGATATAGGTCAACGCGCACTGAAGGCTCTTGCAGAGTAGTACAATTTACAGTTCTATCGAAAGGAATACAATATAATAAATGGTTTACCGAGTTTACGTTGAAAAAAAGAAGGATCTGGCGCAGGAGGCATCCGCGCTCCGCAACGACATAAGACAGGTACTTGGCATTAAATCGCTTGAAGATGTTCGCATCATCAACAGATACGATGCCGAAAACATTGACGGCGAGCTTTTTGAATATGCAAAGAAGACCGTATTCTCCGAGCCGGCACTTGACATCGTCACCGACAGCATCAATACGGACGGCGCAACCGTTTTCGCAGTAGAGTATCTTCCGGGTCAGTTTGACCAGAGGGCAGATTCTGCAGCGCAGTGCATTCAGCTTATCTCGCAGGGTGAGCGCCCCACGGTCAGCACAGCGAAGGTCTATCTGATTTACGGTTCGCTCTCAGAGGATGAGCTTGCTACCGTCAAGAAATACGTTATTAACCCCGTTGAAGCGAGAGAGGCCTCCCTTGATATGCCCACTACGCTCAAGGCCGATTACACTATCCCCACAGAGGTCGATGTGCTTGAGGGCTTTACGTCTCTTGACGCACAGGGACTTGCCGATTTCATCAAGGAGAACGGTCTTGCGATGGATGCGGACGATATTGCATTTTGTCAGCAGTATTTCATATCCGAAAAGCGCGATCCTACAATCACCGAAATAAAAATGATCGACACCTATTGGTCGGATCACTGCAGACACACCACATTCCTTACCACCATTGACAGTGTGCAGTTTGAGGATGCACTTATCGAGGCGACATACAACGAGTATCTTGAGACCCGTCGTGCGCTTGGCAGAACCAAGCCCATCAACCTCATGGACGTAGCAACGATAGCGGTCAAGCATCTGCGTGCAAACGGAATGCTTGAAAAGCTTGACGAATCCGAGGAGATAAATGCCTGCACGGTCAAGATCAAGGTGAAGGTTGACGGAAAGGATGAGGATTGGTTATTGCTCTTCAAAAATGAGACTCACAACCATCCGACCGAGATCGAGCCCTTCGGCGGTGCGGCAACCTGTATTGGCGGTGCGATAAGAGACCCGCTTTCAGGGCGTAGCTATGTTTACGCCGCTATGCGAGTTACGGGTGCTTCCGACCCAACTGTGCCGATAAGCGAAACTATGAAGGGCAAGCTTCCTCAAAGAAAGATAGTAACCACTGCGGCGGCAGGATATTCCTCATACGGAAACCAGATCGGTCTTGCTACGGGTATGGTTGACGAGATATATCACAAAGGATACGCTGCAAAAAGAATGGAGATCGGAGCGGTAATTGCGGCGGCTCCTGCCGAAAACGTACGCCGTGAGCGCCCCGAGGACGGTGACGTAGTCATTCTTCTCGGCGGAAGAACGGGACGTGACGGATGCGGCGGTGCGACGGGATCGTCAAAGTCCCACACGCTTGAATCTCTTGAGACCTGCGGTGCTGAGGTTCAGAAGGGTAACGCGCCCGAGGAAAGAAAGCTTCAGAGACTTTTCCGTAACCCCGAGGCAAGCCGTCTCATAAAGAGATGTAACGACTTCGGCGCGGGCGGTGTTTCGGTTGCTATTGGAGAGCTTGCTGACGGTCTGTTCATTGATCTGAACAAGGTACCGAAGAAATACGAGGGTCTTGACGGAACCGAGCTTGCGATCAGTGAGTCGCAGGAAAGAATGGCGGTCGTAGTAGAGGCAAAGGATGCGGACAGATTTTTGGAGCTTGCCGACGGAGAAAACCTTGAGGCAACGGTTGTGGCAAAAGTCACTGCTGAGCCAAGACTTACTATGGTTTGGAACGGACGGGTAATAGTCGACCTGAGCCGTGAATTTCTCAATTCCAACGGTGCGGCAAAGCACATTGACGTACGCGCAGCGGCATCACAGAAGTATGACAGGCAGGTAGAGGGTGACTTTACATCGGCGTACGAGGCGCTTGCAGGAGACCTCAACGTCTGCTCCAAGAGAGGACTTTCCGAAAGGTTTGACTCAACGATCGGTGCGGGTACTGTTCTTATGCCCTTTGGCGGCAAGCATCAGCTCACGCCCATTCAGGCGATGGTTCACAAGATTTCCGTAGAGCAGAAGCATACTGACACCTGTTCTCTTATGTCCTGGGGCTACAACCCGATGATAATGGAAAAGAGTCCTTATCACGGTGCGTATCTTGCGGTAATTGAATCGGTATCCAAGCTTGTTGCGACGGGTGCGGAGTTCAAGGACGTATATCTCACCTTCCAGGAGTATTTTGAAAAGCTTGCACACGATCCGACCCGTTGGGGCAAGCCCCTGTCCGCGCTCCTTGGTGCATTCAAGGCGCAGATGGAGCTTAAGATCGGTTCGATAGGCGGAAAGGACTCCATGAGTGGAAGCTTTGAGTCTCTCGACGTCCCTCCGACGCTTGTTTCCTTTGCGGTCACAACGTCAAGCACGGACAGAATAGTCTCCCCCGAGTTCAAGAAATCAGGCAACAAGGTTGCATTAATAAAGCCCGAATACGACGAAAACGGTCTTCCCGTAACGGGATCCCTGCTCAAGGTATTTGAAAAGGTATATAATTATCTTTCGACAGGCAAGGCAGTATCCGCCTACACTCCCACCTACGGAGGTATTGCCGAGGCAATTCTGAAGATGTGTCTTGGTAACGGCTTTGGCTTTAATTACACAGATGCGTTGAGCCTTGACGAGATATTCGGCTACGCTTACGGATCATTCGTGCTTGAGCTTGCAGACGGTACCGAGCCTTGCGACGGCATGGTGATTATCGGTGAGATAACCGACAAGTCCATGTTGACCTATAAAGGTTCTGAAGCAGACCTTGCTACCATTACAGAAAAATACACCTCAAGACTTGAGAGCGTATACCCGACGAAGGCGGAGCAGAGCGAAAAGGTTGAGACCTTCAGCTTCAAGGTAGAAAAGCGCACAGCTCCCGCAGTACTTTGCGCAAAGCCGCTTGCGGTTATCCCCGTATTCCCCGGCACGAACTGTGAATACGATACTGCAAAGGTCATCCGCGATGCAGGAGCTGAGGCACGCATTATCGTTTTAAACAACCTGACGGCTGACGGAATTGCAAGAAGCGCGCAGAAATTTGCCGAGGCAGTAAGAGAGGCGCAGATAGTTATGCTTCCCGGCGGATTTTCCGGTGGTGACGAGCCTGACGGATCGGGAAAATTCATTACTGCATTTTTCAGAGGAAACGAGGTCAAGGATGCAGTTCACGAGCTTCTTGACAACAGAGGCGGCCTTATGTGCGGTATCTGCAACGGTTTCCAGGCACTTATCAAGCTCGGACTCGTTCCCTACGGTAAGATAATCGATACTGATGCGACCTGTCCCACGCTCACCTTCAACTCCATCTCGCGTCACCAATCAAGGCTTGTACGCACGAGAGTGGCATCCAATCTTTCTCCCTGGCTTTCAAAGGTAGAGGTCGGTCAGATCTTCACAGTTCCGATTTCACACGGTGAGGGAAGATTTTTCGCAGACGAGGCGCTCATCAGAGAGCTTGCCGCAAACGGTCAGATAGCAACCCAATATGTTGGACTTGACGGTCTTGCGACCTCCGATATTGACTTCAACCCCAACAACTCCGCTTTTGCAATAGAGGGTATCACATCCCCTGACGGCAGAGTGTTCGGTAAGATGGGACATTCCGAGCGTATAGGAAGCGGACTTTACAAAAACGTAGAGGGCGAATTCAACATCAGAATGTTTGAGAGCGCAGTAGACTTCTTCAAAAAGAACTGATTTATCCAATATAAATAATATTAAAATATTAAGGAGTAAAAAATGGCATACTTAACCGACATTGAGATCGCACAGGCGTGTAAAATGAAGCCCATAACGGAGATAGCCGCATCTGCCGGCATTGATATGGAATACGTTGAACAGTACGGCAAATACAAGGCAAAAATTGACCTTTCTCTTCTCAAGGACAAGAGTCGCAAGGAAGGAAAGCTGGTTCTCGTGACCGCGATAACGCCGACCCCTGCCGGTGAGGGCAAGACTACCACCACGATAGGACTTGCTGACGGACTTCACAGAATCGGTAAAAACGTAACGGTAGCACTTCGCGAGCCGTCCCTTGGTCCTGTTTTCGGAATTAAGGGCGGTGCCGCCGGCGGCGGATACGCACAGGTGGTTCCGATGGAGGATATCAATCTTCACTTCACGGGAGACTTCCACGCGATAGGCGCGGCAAACAATCTGCTCTGTGCAATGCTTGACAATCACATACACCAGGGTAACAGTCTTGGAATCGATCCTCGCAAGATCACTTGGAAAAGATGTGTGGACATGAACGACAGACAGCTTCGATTTATAGTGAACGGTCTTGGTGGAAAGGTCAACGGCGTTCCGCGTGAGGACGGCTACGATATAACAGTTGCGAGCGAGATCATGGCGGTTCTCTGTCTTGCAAGTGACATTACCGACCTTAAAAAGCGACTTGCATCCATCATCGTTGGTTACACCTACGATGATAAGCCCGTAACCTGTGCAGACCTCAAGGCACAGGGTGCTATGGCGGCACTTCTCAAGGATGCACTCAAGCCAAACCTTGTTCAGACACTTGAGGGCACTCCCGCATTCGTACACGGCGGCCCGTTTGCGAATATCGCACACGGATGTAACTCGGTAATTGCAACCAAGATGGCGCTCAAGATGGGTGACTACACCGTTACCGAGGCAGGCTTTGGCGCTGACCTGGGAGCTGAAAAGTTCCTTGACATCAAATGCCGCATGGCAGGACTTACGCCGTCAGCGGTCGTCATCGTTGCTACGGTAAGGGCACTCAAAATGCACGGAGGTCTGGCAAAGAACGCGCTTGCTACTGAGGATCTTGTGGCACTTGAAAAGGGTATACCCAATTTGCTCCGCCACGTTTCCAATATAAAGAACGTATATAAGCTTCCCTGCGTGGTTGCAGTCAACCGCTTCCCCACTGACACAGATGCCGAGATAGACTTCATCATCAGCAAATGCCGTGAGCTCGGAGTAAATACCAAGCTTTCCACGGTATGGGCAGAAGGCGGCAAGGGCGGTGAGGAGCTTGCACGCGAGGTAGTACGTCTTTGTGAAGAAGAAAAGGGAGACTTCACCTTCTCATACTCAGACTCCGAAAGCATTGAGGGCAAGATCAACTCCATAGTAACCAAGATATACGGCGGTAAGGGTGTAAGCATTCTTCCGCAGGCGCAGAAGCAGATCGAAACGCTCACAGCACTGGGCTTTGGCTCCTGTCCCGTTTGTATGGCGAAAACGCAGTATAGCTTTTCGGACGATCCCACGAAGCTTGGTGCGCCCGAGGACTTCGTTGTAACCGTCAGAAACGTTAAAATATCTGCAGGTGCCGGATTTATCGTAGCACTTACGGGCGAAATCATGACGATGCCGGGTCTTCCCAAGTCCCCTGCAGCTGAGAGGATAGACGTTGACGAGGACGGCATAATTACCGGTCTGTTCTGATACGTATATTAATTTAAGACTCAGAGGTTACACGAGCTTCTGAGTCTTTTGTATGTTTTGAGAAAACCGATTTTTGCTTTTTTATATTGACAAACATGTTTGTTCGTGGTATCATTTAAATAATAAAACGCTTGGAGGACACTGATATGCTACCAACACCACGCAACTATATAATCCGACCTGCAATAGCAGAGGTTGGAAAGACTACCCACTTTTACGTCATTCCAACGGAGAGATGCTTTCTTTTCGTAAATGACAAGGAATATGACGTTCTGATCATTCACACGCACGGCGACGAAGGTATCCCCGGAAAGCGTCTGTGCCGCTCAAAATTCACCGTAAAGGCAAGCGGCGGCGTGCTTGAGTTTGACTATACGTTTGAGGACGAGCAGGAGCATCTTATCATCGTTTCCCGTCCCGAGGATCCTGCAACCGCTTGGGAAATGAGAGTATATTCAGTTAAATCCGATCTCTACGGACTCAGGCCTATGAAGGGGGATCTGCATACTCACAGTTACCGTTCCGACGGAAGACGCGATCCTGCAGCTCTTGCAGGACACTTGCGTGAGCAGGGCTACGACTGCTTTGCTCTGACAGACCACAACCGCTTCTACCCCGGCGGAGAGATCGACGAGGTGTATGAAGGTGTCAACACGGGCATGTGCCGCATCATAGGCGAGGAGATACACACCCCGGGAAGCCCCGTTCACATCGTCAGGATCGGCGGTGAGAATAAGAGCGTAACCGAGCAGTATGTTCTGGATCTTGACGGGTATTATAAAGCTATTGAAGAATATCTGACACGCGTTCCTGAAAATATTCCCGAAAGCTACAAGGAAAGATACGCGCGTGCGCTTTGGGCAACGGACAGAGTTCACGAGCTCGGTGGAATAGCCATACTGCCACACCCGTATTGGTATCCCAAAACGCAGCTTGTATTCAATCTTTGCGATGATTTCGTTAAGACACTTCTGAGGAGCGGTATGTTTGATGCCTACGAGTTATTTGGTGGAATGCAGGTTGACGGATGTAACCGTTCGGTCAATATGTGGAACGAGCTTCGCATTGAAGGAATAGACGTCCCCGTAGTAGCGTCGAGCGACGTACACAATCTTGAAAGGAGTGCACATTTTCCGCACAAGTTCACCGTCTGCTTCGTTGAGGAGCCGACAAGTGAGGGTGTAAAAAACGCGGTAAAGAAGGGGCTCAGCGTTGCTATTGAGGCCGTTGGAACTGAATACGACCGTCAGCACCGTTGCTACAGCTCACTCAGGCTTGTAAGCTACACGCAGTTCCTTTTGCGCGAGTACTTCTTCCCACTTCAGAAGCTGTCACACGGTGTGGGAATTGCTATGCGTGCTTACGCGATAGAAGGCGCCCCCAAGGAGCTTGTCGAGCTTCAGCAAAACACGGTTGAAGGCTTTATGGACGTGTTCTTCGGACGCACCAAGCCAAAATTGCCGTCAGCGGAAATGATGGAATTTGAAGAAAGATGGCGCGACGTACATATTAAGCGTGGCCCGATAACCAAGGGCGGAGACATTCTTGGAACAGTTGTTTCAAGGCAGATTTAACCCGATAAACTATATCAATTAAACAAAAAAAGAGATGTCTTGCGTAAGGCATCTCTTTTTAAATTATTTAGTCTTTTACCGCAATAAGCTTATCTGCATAAGGAAGTGACATTATCCAATCGCAGAGCGTGTGCCATTCTGCAAGCTTATGACTTCTTCTTGCGTAATAGATTGAAATAAGGTTTTCGTAATTGAGAGTAACGGTTCTCATCTGATTATATGAGGACGGAAGAAGCTGGATCATATCGTGCCAGGGCTGACGGTTACTTTGATCCTTAATGAACTCCTGACGCCTTTCCTCAAGAAAGGCTATAACTGTATCGAGCAGCTCGAGGCTTTTTTCGTCGAGCCTGTCACAGGAGAAATCCTCTCTTCCAAAGGGCTTGGAGTGTATCTTGTGCATCGTACTGCAGGAATTTGCAACGGTTCCTACCTTATATGTATCAAATTCCTTCCACCAATAAAGCGGTGCGGTGATATCAACGGATACGAATATCTGACGCAGGAATTTTCTGTGATCGCTTCCGGCTCTTGCAAGCTTTACGGCAAGACCGAGATCGTTCTCTCCAAGGACAAAGCTCCGCTCGCCTGTTTTCTCATCGGTAACGTAATAGCTGTCCATTTTCGCCCAGCTATTCATTGGATTTCGTGCTCCTCTGATGGCGTTCTCCATATTCATTACGGTGTATCTTTCTGTTTTGAGCATAGACTTTGATCCTTTCCTTTAAACCTTGATTTTTCTTGCGAGCTTTTTGAACGCTTTTGCCGCCTTCTTATGTCCTCGCTCCATAGCTTTTTTGTAATACTGAACTGCCTCTACTGCGTCTCTGTCCGTTCCTATACCGATCTCAAGGCAATATCCCCAGAGATATTGCGCCTCTGCAACATTTCGATCCGCGGCAAGGGACAGATAATGTGCCGCTCCGGGATAATCCGAATCGACCAGAGTTCCTTCAAGAAGCGTCTTTCCGACGATAAACTGAGCCATTGGATTACCCTTGTCTGCGGCGAGCTTGTAATAATGAAGTGCCTTTTCAATGTCCTTATCGCATCCTATACCGTTGTAATAGAAGTCCCCCAGACGGTAAAGTGCGAACACGTCGTTCTTTTGTGCCGATTTATGTAAATATTCAAGAGCCAACACATGATCGGGCTCTGTTCCCTGTCCCGCGTAGTAACACTCGGCAAGCTTATACTGCGCCGGCGCGTGGTCACCACTTGCACCTTTTTTGAAGAATTGGAATGCAAGGTATTCGTCCACCTCGGTGCCTATTCCCTCAAGATAACATTTACCCATCGCATACATAGCATTGAGGTATCCACCGTCAGCGGCGGCTTTATACCATTTGAATGCGTACTCGGGATTTCTTTCAACACCCTTGGCAAATTCGTAGCTGACTCCGAGCTTGAAGCACGCCTCGGGATTTAAGGTCTGCGCGGCTCTCTTATAATACTCGACCGAGCTTGTATAGCTCTGGCCAACATACGCACCTGCGTAATACAGGTCACCAAGTCTTATCATCGCCTGAACATCGCCATGTGTTGCCGCTTCAACGTACTTATTCACCGCCTCGCGCGGTTGCTTGGTAACGCCGATACCAAGTTCAAGGCAACGGCCTATATTAAATATTGCGTTAACGTTACCCATGGACTCTGCCTTTGAGAAGAGTTTAAATGCGTTTTGTCCGTTCTGAGCCGTACCCGTACCGTTCATCATACAAAGGCCAAGCTCATTGAAGCAATCTGCGTCTCCCATTTTTGCGCCCATCTCGAAGAGTGAACAAGCAGCAACGGGATCCTTTGCAGTACCGATACCTTCGAGCAGACATTTAGCCGTTTCGTATATTCCCCTGAGGTGCTTACGTTCTGCAGATCTGCGATACCAGATAAACGCTTCCGCATCATCCTTATTAACGCCCAACTTGTGTCTGTAGCACTCAGCGGTCTCAAATTGAGCAATCCGTATGCTCTCATTTGACATATAGCGTTTATTTTCCCTGCGTATTCCGCCTGAAACCGTAACGTCAGCTATATCCGCAAGCCCCTGCTCTGCGGCACGGAGCAACCATCTGAATGCATCTCCAAGGTTTTTTTCCACGCCCTTGCCATACTTATACGAAAGTCCAAGTCTGAGCTGTCCGGATGCGTTATTGCCGTCTGCGGCGATCTTGTACCATTTAACCGCCTCACTCAGGTCCTCTGATACTCCGCATCCGCCTGCGTAACATCCTCCAAGGTTATTACAAGCGGGCGCATATCCTTGAGCTGCAGATAATTTATACCATTCAACTGCCTTTTCAAAATCCTTCGGAACACCTCTGCCCATCTCATAGCATACACCGAGTCTGAACTGTGCAACGGGATTGTCCTGCTCTGCGGCGCGTCTGTACCAATAAACGGCATTTTCATAGTTTTGCGCGACTCCAAAACCGACGGCATAGCATCCGCCGAGATTATTTTGCGCTGATGCGTGGTTATTTCTTGCAGCCTTGTTGTACCAATATACTGCTTTCTCGGGACTTATACCTACTCCCTTACCAAACTGATAGCACACACCAACGTAATAGCAGGCATCGAAATTATCGTTCTGCGCCGCAAGCTCGTACCATTTAAGTGCGGCGGCATCGTCAACCTTAACGCCCTTACCGAACATATAGCAACGTCCGATGCTGCACTGTGCCTGAACGTTTCCATTCTCGGCTGAAAGCTTATAATATTCTGCGGCGCGTTGTAGGTCTGTGAATGTTCCGATTCCCATTTCGCAACAAACACCGCTCTTATACATTCCGTCAACGTGGCCTGCGTTAGCCGCCGCCTCATAATGCTCGAATGCGCGACGCTCGCTTCTTTCCGTTCCCGTACCTTCATCGTAGCATACCGCAAGATGATAAAGTGCATCGGGGTTATTCTGTGATGCAGACTGCTTGAAAAAGGCGATTGCCTTACCGTAGTCTCGCTCGATCTCTCTTCCTTGCAGATATTTTATTCCGAGTCTGTACTGCGCCACGCTGTCTCCCGACGCGGCTGCCTTTCTGTACCATTTTATTGCGTTTGCAACACTTACCTCGACGCCGCTTCCCTCTTGCTCATAGCATTCTGCCAGTCGGCACTGTGCGCGTCCAACGCCTTTAAATGCTGCCTGCATATAGAGCTGAACTGCCTTTTCCTTGTCGCAGGCGACGGATATACCGCGCTCGTAGCATCTTCCGAGATTAAACTGAGCAATACCGTCATCCATAGCTGCCGCCTTAGCATACCAGACTACGCTTGCGATCTCACTTTCGTCCTGACTGAGATATCCGATCCTGATCTTCTTGTTCTCATACATACTACCTATCTCATTTGCGGCAGGTGCATAACCAAGATCTGCGGCGCGTGCGATGGCGGCAATTCCCTCCTCGGAGTTACCGTTTTCAATGGCTCTGAGACCGTATTCGTACCATTCAAGCGGGGAGAATGACTGCTTTTCAGACTCTTTTTCAAGATATTCCGCTCTTCCTCCGTAAAATGCCTGCTCTGCATAAAGAGCAGAACCGACAGCCGACGCATTATCTACAAAGACACGAATAAGGAAACTATTTCCCTTGTGTTCGCTCATATTGATTATTCTTATTCCGCTCTCACTCATACTGCGGGCAAGGCTTTCAAGATGCGAGCTATCCTTTGCATCGTGTACGTCATAATAGGCGCAAAAGATGACAGGGCGTCCCGACGCCTTTGCGCGCTCGAGGTCATCCTGAACTCTCAGTCTGCCCGTTCCTCCGGGAGGAAGAATAACAATGAGAGCGGACGAGTGCTTTATTTGCTCATCCCTCTTATTTACGTCGATATTATCCGGGCACAATACCACATTAAGTCCAAAAGACTGAAGGCGCTCTATGATGTCGGTTGCATCTACACAGTCAGACAGCGTGTAGCTCACAACGGCATATTTTTTATTCATACCATTAATCGACAGTTCAGTGCTTCCGTGCATCAACCAATCCTCCGCCACTAATCAACAGTTTTCCGACTCATACGCACAAGACGTATATACACAGATATTATAACATATTTCAACAGATAAAGTCAATATATAAACAAGAAAATATACAGTTTTGGTCATTTTGCGCATATTCGAAATTTAGCAAATTTTTTTGCTCTTTTTTAATATAGTTATTGACTTATGAGCAGATAAATAGTATAATAGTATATATAATTTCATATTTTAGTGCAACAACTGATTGTTTTCCACCAAAATATGATTAGAAAGGGAACAAGATAATGGCGCAAAATACTTTCGTCTCATCCAATGATATCAAAGCAACGGTTTCACCGTTTTCCATGTTCAAGGGAGAAACCGAGATAAACCTTTTTCCGTTATACAAAGGTGCAAAGTTTACTAAGGTTCAGTTTGCTTTAAATGAAGGACATGTTACAAGGGATGAGATAAATATTATACTTCATGCACTCAGCGTGCTGAAATATTTTACCGTAAGACAATTTGTTGAACTCAATATGCTTGAAGAAACGCTTGATAAAATCACGCATAAACCCGCAGTACTGCTTGAAAGGCTTGCAAAGCTTGGGGTTCTGACTGCATATTCAAGCTCGGGCGCAAACCTGCGTTATTACAGCGCCGGAGTGCTTGCAAGGCGACTTATAAGTGAGGACTCGGTCACCTTTTATCGCGACTTAAAGCCGGGCATGCCGTCAATATCACAGTTGAAACGTATATTGGTGTGCAATCAGGCAATGTTAGCAATAATCAAGTCTTTGGGTATCAGTGACTTATCTTCGGTTTCACCAAAACATAATTGTGCGATAAAGCATGATGACGGTACTCCTATTGTGAGGATACCCTCTTGCTTCGAGTATGATGGAAGACTTATTGCAATAACCGCTTTCAGAAACGTCAGCATGACCTCAAACCGCGATTTTGACACCTATGTTTCAAGCAAGCTTGACAGATTCGAGGCAGCATTCAAATCAGGAAATCTACCTGAATCGATCAAAACAGTACAATTCATTGTCCTTTTCGAAAACAATGAAGATCTTGAAAAATACGCCCCCAAGCTAAAGAAATGTTTTAGTGATATTGTTGATGTGTATTGCACGACCGACCTTGACTCTCTACATTTGACGTATGAAATACTTGAAAAGGAGTTTACCGGCGTGTACGGTAAAAAAACCTCAAAGCCTTCGTTATTTAAATGCCTCTTCTCCATATCCGGAACGAAGTAAAACCTTTATTAAAAATGAAAATAGGACTTTTCACTGATCCACATTATTGCAACGCCGATGTTCTCTGCAAAACGCGCAGACCGAGACTTTCGATCCAAAAAATGCGTTGCGCGCTTGATGAATTTAAAAAAAATAACGTTGACATCTGCATCTGTCTTGGAGATATCACCGACCGCGCTCCAAACGCTACCAAAGAGGAAGGGCTTGAATGCTTCAAGGAAGTGCTTGCACTTATAAATTCATACGGCATTCCCTTCTACTTTGTACCGGGTAACCACGATTACGGCGTGGCTACAGGTGAAGAGCTTGAGCGCCTGATCGGATCTGCTCTTCCGCCGTACACCGCAGACGTTTGCGGTATAAGATTTATTGCACTTGATGCAAACTACCGTTCTGACATGAACAGATATGATGTGGCGGGTGTTTTATGGACTGACTCAAATCTTCCGCCGGATCAAATAGCTTATTTAAGTACTGCACTTGCAGAATCCCCATATCCCTGCGTGGTATTATCTCACGAAAATCTGGATCCGAACATTCCGCGTACTGTTCACATCATAAAAAACGCCGAACAGGCAAGAGATATAATACGCGCAAGCGGAAAGGTCAAGGCGGTGCTTCAGGGCCATTACCACAAGGGAGCCGATAACATGATAGACGGTATACGTTATCTCACATTACCCGCGATGTGTGAGGGCGAGCAAAACAGCTACTGCATCCTTGAATTCTGACCCTCACTTATTTAACAAAATATCCAAGAACTTTGCTCAAGGTTATTGACTTTGAGCAATTTTTTTGATATAATATTAAAGTATCAAAGCCGTCGGGATGTAGCGCAGATGGTAGCGCGCCTGCTTTGGGAGCAGGATGTCGCAGGTTCAAATCCTGTCATTCCGATAAAACCTGTGCTTTATGCACTAAAAAATCAGTTCTTTTCGCAAGATCAGGACTGATTTTTTGTTTATTATCTCTAATTTGCTCGCTTGTCAAAAGACCACAGTTTTTTGCAAAACGCTTTCTTTCGGCACAGGACACCGGTTTTGCAGATTTTTAAGCTATTTTTGAAGTGTTTTTTGAAAATCCCTTTTCTTTGCTTTCTGCGACGCAAATTTTGAGGGCTGACAGATTGATTTCTGTCAGCCCTCTCTCTACTATATCATCATCCCGACAAATTGGAATTTGTTTGAATCACGTCCACAATGACGTTATAAACATCGGCGAAGAATTTTCGCTTTTTTTGAAACCGCACGCCTCATAAAAATGCATTTCATCATCATAAGCAACGACAACAATTCTTAAGTAATCTTTATATTTTTCTTTAACCTTGTTTACGAGAGTTCTTCCAATTGTTTTTCCGTGATAATCAGGGTCAACAAGAAGATAATGTACATAGGCATTCATTATTCCGTCATCCATAACACATATCATTCCAATCAGTTTATCTTCATCCCAAGCAGAATAAACTGTTTCATAATTTTTCATCGCAATGGCAAGTTTGTCAGGAAAATGCCCAGATGACCATTCAACAGAAAGAAATAGCCTTTCTAATTCTTTAGCTTCAAATTCATGGATATCTTTATATTCAATGTTCATATTATCACCTCATAAAATTCTTATTTATCGGTGAGTTTATTATATCATATTTTTATAAACTTTTCAACCGATTTGGCTTTTCTTTGCTTTCAGCGATGCAAATTTTGAGGGGCGACCGTTCTTAGTCGCCCCTCTTTCCTTGTGCGTTCTTCGCCGCCTTTTTCATCTCCGCGATTTCGGCTTTCATCGTCTTTATCAGCTCGGCGAGCTTTTCCTCGCATTCCTCTCGTGTCTTTGCGTAGACATTCTTGGAGATGCGTTTTCCGTTGACTCTCGGTGTGAACCGTCCTTCGTAGAGGTGGTCGTTTATCATCGTCACGCATCCCGTGCCACTCTTGCGTATCTTGGACTTGTACGGCTCAAAAACCGTTTCTGTGGAGACATCACGACTTGGCTCGTCACTTACCTTGGGAGGCGGCGGTTCGGGCATTTCTGCGTTTGTACCGCCGATCTCTCGGTCGATTCTCACCGCCGCCTGCTGTTGCATCGTGTCGGTGATATGGCTGTAGATGTTCAGCGTGGTTTCCGAGCTTATGTGTCCTATCATAGCGGAGAGCGTCTTGATATCCATACCGTTTTCGAGTGCCATCGTTGCGAAGGTGTGTCGCAGATCGTGGAAGCGTATGTCCTTGCACCCCGACCTCTCAAGTATCAGCTTGAAGCGTTTAAGGACTGCAGTCGGGTTTCTCGGCTCACCTTCCTTAACGGG
>JAFVRO010000012.1 GCA_017504205.1 Clostridia bacterium | reverse complement strand
GCGCTTTCGTGCAAGCACGAAAGTTCGGCAAGCTCAAGATGACACGGGCGGTTGTAGTCGAAACCCGAAGGGCAAACCGCCAAAGCGGTTTGGATCTCGCGGGAAGAACCAATGTAAACGTTTAGATGTTACAACATACTCGGCATTATTCGTACCTCACCGCTTCAGGCTTGCAATTAAACATGATCAGCAACCCCCTTTGATCCTTTGTTTCTTTTGTGCGTTTCGTGCCTTCGTTTCTCTCAAAAAACTCGTCCGTCAAAGTAAGATGCGCCTCAACGGTAACGCGCACACCAAGGCATCCTGCACCGTCTATGACGTACTCCAAGTCAAGCTCATCACCAAGTTCTAAAGCGTCAAATCCGTCGTAAGTACAATAATTCGATCTTTGATCGTATAACTTCTCAAGCTTATCATCAATAGCCTCGTTGATCTCGCGAAGCAGGCTATCTGTCGGATCTTCAGCATCCTTCAAGTACCCAAACCCGATCAGATCATATTCAATTATCACGCCACCGCGCTTGCGTACCACGGCGGTGGCATAATCGAATCGACTTTTGGGATTTTTAATGCCCTCGAATATTCTTGTACAGGTCACCTCGTAGGAATGCTCGGTCTCCTCCGTGACCTCTATTTCGTAGCCGTCAAGGTTTTTGACTCTCTCCTTAAAAAGTTTGGTGGCAATATCAACACATTCCTGCTCCGTGCTTTCACCGCGCGAATCAAGCTCCGCCTGATATTCCGCACTCAGATTGCCCGAAAACCAATCGACCTCATCAGTGACGCGGTTCAGATATACCCCGCCTTTTTGATATTTACTCGTTGCAGGCTCGGCGTTCGCTTTGAACCAATACATATCCTGTGCCGTTCCCGCCACCCAATTATAAATGGAGGTAGCGTATTCAAGTATATATTTCTCCCCGAATATCTTTTTCTCCCTCGTTTTTTCGGCAGATGCATCCTTATATTCCCTCTCCCCATTCGCCTCATGCGGCTTTATAATATCGGGAATTTTTATCTCTACATCATACGGGACAATATCATTTATACCCAAAAACCTGCTGTCCTCGTAACACAAGAACCTTAGCGGATCGTATACGGAATCCCATTCAACTTGTTGTGGGGAGCATCCGGTTAAGGTAACCGCAGATAAAAGCAGTATCGCCGCAAAAATTAACGCTGTTATTCGCTTAATTTTGGGTTTCATTCTTTACCTCCGATTTTAATTTTCTCTGTACTTCACGTCCATGCAAATGGGAGCTTCCGCCTCATTTTCGGCATAAAGCGTAAGGCACAGAACACCGTTCTCGGTCTTCCATTCGTAAACGTCGGTTCCGTTATGAGACAGTACCTGCGTATAGTCCGAGCCCAAAAACGCCTCAATCTCCTCAAGCGTCTTTCCCCTTACCCAGCATTTTTTTGCAATCAATGATTTTTCATGCACAACGCCGTACACCTTGTCACGCACAAATTCGCCGACCATAATGATATCACCTTCGCCGGAATCCTTCCACTCGACTTGTGATGCCTCGTAGTCAGAAGGTAGAATCATTTGCGCACGGTGAGTGACATTCCCCTCCATTACCGCCGCAGTATAGCTCTGCCCCGGCTCTATCGGGATAAAAACACTGTAATACATAAACTCGTATTCTATAAACGGACTCTTAACAATGCTATATCTTCCATCCTTGATTTTTCCCGTAATCTGACCGTGGGACATTGCAAATGCAAAAACATCCTCAACATCCTTCGGCGAAAGATAATTACTCTGTGTAAGTTCGATTGTGTCACCCACGGCAAGACCCGCTCCGTTTTGCTCCTCACTCACGCGCGTCACCTCGCATCTGAGCACCGTCTCGCCACCTAATTTGCCGTCTGAAACCACAACGTAATAGCTCGCGCTCAGGCACTTAAACTCAACGCAGCTAAAATTCGTAACCCTATCACGGTACTGCTCGTAACTGTTAAATATAATCCTCTCAACCTCCCCTACCTTCCGCCAATCAAAATTCGAGAGATCATCAAATCGATGTGCAGATACGCCGCCGACCAAGATTACAACAGAAAGCAGTACGGTAAAAAGTACAATTATTGATGTTATTACTATACGTTTTTTCATTTTCCCCCTCCTTCTCATACGCCTCTACCTCCGGGAAACATCCAAGATTGAACCGAATATAATAGTGATCGTGAACATCGTGCGGGCTTGTAACGCTTCCATCATCCGTGGTACAGGTTTCTTTGCCAAAGAGTAAACCACTGACACCTACCACAAGATTTCCATCAAGATCACGGAACAAAGGACTGATCCCGGGAGTAGAAGCACTGACTTCTGATATCTGCCCCCCTTCGTGCTGTGGTGCAATCGTAAGCCGCCCACGGCGAACATAGGAATCAATCTTCGAATTGACATACTGTTCTATCTCCTCGGGAAATATTACGATATCAGTGCTGAAGTCTTCCATTGCGCCAAACCCGATCACTTCGTAACTGAAAATTGTACCGTCCTTCGCTATTGAAACGCCGCCCCAATCGAGCGTAGCAAAACTATCGGCCTTATGCGTTGCATTCACAACATAGTATCCTTGCTGTTCACGGAATTCTATCATATAGTTATTAAGACTCTTCACCCTGGTTCTTAAAAATTTGATTGCAATCTCACGGCATTCCTCCTCGGTTTTGAGCTTATCCTCATTAACCTCAGGTTTAGTAAGCCTCAATTTATCGACCTTGCCGGTACGACGGTTTACTATTATATTTCTATATTCATCGCCCTTCACTTGATACACATCAAGCTCCGTACCGTATCTGCGAGCATGCCCGGAATAGAGATATTCCAGCTCGTACTTAACGCCAAACACCTTTATCTCATCCAATACGTCCACGTCTACATTTTCAAGAGCCTCAAACGCATTTGGAACAAGCTTTCCACGTGACAAGCCAAAAAGATAGGCATAAACCCCAGACTCAAAAGAATTACCGCCATACACTGTTGCTCTCATCGGATCAAACTCTGTACTATACGTTTTCTCCTCGGTGCATCCGGAAAAAGCAACCGCAGAAAGAATCATAACGATTGAAAGTACAATTATACCGAATTTTTTAATCATAGTAATGTTCTCCTTTCATGTCAATCCCGTCCGGGGAAGGTTTCTTCGCTCATTATCTGTTTATATAATTCATTATTCTTTTACTGGAAATAAGCAGAGTCAAAATCAATAAAATAACTGATAATTTTTCATTTTGTATCCTCTTTCTTTTTTCTTTTCCTGATCACAACCGCCGTCACCACGAACACAGTTGCAACAACCAGAACGGCGGCTACCACCGGCACAAGCCATGTAAGCTCCGGAAGGGGCTTTATCTCACCGACCTGCAGGTTGTTTGGATCAATCAGGTATTTTTCTGCATCCGCGCAAACGTACTCAATGCTCGGATAACCTCCGTAAGTATACTCTCCGCTATTATTTCTGCGTTCATTCTCCTCGTAGCGCGCCTTTGCGATCTCAATATAATCCTCTTCGGGGATAATATAGAGCGACACGGGAATGATCTCCTGACCGTCAACCTCATACAACCCCCAGAACAGGAAAAATCCGCCGTCGTCGGTGTAGTAGTATATGGTAGGCTCTGCTGATGCAAGTATCCACACCTCGCGCACTACGGTTTCAATAGAAAGCTGCGCTATTGCCGACTGCCCCATATTGTAATATCGCCAGAACCCAGTTGCGTCACCTCCAATGGCCCCTTTGTCGGTTAGCGAAATGGTGAAGTCAGGCTTTGAGTTTTTATGCTCCTTGCGAAACTCTTCCATAGTTGCACCACGGCTCAGATATGCATCAATTCCCTGCCTATATTCTCCGAGCAGCGTGTGAACGCCCTCCTTTTCAAGAAGTTCCTCGGAATACGGTGATTCAAAATATACCGAATCCGCGTTTATGCTCATAGTGAATATTGATATGATCATTGAAAGTAAAATAACGGTGCAAAAAATACGTATTGTTTTTGTGGGTTTCATTGTATGACTTTTCCTTTCTGCCTCGCAGAAACTATTTTTTCCTCCGCACCGCGCCTACGCGCCAAGCGATCAGTGTCGCTATATTCGTCACAAGCAGTACACCGCACACAATATATAACAAAGGCTGTAT
>JAFVRO010000011.1 GCA_017504205.1 Clostridia bacterium | reverse complement strand
TCTAATCTCGCTTTGTTTTTTTGGGAAAAACAACTGCTGCCAACAAGATGATTGCTATGGCAAATTCATTCGCAAGTGTACCTTGGCAACCTTTGTTATTACTGCTTGACGTGTCTGTGTTTTCGGGTTCTTCGGTAGAAACGATCTCGCGCAAAGCATTGCAGTTATTGCAGTTTTTATCCTGATCATCGTCATATATGTGCTCTAAAGCATCTGAATACATATCTTTATAACTGTCGCCGCAATTTTTGCAGGTGTGCAGTGTATATCCTTGCTCGGTGCAGGTGGGGGGAGTGATAATAGCCTCGTAATCATGTGTATGTACTTCAAGCTCATAATTCCCCGTGTTTTTATCCCAATCGGCAAGCCTTGAAATTGTGCGCCATTCGCCCACCGTTCCGAGATATACGATCTTGGTCAAGTTGGTACAACCCGAAAGCGCCGATTTTCCAATAGTCTTTACACTTGTCGGAATCGTGATGCTCGCCAGAGATTTGCAGTTCAAAAACGCTTCCCTATCAATCGAAGTAACACCGTCGGGAATAATGATGGTTTTTACACCCGATTGATAAAACGCAAGTTCTTCAATCTGCGTCACGCTGTTGGGGATCGTCACTGTAGTCAAGGCAGTGCAGGATGAAAACAGCATATCACTGATACTTGTCAAGCCACTCGGCAGCACTACGGTTGTCAAGGCAGTGCACGACCCAAACGCGGCGTTACCGATCGTTGTCAGTTGACTGTTTTGATCAAAGGTTACCTTTGTCAAGGCACGGCAATCTCTAAACGCATTCTTTCCAACGTGCGTCACGCTTGACGGGATCGTAAGGCTTTCCAAATTCCTGCAACGATAAATAGCACCTTCCTTGATCGTTGTCAAGCCGTTCGAAAGCGTGATGCGCTCCAAGCCGATACAGTTGGAAAACGCATATCTGCCAATGCTCTCCACAGTATCCGGAATCGCGATCGATGTCAAATACCGACAGTCACAAAATGCGTAATTACCAATGCTCTTTACCCCCTTGGGAATAGTGATCCCCTGCAAGACTGATCTGTCATAGAATATATGATTACCGATGCCGACGGTATCTTCACGCAATACAACGGATACGTAATTGACAGTATTGAGCCTGAATTTAACCGCCCATTTATCCACGTAATAAACACCGTTTTCAACCTCGAACAAGCCGTTACAGCCGTCAAAGGCATCTTTACAAACCGTCATCACGCTACTCGGAATCGTAACTCTCGTCAAACGACTGCAATCCTTGAAGGCAGACGCGGCAATTCCAACGGTATCCTGCCGCAACGCGACCGACTGTACCGAGGAATTACATGCAACCGCCCATTTATCCACGTACGAAACGCCGTTTTCAACTTGGATCAATTTGTTACAGTAAGAAAATGAAGAAACGTCAATTTCACTTACACTTGACGGAATGGTAATATTTTTTAAGGACGTGCAAGAATAAAAAGCACACACGCCGATGCGCTCCACGGTGGAAGGGATCGTAACGCTTGTAAGACTTTTGCAAAAGCTAAACGAATAATCACCGATGCTTGTAACGCCTTCTTCAATTTTGACAGATTTTATTTTAGATCCGTATTTATCCCATTCTGAAACTGAATGCGAAGGGAAATTCATTATATCCCCCTCGCCCGAAATCGTCAATTCTCCCGTGGTTTCGTTAAACTTCCACGTCAGACTTCCGCTGAATGTACCGCTGTGGACAGTGGCTGCCGACGTAAAGACCGTCATGCTGATAACTAATGAGATTAAGATAAAAATTGCGGATAGCACTACCAAAGCTTTTTTCATGTCTTTCCCTCCCAAAGTAAAAAGTGCGTAACGAAGCCGCGCGCCAAAAGCGCACACCTCCGGTAGCTGCGACACAAAATTTATATTATAAATACGAGCTGAATATGTATCTAAATATATCACCTATGGAATTTGCATTTTTGCCAAATTTCATATTGAGATTTGGGTATAAGAAGAAAGCTCCCTGTAAAAATAGAGGGTCCACTCGCATAAGCTTGTTAATTAAATTTTGTGTAGCATAGTTATTATATCACACTTTGGGGCGTTTTTCAACACCAACTAATTAACTTCTTCACTATTCACTATTACCTATTACCTTCAAAAAATCCGTACACGCCGAATTAGTGAAAAGTGAAGAGTGAAAAGTGAAAAAGTAAAAATTTCCGCACACTCGCGTGTACGGAATTTTTTGGCTCGTCTTGACAAAAAAGATGCCTACTACTCTATTTCTGCTATGTAAAGAATAATATTTTCGCCATCTTCTCTTGTTACATATCTAATTATCAAGTGTTGCCCGTTGTGTGTTATCACACCGCCGCGATCGGCTGTTTTTTTATAACCGTTTGTTCCGTCAGCATCATTATACGCAAAATAGACTCCATTGATCTCAAAATTCTCGGTTCCTTTTCCGTCCGGGGGGAGCGGTGAGTAATTTTCAACGTATCCTTGCGCGGTTGAAACGCTACCTGTTTCCAACATATCTTTGTACGCGTTATATTCAGAAATATGTAATGCAAAAAAGATTACAAAGACAACTGCACAAAAGCCGCCTATGCAACGAGTTGTCATCTTGAATATTTTTGGTGAAATTTCTTTTGTACTAAGGTTTGTGCTAATAGTTGAAGAAGTATGAGCGTTGCCTATCAATTTTTCAGCAAAGAAAAAAGCCAATCCGACCATCAATATGGGCAAAAAACCGAGCACTTTAACATAGTCAAAACCGAATTCATATAGAACAACTTCCATACTCCACCGCCTTTCTGATTTTATTATAGCACACTTTGGGGCGTTTGTAAAGTGAAATATTCGGCGCTGCCAAATGTGAAATAATTTCCTTACGGAATTGTGAAATATCTCCCGTCGCTTGCGACTTTGTTCGATGTGAAATGAAATTCGCCCTTCACATTTGCGAAGCAAATATTTCACAGCGAAGCTATTTCACTTGGCGAAGCCGGATTTCGCCTTTGGCGAAATCTTCACTCGCCGAAGGCGAATTTCGTTGAAAAAAAGCACATCTGCGTTGCAGATATGCTTTTTTCTGAGACGTGTTGACAAAAAAGATGCCATCATAAATCATATACATAGGCAATATTATTTTCTTCACACCATGTTTTTTCAAGTTCAAATATTGCCGTAGTATAGTATTTCCACCAATCTTCCCAAAGAGCTTTATCATCAACAAAGGCATTGAAACAAAGATTCGTGTTTTGGTATTCGCGTAAAATATGTTTATCATTTAATGATTGAATGTAGTTATCCTGAATTGTTTTTTCGTCTACCTGTAATAAATATATATATCTTTGAAAAGGTGTGTCGGGTTCGGTTTGATAAACAGAAATATCACATACTTTATAATCTTTTCTATCCAAGCAGTAGCAAACAGGAGCATCTATGTATTGACGATACTTAAACAATTCACTAATATTGATTTTCATATCTCCACCGCCTTTCTTAAATAAATTATATCATATTTTCTGATATTTTTCAATATTTACCGTGAAAATGGTGTGGTAAAGGTTCACTTCTACTCCCTTGTCCGAAAATGCCAATTGGCATCTTTTTATTTGCGCGAAAATCCGAATTTCAAGAAAAGCCGCACTTTGCGAGCAAAGTGCCGAAAAACGGCGTAAAACGAAGAGTGTTTTAATGAAATCGCGCGAAGCACGATGAAATCCTCGCGAATTGCTTCGCAATTCTTTGTTCGGATGAAATCTTCGGCGTGCCGCCTCAGATGAAATTAAATCCGCCGCTCCTTAACCTTGCGAAGCAAGATTTCATCGCGTAGCGATTTCATCCGCCATCGGCGGATTTAGTTGTAAAAAGAGAGCAAGTCATCGACTTGCTCTCTTTTTTCTGGCACGTGTTGACAAAAAAGATGCCGCGTTTTATTGACGCCCTAATGGTTGTTCTACATCTGAATTCTTATCAATTCGAGATAATTTTATATGCTTAATAATAGAAACAATTTCAAGCACGAAAATTGTCAAATAATACGAAAAATATATGTAAATATTAATACCAAGATTAGCGCCGACAAATAACATCATGGGAATTGCACCAACAAGAATCAATGCTAACACAATATTAAATATCGGGTGGATTCTCAAAAACGCCTTTATGACAGATATAACCGCATCTACAGAATAGAAGATTAAACTCAATATTGAAGTTAGAACGGCATACACCCAAAAAGCAAATGATTTGCTAACACCGCTCTCGGGTTCAACTTCATTAATAGATACAATGAACGCAGTGATTAACAATCCCAAGCTAAATATAGCAATAAGCATAGCTATCATTGCCGGTATTTTAGAAGATAAGCTTTTCATATCTCCACCGCCGCTTTGCGCTGATTGATCGCATACAGAGGAGCAAGATCGACCTTCGGCCTTCTGGTTGCATATTCAAAAAAGCCGTTTTGCTCCTGCTCCACGTCGGTCAGCTGCGTGTAGCAGAATCCGAATATTCTCGGGTTGTCCAGCATCACGTCCACCCATTTTTGATAGGCCTCGTAGAACTCCTCGGGCGACCATACGTTGCGATGGCACCAAGGAGTCTTCCGTCCGCCGCTGTATCCGTTGTGCTCCATTTTGTAGCCGATACCGCCGAACTCCGAAACCATAAACGGCTCGCCGTTCCAGACCTGCCGACTGCTGTATTTGTTGTGGATCACGCCCTGAGCAAGCTCATCGTAGCGCGCCTTGAAGACCTCGTGATCCTGTTCGTAGTCATGCACGTCAAATATATCGGTGATCACGTGGTAAAGTCCGCTGGTATCCACACAGGGGCGTGTGGGGTCGTAGCGCTTGGTCTCGGTATATACCGCATACAAAAACCGCGGGTCGGCACGCTTTTGCAGGGGGCCGCTGTCCCAGGTCTCGTTGACGGGACACCACGTTATGATACACGGGTGATTGTAGCGCTGCTTCATCGTGTCGAGCCAGGGCGATAAAAACTCGTTCAGTGTCGCCATGTCCGAGTAATCCATGCCGGAGTTGGCGGTCTCACACCACACCAAATACCCTCTTTTGTCGGCATGGTAAAACGAGCGGGGCTCAAACACCTTTTGATGGAACCTTGCACCGTTAAAGCCGGCTTCCATTGCCAGATCAATATCCCGATAGAGGCATTCTTCCGTCGGGGCCGTCCAGATCCCGTCAGCATAAAAGCCCTGGTCAAGCACCAGGCGCTGGAATACGCTCTTGCCGTTCAAATAGAACTTGCCGTCGCGCAATTCCACGTGCCGCATGCCAAAATAGGAGAACACCTCATCCTCACCGAAACGGAGAACGAGATCATACAGCCTTCCTTGGCCGATCTCCCAAAGATGCGTCTCAGACAGCGCGATCTCCATGTGCGCAACCTTGTCCTGCGCCCGCCGGAACCCCTCGCCTACCTTTTTTCCCTCGTAGTAGACCTCGATTCCCAGATCCCCCTTGCCGCATAGCTCCGCGGTCACCGAAAGGATCCCGTTTTCAATATCGGTATCGTAACGGGCGGATAAAATATAGCTCTCGGGCACGATCTCATACCACACCGTCTGCCATATCCCCGTAGTTCTGGTATAATGGCAAACGGTAGAGCGATAGGAGCGGCTCTGCTTTCCGTTCGGCTGTACGGCACGGGTATCGTCAAAGCAAGCCACCGTGATCACGTTGGCACCATCCCGTAGCAGAGGCGTGATATCGTAAGAGAATGCGCTTTGTCCACCTACGTGAGGAACACCCGCCATTTGACCGTTGATCCAAACTGTTGTCCGGTAGTCCGCTGCGCCAAAATGCAGGATCACTCGCTTATTTTTAAGAGAGGACAGATCAAATTCCACACTTCGCTTGTACCATACCTGCAGCATAAAATCGGTATTCTGAATGCCTGACAGTGAGGACTCGGGGCAAAAAGGAACCATGATTCTCTGCGCCAGGCTGTCGGCCTGATGCAGCCCGCGCGCCTCGCCGCTTACACCGTAGTCGGTCTCAAACTGCCATTCTCCGTTCAGATTTTTCCAATTTTTCCGCTCCCATTGCGGCTCGGGATGCTCCGGACGCGGAATGGATAGTGTGTTATCCTTCATTTTCATTCTCCTCACTTTTTCTGTAATTTGACATCTGTTACAGATTATTATATCACACTTCTTGGTGGCCTGCAAGACCTGAAAAAAAGCACACGAACCTCACCGTGATCCGAAGGTTCGCTTCATAGGGCAAAGCCTTGCTTCACGAGTTGCTTAGCAACTCACTTCATGCGCGTCAGCGCGCTTCATTTCCAAACAAAATAGCACTGCGAGAGCAGTGCTATTTTGTTTGGAGGCGCCACCCGGAATCGGACCGGGGATAGAGGTGTTGCAGACCTTTGCCTTACCGCTTGGCCATGGCGCCGTATTTGATTACTTGAGCATTATATCACAAGTTTATGCTTTTGTCAAGGGTTTATATGCAAAAAGTTGCAGAAATTTGATTTAGACACGGATAAAGGTTGATTAAAAACAAGACGCTGAAGCCGTGTGGCAGCCACCGCCTGCTCGTTACATATCTCGGTGGGCGAGGGGAAAGCATTACGGTCGTGGGCTTGTGACGATTTTATAGAATAAAATTTGTATACTCCTTCTTTTGAGCAACAAAAACAACGTACTTTTGCATAATTATTCAACTTTCGTTCAATTTAACGCTTGACAGAACGCGGATACAGTGATATAATAGTATAAAATTGAATAGTCGAATCAAAGAATTGTTAGAGGTGCATCAGTAAACAGTAACCGTCTGCGGACATCCGGGTCAATGGGAGACGGTGAAAGGTACTGTTGCCGAAACGTGTCTTTTACGGAGAGGGGCGCGTTGGGGGGCGTAAGAATATCACGTCCACTGTCACAAGTATTCTTGTGGAGTGCTACACGTTCGGTTGTTTTATAAACGGTCGGGGCACTTGCTTCGACCGTTCTTTTTTGAAAAAATATTTTCTAAGGAGAAAACAACAATGAAAAGAATCATCTCAATTTTAACCATCTGCGTGCTTCTGTGCGCATGTCTTGCTTCCTGCGGAGGCAGAGAAAAGACCGACATCAGCGGTGCTACCAAGATAGCTGATCTCAAGGGCGCGACCATCGCGGCTCAGGCAGACACCTTCCACCTCACCGCACTCGGACAGATCGAGGGCATTACCGTTAAGGATTATCCCGACTTCACCGACCTTCTCAACGCACTTAATTCGGGCGCTATCGACGGCTACGTTGCCGAGGAACCCACGGCTCTTTCCGTTTGTGCCGCTGACTCTACGCTCAAATATCTCCCCTTCGTAAACAACTCCACAGGCTTTACCGCAACGGATGCCGAGACGGGTATTGCAGTTGCATTCAAGACCGGCTCCGATATGGTTGCAAAGGTCAACCCCATTATCGAGTCCATCTCTGCTGAGACCAGAGCGGCTCTTATGAAACAGATCGTTACCATGAGTGAGAACGAGGAGACCGAGATCGGCGAGCTTGCTCTCAAGTCCGACAAGACCGACACGTCAAACGGCACTCTCAAGATCGCTATGGAATGCGCGTACAAGCCCTTCAACTGGACACAGACCACCGCGGCTAACGGCGCAGTTGAGATCAGTGGCAAGAGCGGAATGTATGCAAACGGCTACGACGTACAGGTTGCTAAGTACATCGCCGCAGAGCTTGGTATGAAGCTTGAGGTTTATCAGTACGAGTGGGATTCACTTCTTCCTGCAGTTCAGTCCGGCGCAGTTGACGGCATCATCGCAGGCATGAGCCCTACGGCTGAGAGAGAAGAAGAGGTAGACTTCACCGAGTGCTACTACAACTCCAATCTCGTTATTATTTACAAGACTCAGGGCTAATAAAAAACAGTTAGGAATTTGAAAAAATGAACTTTTTTGTGCAAGTCTGGGAGATAGTGGTAAAGTATTACCCCTTTCTGCTCAAGGGTATCGGCGTTACTATGCTGATCGCGCTCGTCGGTACGGTGGTGGGTCTTATCATAGGACTCCTGACGGGTATCGTCCGCACCATACCATTGTCAAAGAACGGCGCACTGAAAATACTTCAGAAGGTCATCAACGCCGTGATCGCCGTATATATCGAAATATTCCGAGGCACTCCTATGATGGTTCAGGCGATGGTCATCTATTGGGGATACGCCTTTATGAACGGCGGAAGCACGTTGCCTCTTATCCCGGCGGGTATCTTCATCGTGTCCATCAACACGGGCGCTTATATGGCTGAGATAGTCAGAGGCGGTATCATATCCATAGATAAGGGACAGTTTGAGGGCGCGTATTCCGTCGGTATGACTCACGTTCAGACCATGTTCAACGTCATCATCCCTCAGGTAATGAAGAATATCCTTCCTTCCGTCAGTAACGAGTTCGTTATCAATATCAAGGATACGTCAGTGCTCAACGTAATAGGTATCGCGGAGCTTTACTATATGGCAGGCATGATCAAGACTATGACCTTCCAGACCTTCCAGGCATATACGGTCGTTTGTGTGCTTTATTTCATAATGACCTTTACCGTGACGAGAATACTCAGAGTTATCGAGAAAAAGCTCAGCGGCAGTGAAAACTACGTCGTTTGCGGCTCACAGTCGGATCCCAAGGCGGAGATCCGTGTCAAAGGAGGGGATTCGGTATGACAGATACAGTTATAAAGCTGGATCACCTTGAAAAGACCTTCGGCGATCACAAGGTGCTTTGCGGCGTCGACCTCGAGGTGAAAAAAGGCGAGATAATCAGTGTTATCGGTTCGTCAGGCTCGGGAAAAAGCACGATGCTGCGTTGCATCAACCTTCTTGAAGAGCCCACGGGCGGCAAGGTATACTACAAAGGCACAAGCGTGACCGAGCTGAATCTGTCAAGCTATCGCGCATCTGTCGGAATGGTATTCCAGCAGTTCAACCTCTTCAACAATATGACCGCGCTTGAAAACTGTGTCCGTCCGCAGATCAAGGTACTTAAAAGGACACGCGAGGAGGCGGAAAAGGTCGCAAGAGAGTTCATTGAGCGCGTAGGTATGAGCGCGTACGTTAACGCGCGTCCATCACAGCTCTCGGGCGGTCAGAAGCAGAGAATCGCTATCGCCCGCGCACTTTCCATGAACCCCGAGGTAATACTTTTCGACGAGCCCACGTCCGCACTTGATCCCGAAATGGTCGGCGAGGTGCTTGACGTTATCAAGGGACTTGCGGGAATGGGACTTACCATGATAGTCGTCACCCACGAGATGGCGTTTGCCAAGGAGGTCTCCGACCGCGTGGTATTTATGGACGGCGGCGTGGTTCTCGAAGAAGGAACACCCGACGAATTGTTCGGCAACCCCAAGATGCAGAGAACGAAGGAGTTCCTTGCGAGGTTTCTTGGAAGCGCGGAATGAGCAGGGAAATATTCCCATTGCGCAATATAGAAAATTACAAATTTCAGGGAGAACGTCTTACAGGGCGTTCTCTCTTTTTTGCATAAATACCTTTCTTTGAATTGTGCGAAATGTACAAAAATATCGAAAATCATTTGAAATATGTACGCACAATTTACGGCGAGTTTGTTGATCGTTAATATTTATTGTGTATAATATAATCGGCGGAGTGGAATAGGTCTGCATTTGCCGGGAGCTTGAATAGAAAAAGTATCTGAAAAGGAGGAACATATGAAAAAACTATTACTGTTGCTTTTAATTACCACACTGTGTTTTACGATGTTTTCCTGCGATATGAAGCCTCACGATCCCGGCCCCGGGACAGAGGGGGATGGTGAAAACACCTCTCCCGAAAGCGACTCCGACCCCATTGAATCGGGGGACAAAACGATAGAAGACAGCGTTACCGAGCCTGAATCGGAGACGGAGTTTGTAAGACCGGAGTCTTATGAATATATACAGAAAAATGCCTCCAAAAACGATTTTTTGTATCTGACCGTCAACGGCGAGACCGCTTGGGGAACGATATATTTGGATCAATGGGCAACACATTGGTACGAGGAAGGCACCGATGGCAAACTATACGCGGTTGTATTTGACCCCGAAAGCTATATACCGAATGACAGATGGCCCGGAATGGCAGAAATAACTTACAGACCGGAAGAAGCAGAAGAGGTCGTAAAGGTTGAGTGCCTGAAGGGTGAGGTAACAAAGGATTGCTATTACGTTTTTGGAAAACACACGAGCGAGCAGGAACCTTTGACACTCGACGATCTTGTTCCCGGAAATACCTATTGCAGATACATCGTGGTACACTATCCCGAGCCCGAGGGCGGTGTTACCGAACCGGGGTATTACGGAGAGATACTGTTCTGCTATGCGGTGAATATCGTATAATTCATTTTTCCAAAGTGATTTTTGGGCTGTCTTGCGCAAGCGAGACAGCCCTTTTTGCCGCCAAGCGGTTGACAGTGTGCGGCTTTTGTGCTACAATTAATGCGTATTATGTCGAAGGAGAAAAAACATATGGGAGCATTGACGCTGAGAGTGGCGACCTTCAATATAAAAAACGGTATCTGCGTTAAGCACGATATGGCACGGCTTGCAGAGCTTATAGATCCGCTTGAGCTTGACGTTGTCGGGCTTCAGGAGGTTGACGTCTGCACCGAAAGAGCAAAGGGGCTTGACACCCTGAAGCTTTTTTCAGAGGCGGCAGGGTATAAGTATTATAAATTCACGCCCGCGATAGATTACAAAGGCGGAAAATACGGCACGGCAATAATGAGCAGGTATCCCATCGTGGAGTACGAGGCGGTGAAGCTCAGGACTTTTGAAGGTCATGAGGGACGCGCATACGGTCACGCCGTTATCAACGTGAATGGGGCAGGGATCGATTTTTACAATACGCATCTGTCCGTCGAGTCGCGCGACGCAAGGACGGTGCAATTTGAACAGATAGATAAGGCGATCGACGCCCGCCGCGGCTTCATCCTTACGGGAGATTTCAATACAAGACACCCCGACCGCACGGTCATCACGTCCTCAAAACTCGTCAATCCGGGGATATATCCGACCTTCCCGAGAACGGGCAGTGACATCGACGATATTATCGTTCACAAGGATTGGAGCATAACAGATTCGGGCATTCTTGAGATAAAAACCGAAAGTGACCACAATCTTCTCTGGGCAGAGCTGACGCTTAACCCATAAAGTCGAACCGTCTGCTAAAAAAAGTAAAAAGATTTCTCAAATCTGTTGACATAACCCGATATTTGTGATATAATTTTACAGTATTGGGATATAGCCAAGCGGTAAGGCATCAGACTTTGACTCTGACATCTCGCTGGTTCGAGTCCAGCTATCCCAGTTGAAAAAAGACACCCACAGAGTGGGTGTCTTTTTTCAACTCAGATGGTTGATGACGAGAAACAGAACTGAGGTTGCAAGAAAAGAAAATTGGGGGCGCAAAGCAAACGGCAAAAAACGCAAGCGAGGGAAAGTGAAGCGAAAAACAACCTCAAGCTGAACGCGCGCGTTCAGCACGTTCTGAGTACTTTTCTCCATAAAACTTGACAAACCGTTTAGCATTTGCTATAATGGTTAAACAATATAAGAATTTTAAGGAGGATATTATATGAGAGAGTTTAATATTAAGAATTACGGAGCTATTGGTGATGCCGAGACTTTGAATACGGTTTCAATCCAAAAAGCGATAGACGAATGCGCGGAACACGGAGGCGGACGCGTTGTTATCGGAGAAGGCACGTACCTGAGCGGCACAATTTGCTTAAGAAGCAACGTTGAGCTTCATATTGAGGCAGACGGTTGCTTATTGGGCTCTTCCGATTGTAACGATTTCCCCGAAAGAAACGATGTTGTTCATGTAGAATCCTATAATTTGCCAAGACACAGAAACGCCTGCTTTATTTTTGCTGAGCGTTGCGAGAATATTTCTATCACCGGAATGGGAACCATCGATTGCAACGGCTCCTGCTTTGTTGAAAAGAAAGGTGAGGATTGGACGGGATGGGAATACCAGAGACTGGATCTGCCCACACCTCCCAGAGTAGTCTTTTTCACCGGATGTAAAAACGTCAGAATCGAAAACATTACCATGCAGAATCAACCGTCGGGCTGGTCTTATTGGATACACGACTGCGACTTTGTCTCCTTTGACAAATGTAAGATACTTGCCAACGTTCAGTATCCCAACAACGACGGAATACATATCAATTCCAGCAGAAACGTAACCGTATCAAATTGTGACATCAACTGTGGGGACGACTGCATAATCGTGCGCGCCAACAATCTGTCCTTGCCCGAGAACAAGGTCTGTGAGCGCGTAACCGTTGTCAACTGCAATCTGACAAGCTACGCCAACGGAATCCGCATTGGCTGGATGGGAGACGGTGTAATCAGAAACTGTACGTTTTCAAATATAGTTATGACCGATACTGTAACGGGAATCGGAATTTCGTTGCCCAGATTCAACGCAGAAGTGCCTGATCACGGCCGCGAGGACTCGGTTATTGAAAATCTCAGCTTCAATAATATCATAATGGATGACATTTATGCTCACCCGGTAAAAATAACCTTGAGTCCGTCCGAGTATTCGCGCTGTAAGGCGGTACAGAATATTTTCTTTTCGAACATTCATGCAAGAGGTCTTGAGTTCCCGTATATCCATGGCAACAAGGATTACGTTATAAAGAATATACACTTTACCGATTGCAGCTTTGTAAAAGTAGCCGAAAGCGTTTTGCCCGATTATAAAAAGCACGGCCCTGCCGCGTGGGGACGCAAAATTGACGCACCCATCGTAAAATTGGCGGAAAACGTTGTATTCAATAATACCACTTTCACAGCGGATTAAGCTTGTAATATAATCAAGCGGAAAAGAATGAAG
>JAFVRO010000010.1 GCA_017504205.1 Clostridia bacterium | reverse complement strand
GTTCTCTCCTTTATGATATAAATAAAACCATTCAAACAGATTTAACTTTACAAAGAATATTACTTTAGCTTTCCAAGCTTTGCGGTATTTGCGATAACGATCAGCGTCGTTTCCGCATCAAGCAACTGCTCGGGATTGACATTTACGTTGACCTTCTCGCCTTTCTTGACAGCAACAATATTGAATCCGTATTTTCTACGGAGATTTAATTCTATCAAGTTCTTTCCGCACCACTCGTCCTTTACGTCAATCTCCACCATAGACACGTCACGCGACAGAGAGATCATATCAATAAAGCCCGAGCTTAATAGGTTCTTGGCAAGGCGGATGCCCGACTCGTTTTCGGGAAACACGACCTGATCCGCGCCCACACGGAGCAATATCTTTTGGTGCATCTCATTGGCGCATTTTGCGATAACGGTTTTAACGCCTGCCTCCTTGCAAAGCGTGACAGCCATAACACTCGCTTCAAGGTTACTTGCCATACATACAATGACCGTATCAATACTTCCAATCCCGAGGCGTGAAATGACCTCGGCATCGGTCACGTCAGCGCACTTGCATACGGGCAGGTATGCCGCTGTATCGTTGACGATTTTTTGGTCGGTGTCAATTGCTATGACCTCCATGCCGTTCTCTACAAGCTCTTTTGCCACAGCTGTGCCGTATCTTCCAAGTCCGAAGACTGCGTATGTTTTCTTTGCTTTCATTGTTCTTCTCCTTTATCCTATACTGATATCTTCCGTCGGCTCGGAAATCACGTTTTGACTTTCATTCTTTCTGCCAAGAGCCACCGCAAGTGATATGGGGCCGACTCTGCCGAAATACATCGTTACGATGATAATTAACTTTCCAAACGTGTTAAGCGTCGCTGTTAGATTACGTGATAGACCGACGGTTGCCGTTGCGCTGACCGTTTCATAGACCGCATCAATGGCAGAAGCATTACTCGTTGCCATAAAGAGAACGGTTGAGGTAGCGCAGATGGTGAGAAACGTAACCGCTACGGCAACCGCTTTTTTTACCGAGTCCTCGGAAATACGACGACCAAAGAGTGTTGCGTTATTCTTATTTCGGATCGTAGCGAATGCCGAACAAACAAGAACGGCGATAGTGACGGTTTTCATACCGCCTGCCGTTCCCACGGGTGAGCCACCGATTAACATCAAAATAATAGACACGGCGGTAGAGGCATTTGTCAGATTTTCTTGAGGAACGGAGGCAAAGCCTGCGGTTCTCGTGGTAACCGATTGGAAGAAGGAAACTTGAATTTTATCGAATAAGGACATCTCTCCAATGGTCAACGGATTAGAATATTCAAAAACAAATATGAGGATAGCACCGACAAGAACGAGTCCTGCGGTAACGGTAATGGCAATCTTTGAGTGTAAGGTCAGATGCCTGAATATCCTTCTGTTCTTTGGCGAACGGCTCTTAACAACACGAAGCACATCCCACCATACGATATATCCAAGTCCTCCGAGAATGATGAGCGCAGAGGTGACAATATTGATCAGCGGATTGGTTGCGTAATTGCAAAGGCTGTTTTCTGCGATAATGTCAATACCTGCGTTGCAAAAGGCTGAAACCGAATTAAATACCGATATCCATATACCTCTCGCACCAAACTCGGGAACAAATACGAGCATATACAACAGAGCGCCGATGCCTTCAATGATCAGCGTGCCGAACAGCACGTTTTTCACGAATTTTGCAAGTCCCGACATCGTATTGAGATTAAAGGCATCCTGAATGAGCAATCGGTCACCGATGCCCATTTTTCTGTTTAGAAGAAGCATCAGCCCCGACATAATGGTGATGATACCAAGACCGCCGACCTGTATCAAAAGCAATATGACGATTTGCCCGAACACACTCCACGTGGATACCGTGGGAAGTGTAACCAAACCCGTTACGCAGGTAGAGGTGGTTGCCGTGAACAGCGCGTCAAGATATGGCACGGCTTCACCGCTTGCGGAACTGATCGGCAATGCTAAAAGTCCGCTTCCTACGAGAATGGTCGCGAGAAAGCTGAGCAATATGATCTGCGTGGTTGAAAGTGTATATTTCTTTTTTCTAACCATAAGATTTCCCTCAAAAAAGCATAAAGGAACCAACGTCCTCTGCAGTCAGCTGGTTCCTTAATATTTTTCATTCGAATAATTATATCATATTTTGCCGTTTCTGTCAATACCTTTGACACGAGAACGTCAGTCAGTTTAACAAATTCTTATTTATCGATGAGTTTATTATACCATACTTTTATGAATATTTCAACCGTTTGCTTGACATATCCACATCTTTGTGATATAATATCTTCGTTGAATATTTTGGTCACTGGAGGTAGGACGTCGTAACGTCAGGGGATCGTAGGATAAAATCCTGCAGGCCGCATACCGGATTAGGTGTCGAGTGCGCTCGGTTTCGCTTTTTAGCGTTACCGGGTATTTTTTGTTTTTTAGGAGGTTTTTTCACTATGGATTCCGAGATTTTTGAAAAATTACCGCCAACGAAGCTATTCTTCCGTTGCGCTGTGCCGTCTATGATAACAATGGCGTTTGGTGCGCTCTATCAGATTGCAGACGGATTATTCGTTGGTCGCTTTATCGGTGAGGATGCTCTTGCCGCCATTAATTTGATTATGCCGATTATTATGATCGTGTTCGGCTTTGCCAATCTGATCGCCACGGGAGCATCTGCACGCATCTCGATTTTGTTCGGAGAAAAGAAGCGTGAAGAAGCATCGCAGGTGTTTACCTTCACACTAAAGCTCATTTTCTTGATTTCTTGCATTGTAGGTGCTGTTGCTTTTCTGTTTGCCGAGCCGTTTGTGCGGTTTCTTGCACCGGGAGCTACCGAGCAGGCTATTGAATACGGCATTACCTACACTCGTGTTTACGCTGCTTTTGCTCCGTTGATGCTGATCTACCACGCCACCGACAACTACCTTCGCGCTTGCGGTAAGGAACGGCTTTCTATGTGGTTAAGCATAGGAACACAAGCACTCAATATCGTTCTTGATGTAATCCTGATTGTTTTCCTTGGTCAAGGCGTATGGGCGGCAGCATTTACAAGTTGTCTTGCTATGGCTCTTGGCTCGGTCATTACACTCATTCTTTTCCGAAAGAAGCGTATGGATCTGTATTATACCAAAGGCAAGGTGGAAAAAGCAGTATTCTTCCGCATACTCGTCAACGGTTCAAGCGAGTTTTTCAGCAGTATCTCTATGTCGATCATGTCTATCGTATTCAATTTCTTTTTGCTCAAATACGGTGGCACAACGGCGGTGGCTGCATTCTCGGTCATTATGTACGTGGATAGCATTATTGGTATGCTCGTGTTCGGTATGGCTGACTCGCTCCAACCTGCAATCAGCTATTGCTACGGCGCAGGGCTGATGGATAAGGTCAAAGCAATTTTCCGTCGCATCATACTTGGTGCAATAGTTCTTTCTTCCGCTTCGCTCCTATTTATGATGTTCGCAGGTCAATACGTTGCGCCCTTGTTCATCAAGCCCGAGGATACCGAGCTTTTAGCGGTCAGTATCATCGGTATGAAGCTGTTCTCACTTTCCTATCTTACGGGTTGGGTGGATATGTGCTTCTCGTCCTATTTCACGGCACTTGAACGCCCTGCAAGGTCGCTTCTTACTTCGTTCTTCGGTACACTCGTCTTTCCCATCGCGGCATTGTTTATCCTTACGCCATTCCTTGAACTCGATGGTGTTTGGCTTAGCTCGCTTGCATCATGTACGTTAAGTGCAATATTTACGGTTATGCTTTATCTGACATTGAATACCAATATCAAAGCAAAGAGAACTCAATAAAATTTAGGAGGATTGACTATGATTACAACAGAAAGACTTATACTTCGTCCGTTTACGGAGAACGATGGGGCGGACTTGTTTGAATATCTGCACGAGCCGATGGTGCATTGCTTTTTTGATATGAAAATATTCTCGATGGATGAAGCCAAAGAGGACGCCGTAAAGCGTATGGAAAACGATTGCTATTTCGCGATTGAACTGAAGGATACCGGCAAGGTGATTGGTGAGATCTTCGTTCATCCCGACGGAGAAGGTATGGAGGAAGAAGACTCGGAGGGTGGATATTCCGACGATACGTATAGCCCTTGTTGGATGCTGAATAAGGAGTATCACGGAAAAGGATATGCATATGAAGCGGCAAACGCTGTATTCGACTATCTTTTTAATGAGAAAGGCGCACGTAGGCTCTATGCATATACGGAGGACTATAATATTGCAAGTCAGAAGCTCTGCGAAAAGCTCGGTATGCGACAAGAAGGATTATTTATGGAGTTCATATCCTTTGTGAATGACGAAAACGGCGATCCTATCTACGAGAATACCTATCAGTATGCGATACTGAAAAAGGAATGGGATAAATGCGATAAATAACTTGTGAAATGTTTTAGGGCTAACGGTTTTGTTTCCGTTAGCCCTCATTGCTTATTCAGTTAACGTTTCAATAGCAATCTGCATCCCGAGTTTGAAAGCATACTCGAAAATGGATGCTTCGGCGAGGCTCATATACTCGCTCCAACAATCATCGAATTTCTCAAAGACTTCTTTCTGCTCGTCGGTCATCGTTTTGAGTAGGTTATCGTGATGTCGAGCCATATATTCCATTAGTTCTTTCATTTCGGGAGAGTTGTTGCGACTATCGGTCTGAGGACAGATATTGCCACGCCATAGTTCTTTTATCATACTAATCATACATATACCACCTCCCGCAAGACGATTTCTTCGGCACTTGCCTTAATGTTGTTCATTTCAGCAACCCAACGGAGCATATCACGAGCTTTCAAATCCTCGTCGATACCTCTTTCAGCAGCAAGACGGAAAATGATGGTTTCAATCATTTCGTTTGCTTCAAGGTTGATCTCATAGAGTCTTTCATTGAGTGTACCTTCCGAGAGAAGATTAGTATAATGCCCTTTGCGATGCTTTTTGAGATATTCGAGGTGCAATCTTCCGTACTTGCCGATTTCCTTTTGTTCGGGGAGTTCAAGCAAGGGATAGTATTGCTCACCTCTGAGTTCGTAG
>JAFVRO010000009.1 GCA_017504205.1 Clostridia bacterium | reverse complement strand
TCTTTATTCGACGGCCCCGGCCCGTGTCATCCTGAGCGAAGCCGAACTTTTGCGGCAAGCCGCAAAAGCGCGTCAGCGGGATCTCGGACCGGCTTCACTCAGAATGACACAGAGGCATCCTCCGATTGTTGTGACATAGCCTTAATCAAACTATATTGCATGAATATTTTGATCTGCTGTTGATTTTTGACGGATTATGTGATAGAATAAAGGCGTAGATGGAAAAAGTTTTAAAACTAATTTTTATAGGAGCAAGAAAATGACCGAAACAATGACCGTGCCGTGATGCAAGCCTACGGCTTCGACGTCAAAACCATGACCGAAAGCACCTGCGTAGCCGAGCTTATGAAACTATATCAGAAATTGGTCAGCGGCTCCCATTGAATTGCAGCACAAGACCCGTGACCGAGTTCGGATAGCAAACGAAAGAAATCAAAATTCGAAACGGTAAGAAACTCTCGAATAATCGCCACACTGCGCGATAGGCAAAATAAAGGCTCCCACCGAAGATTTCGCGCGCTTTGCGCTTAAATCAGGAGCTGGCACCGTAGGCGACTGAGGGAGAGCGCGCAACGTCCAAGTCTGAAACGCGATCATTATTTTACTACATATATTTTACAATTCAGCTTTGTAACTCCCGCACTCTCCTTCCACCGCTAACGCGGTCCCCCTCCCTCCGAAGATTTCGCGCCGAAGATTTCGCGCGCTTTGCGCTTAAATCAGAAGCTGGCGCCGTAGGCGACTGAGGGAGAGCGCGCAACGTTCAAGTCTGAAACGCGATCATTATTTTACTACATATATTTTACAATTCAGCGAGGCGCCTTCCTTCATTCTTACCGCCCCTATGTAAATAAATTCCCACAAACCGTTTGATCGGTCTGTGGGAATTATTCGTTATAATTATTTCTCCACTTGTAAATACACGCAGGCTTTTCTGCATTTTTACATTCTACGTCTCGTAAACCAAGTCACAGCTCTCCTCAACCCCAAACGCCTTGAAGTACTCCTCCTCAAGCGGTATCCATACGGACTCAAACCTTTCAAGCACAGTCTGGCCCGACCGCGCAAGTATTCTCATGCGCTGCTCGTCCGCATCCGACGTGACGAATATTTTAAGACCGTATAGCCCCCTCCACTCGGGACGCATAGAATAAGAACCTTCAACTATAATAAGATTGCCTTCAACTCTTTTCATCCCGGAAATCTCCTGACTGCCACAGTCAAATATTCCGTACTCGAATTCCTCGTTCTCCTTCAGGTACGGCACTACCTCGCGCTCAAAGCGTTCAATGTGTACGTTCCATCCCGGGAACGACGTCCTTTCGGGAACTCTCATCGAGAAGGGAAGAAAGAAATCGTCCATGTGTATCACACATCCGTTGAATTTTTCCGCGAGCTGGCTTGCAAGCGTGCTCTTGCCGCAACCGCACCGTCCGTCTATCGCTACGCATACGCGCCGTCCTTCAGCGGACGCCTTGCGGCAGAGCGTTTCAACTGCCGCAAAAACGTCTTCAATACGGGACGTAACCCTTGCCATTATTTTACAAGCTCCATAATGTCAATGCCGAGCATCGGGAGAATTCTCGTTATGAGCAAACGGTATCTCATATAAGAATGATAGCGCATACCGGCCTCAAGCAGCTCGTCGGAGACGTGAATGTCATCAAGCTCAGTAGCCGCTCCCGCAAGCTTCATTATACGCATAAGCTCCTCGTCTGTGGGAAGTATGTTGTAAGCAAGCTCGCGGATCTTGCCCCAATTCTCACTGAGCCTCCTGGGATCAATCTTATCAGTGATGGTGGGAGTATTAAGCTTTCTGACCTCAGGTATCTGCTCAGGTGAAAACGCCGCATATACTGCATCCCAATCCGTTGTGTCCTCATGCGCCGATACGGTCTTGTATGTATCGAACAACTTTCTGTACGCGCGGTTAATGATTACGGTCGCAACGCCAACCTTCTTGCCGTGGAATTCGGGCCAGATACCGCGTGCCAGCTTGTAGCACTCCCAATAGTGGGATACAACATGCTCAGCACCCGACGCAGGACGTGAGCAGCAAGCAAACTTCATAGCGGTTCCCGACATAACGAGAGCCTCCATAATAGCTCCTGCAGCCTCCTCATCATCGCCCGTTACCTTATCGGCAAGTGCTACCATCTTTCTTACGCTCTCCATCGTAAGCTCAGCAACCTCGGGACAGTAGTATTCGTCAATCAGCAGATTTGCAACCTGCCACTCAAATACGCCGATGTACTTTGCCACCATATCTCCAAAGCCCGCCGATTTAAGCTCAATGGGAGACTTTGCAAGAATTTTGGTGTCAGCAAGAATAACGTTGGGTTGCTTTGCCTGGAATGATGCTTTGAAATTGTTTACAACTATAGGAGCTGTGTCGGATGCAAATCCGTCCATAGAGGGAGCAGTAGCAAATATGCAGAGCTTCGTGCCACAGTTGTACGATGCAACACGGCAGATGTCGTTAAGTGAGCCCGTACCTACGGAAATAACACCGTCAACATCCTTGAGCAATTCCTCTACCTCGCGAACCTGCTCAATTTTCGCATATTTCATATTCTCGTAAATCAACTGCTTGAATTCAAATCCACCCTCAATAAGACGGTCGAAAAGATCTCCTGATGCCGCAACCGTATTACGGTCTGCAACAACCAATACCTTCTTCGGGAAATTTACCGAATCAAGTACTTCTGCAACCTTCGCAGTCGCGCCGCTGCTTATTTCTACACACTCAAGGTCTACATTATGTACCCTGCCGCATGAGCAATTTTTTAGATTATTAACAATTGTTTTAATATCCATAATATCCTCCGAAAAAATAATTTAACAGGTTAATTATACATCATTTTCCTACAGTTTGTCAAGGTGTGATTGCGGATTTATAGAAATTCATAAATATGTCTTGACTTATTTGCCCGAATTGTGTAAAATATATGTATCATAATACGGAGGAATAAAATGGAATCCCACAATAAACCCGTCACCATAAAAATAAGATCACTGAAGTACGATTGCTCCGAACTTCCCGGAGCCGAGCAGGTAAAAATAGATAAGCTGGTGGAATATACCCCGACCGAAATAATCGAGGACACCGTCGAAGGACAGCTCAGAGCAGATACGAACCGAATCATAGTCGTATACAATGAGACCGAGGCGTCAGGAATGGCAGGAACGCGCTCAATGATCTCTTTTGACCCCTGTGATTCGCAAAGCCTGAAGATAATCCGCAGCGGAACCGTAAAATCCAATTTTGATTTTCAAGAGGGAAAGACCTCAAGCTCAAGATATACCACCTCCTTTTTTAACTTCGATATGAAGGTTCACACTGTTACGGTAGACAATAACCTTACCGAAAACGGCGGCAGATTGATGCTTGATTATGTAATGGAAATACCGTACTCCATGAAGGATAGGATGCTCCTGACTCTTGATGTTAAAGAAAAAGAGGACGAATATCCAATAATATAAAACAAAAAAACCGCCGAGGCGGTTTTTTTGCTATTTGTGATACTTCGTTCCTTTGATAATATTAAACGCGCGGTATACCGCCTCAAGCATTACAACCCTCATAAGCTGATGCGGAAGTGTAAGCTTTGATACGGACATTCTGAAATCACACGCACGCTTTACTCTGTCACAAATTCCGTGTGAGCTTCCAATGATAAAAACTATCTCACTTGATGACGTATTTACGGTTATCCACTCAATTTTCGCCGCAAAGTCCTCCGACGAAAGCTGAGTCCCCTCAACACACATAGCTATCTTGTACGCTTTAGGGGAGAGAAGTGCCAGAATACGGTCACCCTCGGACTCAAGCGCGGCGTTTATCTCGTTTTGAGACGGCGCGTCGGGCAGATACGCCTCCTTGAGCTGGATAAGCTCGAAATTGCAAAAGCCCTTCAGACGCTTCGCATATTCGCTGACCGCGTCCCGTAAGTATTGCTCCTTTAGATTTCCCAAGGCTATCAGCCTGACAGTAATCATAGCTCCTCCAAAATCAAATAACTAAATAAGCACCGTCGGAGTGTCGGGACACGCCACGCAAACGGTCGCACCCGTGCCCTCAAGCATCCCCTCGGATTGCGTTCTTGCTATCGAAGGAAAATTGTTTTCCTCGCTCAGATGTGCCAACATAAAGCACCTCGTTCCCGTGTCAGCAAGCTCACGGCAGAATACCGAGCAATCCCAATTTGATAAATGTCCGCGGTTCGATAGTATACGCTCCTTCAGTATTTCAGGGTACGGCCCGTAGCGTAGCATCTCCACGTCGTGGTTGCTCTCCACCATTACCGCCTCACAACCCGTCAGCGCCTTACGCGCATCATCGGTAACATATCCCGTGTCCGTCATAAGCCCAAATGATCTTGCCACTCCGTCCTCAACGAAATCTATCCTGTAACCAACACAGCTGTCGCTGTCATGAGAAAGCCTGAATGCGGTGACAACGGTGTCACCAAATCTCATTTCAAACGTCTCGTCATAACATATAAGCTTGCCGCATGCCCCATTTGCCATGATCCCCGAGATCCTTCCGGCGGTCTCCTTAGCCGCGTAGACGGGAAGGGGATTCTTTTTTAAGATCACCTTGAGCGCACTCGTGTGATCTGTATGCTCGTGAGTGATAAAGATAGCATTTATATCCTCTATTCTCTCGCCTACGGATTCAAGCGATCTCTTCAGGAATAACGCACTGCGCCCTGCATCGAAAAGTAATCGGACATCGGGCGTTCTTATGTAAGTGCAGTTTCCCGACGATCCTGAATATAAATTAATAAATCTTGCCAAATCCAATACCGCCTTTAGCTGAATAGTCTCTCAAAATACGGTATAACGAATAAAACCAACGAGTCCATACCGAATGTGAACAGACACGGAATGATTATCGTCAGAAGCCATTTGGATTTCTGCATCCTTCTGTCGCGTGAGGCTAAAAATTCTACCTTTTCAACCGCCGACATAGTGTCGGGAAGCATTTCGGGCGTTATACCATGGCGCGAAAAGCCTCTGTTGTATATGACGTATGCCAATACCGCTGCCGTGGTAATTCCCATATATATGAATAACGTCGGTCTGAACTCAAGCTGATTAAGATAAAAATACACCCCAATAAATATTATCGAGTTGAACAGTATCATTATCATATATCGCTGATTTTTCTTTAACGTTTCGGGATCCATCGGCTTTTTGCCACCACCGGACGGCTCACGGAAATGCCTGTCCCCCCTGTTGTTGAATCTCATTTGAATTTCCTTTCAATATTATAATATCCTGACGGCACCGTCAAGTCTTATCGAAAGCACCATGCAAGCGCCTTCTCCAAATACGGAATCCATCAGAGCGCGGAAGCCCTCGACATCACTGTGCGCAACATATGCCTGTATTGTACCTGCAAAGCCACCGCCGTGTACCCTGAAAGCTCCTTTCTTTCCGGAAAGATATTTCTCCGCAAGACAGATGGCCAGTGAAAGTCCCTGCTCACTTACGTTCTTGTTTGTGTATACGTTTTGCAGATAGCAGAATGAGGAACGTCCCGACGCAATAACACCTGCAAAGTAATCGTCAAGCCTTCCGTCAAGAAGAGCAGCCTTTTGCGCATCCACTCTCTCATTCTCACCAAGAAAGTGCAATGCACGGAGAATAGCTCTGTCTCCTACCGCTTCTCTGAGGGAAGCAAGACTTCCATAAATTTCGTCGATGCTTAACTGACGTACATATTCCTTACCAAAGAATGCCGCGACCGATTTCATCTCCGTAGGAATTGATGCGTAATCTTCACCGAGATCTGCGTGGTTTCCGCCTGTGTCGACTATGCAAAGATTGTATCCTTTTGCGGATATGTCAAAATCAATCTTTTCAATAACGGGAGCCGATGGATCCTCAAAATCTATTGCAATTATGCCGCCGACGGCACACGCCATCTGATCCATAAGTCCGCAGGGCTTGCCAAAAAATACGTTCTCTGCATACTGCGCGGATTTTGCAATTTCTATGTTGCTGATATTTCCATCATTGTAGAGATGGTTGAGAATATTTCCCACCATGTCCTCAAACGCCGCAGATGACGAAAGCCCCGATCCTTTCAGTACGCTTGACGTGGTGCAGGCATCGAATGCGCCGACCGCGTAGCCCTTCTGTCTGAAACTCGCAAACATTCCGGCTATAAGCGAATCTGAGGATGTATATTTGCTTTCAACAGGAGATAAGTATTCGCCTGTGTCAACACAGTTCTCATTAAATCCCGCACTCTTCAGTCTCACAACAGAGCACTCGCTTTTTGCCGCAACCGCAATAATGTCGAGATCGATCGACGCAGCTATTACTTTTCCGTGGTTGTGGTCTGTGTGGTTTCCCGAAAGCTCACTGCGTCCCGCTACGGAAAGCAGATACAGCTCTCTTTCACCGTTTTTGTCGTAGTTTTTGCAAAATTCACCTATCAGCTCCGTGTAACGCCGTCTCTGTAACACAATCGCACTCTCACCGTAAAGCCTGAGAAATGTCGCGTCAAGTGCCCCTGAATTTATATATTCTGTTAACTGTAATGATTTCATGATTTGAATATTCCTTTCGTTCAGTCTGCTGTCTTATCGTAAGCGACATACTATTATAACATAAAACTCCAAAGATATCAACCCCGAAAAATACGGCGATAAGTAAAATCTTTTGACAGATACTTGAATTCACTGTGAAAATATGATATACTAAAGTAACTAAAGTTCAAAGGACGAATAAACAATGAGAATGTATAAAAAATTTATCGACGCCATCGCTATTATTATGGTGTTTATGGCACTGATCCAGATAATAAAAGGTTATAAAGATTTTGAAAAATACGAGGATGAAAATGGCAAAACCGTTCATTTCTATCAGGATGAGGCTATCAAGCCCTATGTTACCCTTGCCGTTACCTTCCTTGCCGCAGGCGTATTAGGCGCCGCAGTTAACAAATACCCTGCCGTCGGTCTTGCCGCATCCCTTTTCCCTGCGTGGTATAGCGTCAAGCTCCATTATCTGCACCTTGTCACACAAAAGCCGCTGCTTTATATCCTTGCCGCCGCAATAGTTCTTGCAGGAAATATCATCGCAACGGTACTGCATTTTCAACGCAAAAAGCTTGAATAGAAAAAGGACGGCATCCGTCCTTTTTTCTTTAAACTGCACCTTGACTTAAAATTGTGCCTTGATCGCCTCAAGACATTTTGCGCAGATCCTCTTTCCATTAAAAAAGATAACGTCGGTAGCGTCTCCGCAGAAAATGCACGCAGGCTGATACTTTCTAAGAATTATCATGTCTCCATCAACGAAGATCTCAAGCGGATCCTTTACCTTGATATCAAGATTCTGTCTGATGTCCATCGGGATCACGATTCTTCCAAGCTCATCAACCTTTCTGACTGTTCCGGTAGATTTCATTTTTGGGCTCCTCCTGTTTGATAAATGTATTTAAATGTAAATTTTTGGTCTTTATACAAATTATACATCGAAATTTGTTATATGTCAATAGGTTAAAATGGAAATTTTAACCAAATTAACAGTTTTTTTCAAGCACTCTGTCGATTGTTGTCGACATTTAGCGAAGTGCGCTGCACAAATGAAGTTAAACTACTGCTAATGCGGCAATAATGTACTTGAAACAACACTAACAAAGGAGTACGTTATGATAAAAGGATGTCAGCGCAGAACAGTGGTGATAAGAGGCGATACACAAAGTGATTTTGAATTTGCTTATTTTATAATGAAAACGGAAGCAAGAAACGGCAAAAGTGAATCGGATATAATAAATGCGGCGGGACGCATAATAGCGGAGAATACTCTGCAGAACCGTCACGAGCGTCCCGATAAACGCCGCGCCTTTTCAGACATAGTCAAATTTCTTGCAGGAATGCTCAGCGGTGGAGGATTTGTAGGACTTATTTGGCTATTGCTATCACTTTAATATAAAAAAACGGCATTTTGTAATATTTGCTCTTGACACCGCAAGTTAAATATGCTATACTAAAATATGTGTGTAAACTTTTGGACTGCTACCTATGTAACAGTCCCGATGATTTGCGCCGTTTTAGACGGCTTGATTGAACTTTAATACTCAGGTATTTTACATAGCATCCGTATGCTTCATTTGCTTGCGGAAATACAGTAAAGGAGATTTCATGGCGAAAAAAGAAACAAAAAAAATCCGAATAATACCGCTTGGCGGACTGAATGAGATCGGCAAAAACATGACCGTCATTGAGTACGATAACGATATGATAATCGTTGATTGCGGACTTGGCTTTCCTGACGAGGATCTGCCCGGTGTGGATCTGGTAATTCCGGATATAACATACCTTGAGCAGAACAGGGAAAAGCTGAGGGGTATCGTGCTTACTCACGGTCATGAGGATCATATAGGAGCAATACCGTACGTCCTCAGAAGCCTGCGCACACCGGTTTACGGTACAAAGCTTACCATCGGCATAATCGAAAATAAGCTTGATGAGCCGGAAAACGAGTTGTCCTATATTCCGGAGCTTGTAACGGTTTGCGCCGGTGATACGGTGAAGCTCGGCGTGTTCAGCGTGGAGTTCATAAGAGTTAATCATTCAATAGCAGATGCCTGTTGCCTTGCTATTTCAACGCCGATAGGTACTGTCATCCATTCAGGTGACTTCAAGCTTGACCTGACACCTATCGAAGGCGAGATGATGAACCTTACAAGACTCGGTGAACTCGGAAATAAGGGCGTTTTACTGCTTATGTGTGAGTCGACCAACGCAGAACGTCCGGGATATACCCCATCTGAGCGTAAGGTCGGTCAGACCCTTGAGAATATTTTTGTAACCAATAAGAATAAACGTGTTCTTATCGCAACCTTTTCATCCAATGTGCACCGCGTTCAGCAGATAATCGATATCAGCGCAAAGTGCGGACGTAAGGTGGCAATAACCGGTAGAAGCATGCTCAATATAGTCGGCGCCGCAACCGAGCTCGGTTATATGAACGTACCCAAAAATATTCTTGTTGATATCAACGATATCAAGCGTTACAATCCCGAGCAGCTGACCATAATCACAACGGGAAGCCAGGGCGAACCGATGTCAGCACTTTCAAGAATGGCGTTTGGAGAGCATTCTCAGGTATCTCTCGGCCCAAGCGACGTGGTCGTGCTTTCCTCAAGTCCTATTCCTGGTAACGAAAAGCTGGTAGGACGCATAATCAACGAGCTGTGCCGCAAGGGCGTCCTTGTAATGCACGATTCCGAACAGGTTCACGTCTCAGGCCACGCTTGTAGCGAGGAGCTTAAGCTTATGCAGGCTTTGACAAAGCCGAAATTCTTTATGCCTATCCACGGCGAATACCGCCATCTTGCCGCTAATAAGGAGCTTGCAGTTACTCTCGGCATCGACGAAAGCCGCATATTTATTTCCGATATAGGAAGGGTTCTCGAGGTAAGCCGAACGGAAGCAAGATTCAACGGCACCGTCCCCGCAGGCAGAGTTATGGTCGACGGCTACGGTGTAGGAGACGTCGGAAGCATAGTGCTTCGTGACAGACGCCATCTGGCACAAGACGGTCTTTTGATGATAGTGACCGCTATCGACGAAATGGGCAGAGTAATAATCTCAGGCCCCGACGTTGTCTCCCGAGGTTTCGTATACGTCAAAGAGTCAGAGCATCTGATGGAGGACGTAAGGAAAATGGCAAAAAACATTATCGAAAAGCATCTTTACTCTTGGGACGATATTGACTACGCACATCTCAAGAGCAGACTAAAGGACGGTATCTCAGGATACCTCTACGAGCAAACACATCGTAACCCAATGATAATCCCCGTGATACTCTGATGGCGTTCAAAACTGATTTTTTACAAATTAAATCGCAAAGTTTGTTGAATATTCAATCAGTGTTCATAAGATTATCACTAATATAAGGTATAATAAATCTATTGCCTTAATCAAATGCTGAAAAGCATAATAAATTCAACTAAGTTTAAAGGTGGATCACAAAAATGGGAAATGTAAAAGCAAAGAACAATTCCAAGAATAACGGAAAGTCCCAGGCAAACCGCATTTCGCTTATAGGTATTATCAGCGTTATCATTATATTTGCCATCTGTATCGGACTTATCGTAATTACCGAAACGGGCGTAACCGACCGTGCAAAAACAGTAATGAGTACTAAGAACTTCAAGGTCAACGGATCAATGTTCAAGTACTTCTTTAACTCACAGTACACAACCTTCCTGAACAACTACGGAAGCTATGCAAGCTATCTCGGACTTGATACCTCCAAGGCTCTTGACGCTCAGCTCTGTACCATGACGACCGATGACAAGGATGATACCTGGTACGATTATTTTGCAGATATGACTACCACTCAGGTCAAGCAGTATCTTATTTACTGTGAAGGTGCTCTCGAGGCAGGCGTAAAGCTTGAGGACGAGGAAAACAATGCGATCAAGGAGACCCTTGACGCTATCAGAGATGTAGCTAAGGAAAGCGGCTACACCGCAAGCGGCTACATCAGCGCACTCTATGGCTCAGGTGTTAAGGAATCAGACCTTCGTAACTGCTTTGAACTCGCTCAGCTTGCAGCAAAGTATTCCTCTCAGCTCAACGAGGACTATGAGGAGGGTGCAACCGATGACCAGATCAAGCAGCATTTCAACGACTATATCTGCGACTTTATTACCGCAGATTACCTTACTTATTCCTGGACTGCAACTCTTGCAACCGTAAAGGAAGCAGACTATAAGACAACCGAAGAATACGAGGCTGCCAAAAAGAAGGCGCAGGAGGACTACGAGGCTGAAAAGGCTAAGTTCAAGGGCTACGCTGATACCCTCAAAGAAGCAAAGACCGCAGAGGAGTATAAGACCGCACTTAAGGAGATCCTTACTCCCATAACCTACGATTCACTCTATAAGAAGAACTTCGATACCAACCTCAAGAAGTATAAGGAAAAGAATCCCGATAAGACCGAAGAGGAGGCTAAGAAGGCTGTAGAGGAAGAGCTTAAGAAGGATGCTGATGAAGATGTCGAAGAGGCAATCGAGGATTCCTTCGTTGAGAATGCAGCTCATAGCAATGCAAACGATGTAAGCAAGTGGATATTCGGTACAGAGCTTAAGAATAAGGAAGATGAGAAGGATACCGAGAAGAACGAGGATTCAACCGAAAAGGAAGAAACCGAGGACAATCTCGTTAAGATTCCTGCAGCAGCTGTAGATACCATTTTTGTTGATGAGTCCACCGCAAAGGAAGAGACGGATAGTGGTAAGTACACCATCCAGATCGTTTACCTCGTAAGAGCTGCATCCGAGGACAAGTCCATCACTAAGGACGTAGGTCATATTCTTATTAAGCCTGAGGCTACCGCAACAGGCGCTACCGAAGACGAGATCGCAGCAGCAAGCAAGGCTGCAAAAGAGAAGGCTCAGGAGATCCTTGATACCTTCCTTGCAGGTGAGAAGACCAAGGAAGCATTTGAAAAACTCGGTGAGGAGCATACCGACGATAGCAACGTATTCTATGATTCCGTACACGACGGTGATATGGTCGATCCCTTTAACAACTGGCTCTTCTGCCTTGGCGATGACTATAAGGACGTTGAAAGAAAGCCCGGTGACACAGGACTCGTCGAGACCGAGTATGGTTGGCATGTTATGTACTTCGTAGGAGATGCAGGCGAGGCTTGGTTCGAGGATGCTAAGACCTCATATGTAAATTCTCTCATGGAGGATTGGTTTGAGGCTGCTGAAAAGAAGTACGACGTACAGCTTAATGAAAAGAGCATGACCTCACTCACAAAATAATATAACCAGATAACTATAAATGGCATGGAATATCCGTTCCATGCCATTTTGCACAGAGAAAGCAAAAACAACTGAACTGCCGTGCGCGCACCGGCATATACTGAAAGAAGATGCGTGCGTCAACAAATGATTGCGAGGAAATAATTGATGATACTTGATGCAAAACAAACAACAGTGGCATACCGTTGTCCGCATTGCGGCGGAGGGGTAATAAGTATTGTGGGAATGTTCTCCCTCAGTGCGGATATGCTCAAGCTGAAATGTACCTGCGGTAAAAGCGAAATGACCGTAATTCACACGGATGACGGTAAGATCAGACTCAGTGTTCCGTGTATCGTCTGTCCAAAACCGCATAATTACCTTATCAGTCCAAAGCTTTTCTTCGGCAAGGAGCTCTTTACTTTGACATGTCAGTACTCAGATATTAATATCTGCTTTATCGGCGAGGAAAATCACGTCAAGGCAGAGCTTGCAAGAAATGAACTCGAGCTACTTGATCTGCTTGAAAAAAACGGTATAGAGAGCTTTGAGGCACTTCACTCTCAGGACGATCAGACGCTTACCGATCCGCAAATATACGACATCATAATGTTCGTAATTAACGAGCTTGATGCAGAACAGGCAATTATCTGTTCCTGCAACAGAAACGGTGAATCAGGAGATGCTGAAAGGGAATATGAGGCCGAGGTTCTGGATGATTGCATAAGAGTTACCTGCTCGTCATGCCACGATCATGCCGACATACCTACCGATACTCTGATGGGCGCGTACGATTTTCTGAACGCAACCTCTCTTGAACTTTATCCCGACGAAAAATAAGATTAAAACGAAAAAAGCGTGTCAAAACGACAGTTACCGACATATTATCTTAATGAGCACGGAAAACCGGCTCAAAAAGATACTAAGAAAGGTACGGTAAATACCATGAATAACTGTCTCTGTGAGCTTTTTAACGATAGCAACATCATCTGGATAATCATAATCGCGCTTCTTTTGCTTAATTGCTGTGGTGGCATCTGCGGCTGAAGCATAAAGCGATAAGGTGAAATTGGGGGATGTGTTTTTAATGACCCGTCCCCTGATATCCAATAAACACTGAATATCCAAGAGGGGGGCGAGGTTACTCGGCTCCCTCGCAGTTTTTCCTCCGATATTACCCGTTAAGTGCTTGTAAATAGTGCACATTTATTATTATCATCATGAATAATATTCTCCTTTTGGTGGTATATTTGCTGAAAAAATACAATAGTGTAGTTTATTTTTTTCAAAATACTATTGTAAATTTGTTTGAATAATGATATAATTTAATCAATGAAGCTTACTGCCAATGGTAGTAGGCAAAAAAGAAAGGTGGAAATTATGGCAATGAATCTACAACAGACCGCAAAAGAGAAAATTATAGTCGTAGCTCATAGAGGTGAAAGCGCAGGAAACATTCCTTGCAATACCATTGCAGCTTATGATTGTGCTGTTCGTCATGGTGCTGATATGATCGAAGTGGATGCAAATATAAGTGCAGACGGAACACTTTACAGCTTCCATCCCAATATGGAAATAAGGCATCTTGGACGTCCCGACCTTTGCTTCAATACACTCACTGATGCAGAAATCAAGGAACTTAGATATTTGAATTATGACAGAGTATCTACTGAGTGGGGAATATGCACCCTTGACGAAATCTTTGAAAGATATAAAAACAAGTGCTATATTAACATTGATAAATTCTGGCTCTATCCTCGCGAAGTGTCCGACTGCATCCGTCGTCACGGTATTATCGACCAGATCGTTGTAAAGACAGGACCTAAGCCCGAGCTTTTTGATATTATTGAAGGATATGCTCCTGAGATACAGTATCTTCCCATAGTTAAAAAAGACGATGGAACACATGAAATGCTTCTTGGCAGGAACATCAATTATGTCGGTGCCGAAGTAGTATTCGATGATGAAACCACCGGAGTAGGTTCAGAGGAGTATATAGAAAAGCTTCATAAGGCAGGTAAGCTTGTTTGGGTAAATGCTATCATATTTAACTACAAGAGACAGCTTGCTGCAGGTCACTCCGATGATTATTCCATTGCATACGATCCCGAAGGCGGTTGGGGATGGCTTGCTGACAGAGGCTACGATATCATACAGACAGACTGGACTCTCGCAATGTCCCTCTTCCTTGAAAAGACCGGAAGACTTTACAGAAAATAATACTTTTCAGGGGCTCGTCTCACTTGCGTGAAACTAGCCCCTGAATCTAACTTGGCATGAAAACGGTATCATATTTTATCGAAATCTGTACCAAAATCGTTTGGAGCGGGCTGTATTAATGAGACAGCTCGCTCTTATTGCTTTTCATAAGCTATACCGCCATTTGAGGCAAATGCCTTGACCTTATCTCCGCGAACAAATCTTCCGCTTATGATTTCTTTTGAGAACGAGTCCTCAATAAGTCGGAGTATTGCACGTCTTAACGGCCTTGCGCCATATTCCTTTTCAGTGTATCCGGATACGATAAGCTCGGCAACGCAAGGATCAAACGAGATTTCAATTCCAAGTGATGATATTCTATCCCGTATCTCATCAAGCAGCTTGCTCGTTATCATTAAAAGGTCATCCTCTTCCAACGGCTTGAATATTACGATACTGTCTACACGGTTGAGGAACTCAGGCTTAAAAGCTTTTTTCAACGCCCGTCGCATCCGTTCCTCGCGCTCCTCGATCAATAACGCAGATTCCCCTGTAAATCCAACTGAGCGGTATTCTGCTGCCTCAGCTGCCCCCGCGTTTGAGGTCATAATTATAACGGTATTTCTGAAGCTGACACTGCGCCCCTGTGAGTCCCTGAGGAATCCGTTGTCAAGAACCTGCAAAAGCAGATTGAATACGTCTGCATGCGCCTTTTCTATTTCATCAAACAGTATTACGCAGTAAGGCGTGCGTCTGACCTTCTCAGTCAATAGTCCGCCCTCGTCATATCCGACATAGCCGGGAGGGGCACCGATAAGCTTGGAAACACTGTGCTTTTCCATGTATTCCGACATGTCAAGCCGTATCATAGCATTCTTATCCCCAAATAAAACATAACAAAGAGACCTTGCAAGCTCCGTTTTTCCCACTCCCGTAGGCCCTAAGAATATGAAGGAGCCAAGCGGTAGATCGGGATCACTCAGACCTGTCTGACCTCTGCGTATCGCGGATGCAACCTCCCGTATCGCCTCATCCTGTCCTACGACGCGCCGCCTTAGCTCATCCTCAAGAGATGCAAGCCTCTCACTCTGCTTTTCAAGTAGCTTCAACGTTGGAATATGTGTCCATAAAGTCACGATCAGCGCAATATCCTCATCAGTGACCTCGTCTACGCCCTTGATCTGCGTGCGCTCCCATCCGCTTTTTAAACTCTCATAGCTTTCGCGCAGTGCTTTTTCCTCGTCGCGGTAATGTGCCGCACGTTCAAAGTCCTGAGTGGAAATAGCCTCCTCCTTGTCGGATGATAAGGTCGATAATCTGTTTTCCATCTGGAGTAGCTCGGGAGGGGCTGCACGCGCCCTTATCCGCTTCATCGCCGCTGCCTCGTCAATCAGATCTATTGCCTTGTCAGGCAAAAATCTGTCAGGAATATATCTTACCGATAGCTCTACTGCCGCCCGTATCGCTTCGTCTGTGATCTTGAGCCCGTGATGTGCCTCGTATTTATCCTTCAATCCGAACATGATAGCAATCGCCTCGTCGGAGGACGGCTCACGCACCGTTACCGATTGAAATCTTCGCTCAAGCGCGGAGTCCTTTTCGATGTGCTTTCTGTATTCCTCTATCGTGGTAGCACCGATCACCTGAAGCTCTCCGCGCGCCAAGGCGGGTTTTATAATATTTGCCGCGTCTACCGCACCCTCGGCGGCACCCGCGCCGATTATTGTGTGAAGCTCGTCAATAAAAAGAATGATATCCCTGTTGGCCTCAACCTCCTCCATCACCGCCTTGAGCCGTTCCTCAAACTCTCCGCGATACTTTGCACCTGCAAGCATCGCAGGAATGTCAAGAGTGACTACGGTCTTGTCCTTCAATACCTCACAAACCTCGCCGTCGGCAATCCGTTGGGCAAGTCCCTCAACTACCGCAGTCTTTCCCACTCCGGGCTCACCGATGAGACACGGATTGTTTTTTGTGCGCCGCAGAATTATTTGAATGACACGCTCAGTCTCATCATCGCGTCCGATGATGGGATCGAGTCGCCCCTGCCGTGCCATCTCGGTAAGATCTCTGCCGTATTTTGATAAAGTGGGGGCGTTTTCGATTCGTGCCTGCGTGACCTTTTGCGGAGCTTTTCCCGATGAACGCGACTGCCCCGAGCCCTTTGATGACGGTGCAGTGCCGTTTCCGAGAAAGCTGATAAGCCCCTCGTGGAGCTCGCTAAGATTTGCTCCAAGTGCCTCAAGTATCTTGTTTGCAACACATTGCCTGTCCTTGACGATGGCAAGCAGAAGATGCTCCGTGCCAATATAGCTCTGTGAATACTGAACCGAGTCAAAGGCAGAGGCTTCAATAATATGCTTCGCCTTCGGCGTCATATCCTCGGGGGATACTGCACTGCGCTCACCGATCCCCGAGATCGCAACCACCGTCTCCCTGACCGCCTCCACCTTAACTCCACGCGTGTCTAAAAGCTTTGCTGCAATACAGTCCGAATGAGTCATAAGTCCAAGCAGAATGTGCTCACTGCCTATATATGTGTGACCGAGATCCGACGCCCACGTTAAAGCACTGTTGAGCGCGTTTCTCGCCTTTTGTGTAAATTTGCTTGCCATAATTACCTCGCTGGTTTATTATATTATTTAAGCAAATTTATTATTTGTCATACATACGCAGTTTTAGTACCGCACATGCAAATTTTATTGCTTAACCTGACCGAAGGCTACTCCGTAAGCATCTATAAGAGCATCCCACGTCACTCGGTCAACCTCTCCTGTGACCTCAAGCCCGAATATCCGCTGAAGCGCCTTTACCGCTTCTGCAGTTGAGTCCGAATATTCACCGTTTACATCCGTTGACAGCGTGCTGTCTCCATACAGCGCCGCGATTTCGCTGAGCAAATACTGTATAACGCTCACGAGAAAGCTCCTTTCACCGACACTCACCGTGTACCCAACGGGATTCATTGGAAAAACCGGAAACGGAGCGGGGAAGGAGTTACGGTATAATGACATCGTGTATTCCTCGAAAAGTCTGTCCCATGTTATTCTATCAACCCTACCCGTGACCTCAAGTCCCGAAAGACGCTGAAACTCCTCAACTGCACGCACCGTCTCAGCACCATAAATACCGTCCACGGCAACCCGCGCAAAAGCCGGATCTTCTAAGGATAACTGCCTCAGATACCTCTGTATGTCCATTATAGCCTGCCGTTCAATGTCTCCGCTTAATTGCCTTGAACTGAAATTTTCCTCCATACTTTCCTCCTATCCTATGGTCTGACCGGGAAACTGCCCCTCGCCAAGCCGTGCCCCACTGTAAAGATCCTCATATACCGCCGCAATCGCACTCCATGTGATAGCTCCGACAACACCCGTCACGTCAAGCCCAAATACTCGCTGGAACGCAAGCACCGATTCGCGTGTCATATTTCCGAAATATCCGGTGGGCGTTACACCCGGTATCTGTGTGTAAGTCTGTGAGATGAAATTCAGATATTCCTGTACGATCCTTACATCCTCAGACTCCGCGCCAAGCCGCAGTACTACGCCGGGAAAGGGAATTGCAACCCCCTCCGTGAACTTGGACGGTACTGTGTCTATTATGCCCCTGTAAGCACGGTATAAGGCATCCCACGTCGCCTCCCCCACGATTCCGTCAACGGCAAGCCCAAACGTGCTCTGCACGTCCTTAACCGCGTTTACAGTCTGCTCCCCGAAAACTCCGTCGATACTGACGGGCGGTATCGAATCGTAGTACCCCGCAACATAGCTGATGTAGTACTGCAGATTACGCACTCCGTTGCCCGTGTCACCCTCCTGAAGCACTCCCGGAAACTGCGACGAGACCTCCTCCAAAGTAATACCCTCGGAGTTCAGCTCCGTAATTCGCTTCACAGCGTTGTAAATGCGCTGAATCCCGTACCAGGTCGATTTGCCGACTATTCCGTCCGCCGCAAGCCCGAATATATCCTGGAAAGCCCTGACCGCCGCCTCCGTATCATATGAGAATATTCCGTCCGCCACCGCTATCTTCGGTATGCTCGGATAATTGTCCGAAATTCTGTTGAGCCTTACCTGAATAGTTTTTACATCTGCGCTTACGTCACCAAGTCGCACTGCACTTCCGGGGTATGATAAGGTGCGTCCCCTTATGGGAGCATTACGCACGATGTCTATGTTGTCGCCGTAATAATAGGTAAGAATATCGTACGGAGTGTAGCCCTGCTCAGCAAGCCCGACAGTACCCCATTGTGAAAGTCCCGGACAGGTCACTGTCGTACCGTTGCAGTACTGTGCAAATAACGGCTCTATACTTCCTTGCCTGCGGATGTAATCGTTGAAAATGTCCCCGACTATCCTACGCACATTTTCAAAAATGTCCCTTCCGTAAACGAATGCCTGATCGTACGCCGTGTTGTTCGTGATGTCAAACGGATACCCCTTGGCTCGGTAAAACTCCGTGTATATGCGGTTTAATGCAAAGGATACCTGCGCGTATACGTTGGCGCGTATGGCACTGTCGGGCCACGTCGGATATATCTCACTTGATGCCACGTTCTCAATGTAGTCAATAAACGGAACCGTTACGTTCCGTGCCTCAGCGTCAGGCGCACCAAGATGCACCGTTATGTACTCGGGAACGTAAGGTAAATTTGCTTGATTCATTCGTCATCCTCCTTTTACAGATCAGGCTCTTCGTTTTCAAAGGTCCTGTTGTCATATGCGGAATAGTTGCTCTCGTTTGCATTTTCGGGAAGCGGCTTCATCAGCACCGGCTGTATGGATGTTATACCGTCAAAAACGGGAGCGCCGAAAAAATATTGCCGCTCGTATCCCTCAAGCACCACGCTTATGTCGTACCTTGCAAACGGAACAACGTCGGTCGGGCTCATTGAAAGAGCTGCGCTCGGAACGGGAAGCACAAGCCGCGGCGTGCTCCCACTGTTGTTCGTGCGCACGGTTATAAACGCATCCCCCGGCAGGATGTCCCCCGATATCCCGTCAAGTACCGTGCCGTCGCGTGACGAAATAGTTACGATTGCCCCCTCAAGCGGTATCGCACCGTTTCCCGTAAGTACGTTAACGGTCAGATATCCTTTGGCAGTGTTTATATTCGCAGATCCATCATTCATTATGTACCTCCAAATCGGATTTTTTAATAGCATATGCCCGAATGACAGTAAATGTAAATCCCTTCGTCGAAAAACTTCCCTTAAATTTTCAAAAAAATCAAAAAATCAAGCAATTTGCTATTGACTTTTAGTAAGGTAATGTGATATAATTCTTTTGTTGTCGCCGGTGTGATGGAATTGGCAGACGTGCCGGACTCAAAATCCGGTGGGCTAATCACCCGTGCGGGTTCGACCCCCGCCACCGGCACCAACAAAAAACGCGCTTTTATCGAAAGATAAAAGTGCGTTTTTTGAACTAAGTGTTCCGCTTGCGCGGAACGTGAAGAGAACTGCGAGCAGTTCGTGAAGCGCACTTCGTGCGTGAAGTGTGCCTTCGGCACGATATGCGGAACACTTAACTTCACTGCTCCGAAGGAGCAACTTCACTATGCCGCAGGGCATAACTTCACTGCGGCTTGCCGCAATTTCACTATTGAAATATTTACAAGCGTGTGATATAATATTGGTGAAAGTGAGGTGTATATAATGTCCGAATCCAAACTCCGATCACAATCCATGGACTTTGCAGTATCTATTATTAATCTTGTGAAAGTCCTCAAAGAAAAACGAGAATCCATAATATCCAACCAGATCGGCAGAAGTGGTACATCCATTGGCGCAAACATTCGTGAGGCTCAATACGCTCACGGTAAAGCAGATTTTATTGCCAAGCTTCAAATCGCGCTTAAGGAAGCCAATGAAACAGGATATTGGTTAGAGCTTTTGTATAAGACAAACTACATTACCGAAAGCGAATATAAAGTGCTCGATTCCGCTTGTGCGAGTATTAGAGTAATGCTTGTTTCTTCTATCAATACAGCAAAAGAGAACAAATGAATACCTATATTATGAACTCACTCAAGAGGATCAAAACGATTCTTGTATGCGGAGAGCAGCCATCTTTTGAATCCGTTGATTCTATAGTTGGAGAACTTGAAATGATGAAAATGGAAATCGAACAGCATATTACAAATATGCCGCAGAAAGAGGAATACAAAAATATACGTTGTTCTGCGGAAAGCGCAGTTCAAAAGTTTTCTGAAATCTTGCAACTGTTGGATGAGCTTCCGGGTGACAATGAGCTTATGCCTGAAATCGTTGAGTTGATCGAGGATATCAGTTATTGACTTATACACCGTTTGTGCGTTTCTCCGCAGAAAAAAGTGCTTGATATGCAAGTGCTTTTTTTAATAATCCCTTCCTTATCCCCCGACGGTATACCCGAACATCCCCCTCACGGTAATACACACCTTCCTCAGGCGGTCTCTCTATCCTTCTCCGCACGCTCAAGCCGCCGCTCACGGCGTGCGTTGATGAAATACACGGTAAGGTCTATTGATACCACGGCAAGATTCAAGCAGTAAAACGCAACAACATAACTCAACTGCCCGTTGACGATCTTTCCGATAATTCCGGATATGTATCCAATTATGATCGCTAACATAAAGATCGCGCTTTTTCCCTTGGTTGAGCGGGAACGTATACTTTTGTATACGGATATAGGCCAGGATATTCCAAAGCAGATCAACATTATTATTTCAAAAATTTGCATAGTGTTACCTCCGGGGCGTTTTTCTATATTATACACTTGACAAACGCAAAAGTAAAATATATAATATTGATTGAATTGATAGGAATTACCTATATATCGGAGGACGTATGGATATAAATAAGCTGAAATATTTTTATACCGCCGCACAATTGGAGCATATAACACGGGCATCAGAGGCCATGCATCTCTCACAGCCGTCACTCACGCAAGCAATACGCTCACTTGAGGAGGAGCTTGGCGTACCACTGTTCAAACGTCAAGGACGTCACGTGCTTTTGACGGAATTTGGTGAACACCTGAAAAAACGTCTCGACATCCTGCTGCCTGAATTCGACGGACTTGCACTTGAAATGGAGCAATTAAAAAGAACCGCAACCAAAACCGTCAAGCTGAACATTTTAGCCGCGTCCACCTTCGTTATCAATACCATAATGGAATACAAAAGACTTAATCCCGATGCAGCGTTTGATTTCGAGCAAAACGAGCTTCGGTATGATTGCGATATCCGGATCTCCACCAACGGCTTCGGGATCGGGGAAGAGCACAAATGCCTTCAAAGATACGTCAAAAAGGAAAATATCTATCTTGCAGTTCCTAAAAATTCAAAATATGCAGAGGCAGGATCAATAATTTTGGAGGATGTGAGAGATGAAAGCTTCGTAATGCTCTCAAACTCACGCCTTTTTGGCGCGATGTGTAAGAATTTTTGCTCGCTTGCAGGATTTACACCAAAAATTCTGTTCGAGTCGGATTCTACAATAGCAGTCCAAAATATTATCGGTATGGGAGTCGGAGTTGCATTCTGGCCTGAATACTCATGGGGTGAGCCTCAGAATGAAAGTGTGTCCCTGGTCCCGATCTCAGATCCGACGTGCCGACGCGAAATAATACTTGAGCTTCACGAAAGGATCCCACAGTCGCTATATGCTAAAGATTTTTATGAATTTCTTCTTGATGAATTCAACGCAGGCCGATATATAAATTCTTCCGCTCGGTAAAGTCTTCACCGATACCGCCGAATTTTTTTGCTCTGAATATATAAAAAATCTGAAAAAACCCCTTGACAAACCACATCCCTTGTAGTATAATACTTGCATATTAAAAAGCTGTGACGAAGACGGCAGACGCGCAAGTGTACAGAGAGTCGGTGGCAGGTGTGAACCGATCATTTTGCAGATCATACGCCCATCACTTCCGAGCTGAAGGTTCGAAGGATTTAATATCTGTAGAAGCTTTCGTGATTGCTGCGTTAATGCATAGGGATTGTTAGATCCTAAAGGGGTAAGCCTTCGGGCTTGCAATTTGAGTGGTACCGCGGGACTGAATAGATCAGTACTCGTCTCAAAGAACAAATTCTTTGGGGCGGGCTTTTTGTTTTCCCCAAGCATATTCAGGAGGATGCTATTATGTCAACTTTCAACAACCAGATCATGGAAATAAGCCACCGTATCAAGGAAATGCGTGGCGTTGCAGGCTATACCGTCGAACAGATGGCAGAGCTTACCGGTGTTTCCGTCGAGCAGTACAAGAGCTATGAATCGGGCGAATGCGATTTCCCATTCACCTTTATTCATAAATGCTCTCAGGTTTTCGGCATCGAAATGACCGAGATCCTCGAGGGCTATAGCGCTCGACTCTCGTCTTATACCGTTACCCGTAAGGGCGGTGGACAGCGTACCGCTAAAGAGGACGGAATAGAAATCAATAATCTTGCGCCCATGTTCAAGCAAAAGCTCGCAGAGCCATATTGGGTACGCTACGAGTACTCACCTAAGCTTCAGAATAAGCCTATCCACCTTACCTCCCATAGCGGTCAGGAGTTTGACCTTGTAATGAAGGGAAAGCTCAAGGTTCAGATCGGTAACCATATCGAAATACTCAGCGAGGGCGATAGCATCTATTATAACAGTTCAACGCCTCACGGTATGATCGCAGTTGACGGTGAGGACTGCACGTTTTTGGCAGTTGTCGTCGTAGGTGAGGAAGAACCCGAAAACACTATCAGAAACGGTCTGGTTGCTTCTCATGGCTCAAGAAAACTCCTTTGCGAGAAATTTATCAAGACTGAAGAGGATGAAAACGGAACTCTCACCGCTATTGACTTTGAAAATGAGGACACCTTCAACTTCGGCTTCGATGTAGTCGATGCTATCGCTGATAAATACCCCGATAAGCTCGCTATGATCCACGTCGATAACAATATGACCGAAAGAAGATTTACATATAAGGATATAAAGCGCGGCTCCGCTCAGTGCGCAAACTACTTCAAGTCACTCGGTATAAAAAAGGGAGACAGAGTAATGCTCGTCCTTAAGAGACATTATCAGTTCTGGTTCGCTATAACCGCACTCCATAAACTCGGCGCTATCGCAATCCCCGCAACCAATCTTCTCCAGGAGCATGACTTCACTTACAGATTCGACGCCGCAGGAGTAAGCGCAATCGTATGTACTGCCGACGGCGACGTAGCTCACCAGGTAGATCTTGCCGCCGCACAGTGTCCCTCACTCAAAACCAAGATACTCGTAGGCGGTACGCGTGAAGGATGGCACGATTTCAATTCAAGCTATACACTCTTCAGTACTCACTTCTACAGAACCGAGGATACTGCGTGCGGTGATGAGCCCATGCTTATGTTCTTCACCTCCGGTACTACCGGATACCCCAAGATAGCAAGTCATAGCTTTAAGTATCCGCTCGGTCACTTCATCACCGCGAAGTATTGGCACGGTGTTGACCCCGACGGAGTTCACTTTACCATCTCCGAAACAGGTTGGGGCAAGGCTCTCTGGGGTAAATATTACGGTCAGTGGCTCTGCGAGGGAACAGTATTTACATATGACTTCGATAAGTTCGATGCCGCAAAAATACTGCCGATGTTCGCAAAATATCAGATAACCACCTTCTGCGCACCGCCTACGATGCTCAGAATGATGATAAAGCAGGACATCTCACAGTACGATTTTTCCTCCGTTAAGCATATGACGAGCGCAGGAGAAGCGCTCAACCCCGAGGTATACAAGCAGTTCGAAAAGGCGACGGGACTTCAGATAATGGAGGGCTTCGGACAGACGGAAACAACGCTGTCCATCGCAAATCTCCTCGGATCAACCCATAAGCTCGGCTCAATGGGTAAGCCCGTTCCGCTTTACGATATCAGAATACTTAACACAGACGGTCAGGAGGTCGCAGTCGGTGAAACCGGTGAGATCTGCATCAGGATAAGCGATAAGCGTCCATGCGGGCTCTTCCTCGGCTATTACCTCGATGAAGAGAAAACCGCCGAGGTGCTTCATGACGGATACTATCATACCGGCGATATGGCATGGCGTGACGAGGATAACTTCTTCTACTATGTCGGCAGAATTGATGACGTCATCAAGTCGTCAGGCTACCGCATAGGCCCGTTCGAGATCGAAAGCGTCATTATGGAGCTTCCGTACGTTCTTGAATGCGGTGTAACCGCCGCTCCTGATGAAGTAAGAGGTCAGGTGGTTAAGGCAAGTATAGTTCTGACAAAGGGAACCGAGCCGTCAGACGAGCTCGTTAAGGAAATTCAGAACTACGTCAAAAAGCATACCGCACCGTATAAATATCCAAGAATCGTCGAGTTCAGAACCGAGCTTCCCAAGACGATCAGCGGTAAGATCATAAGAAATAAGCTTTAATGGTAATTGTCTGACGCGATTGAATATATTACTTAAATAAAATATCAAATAATCCTTGACAAAAATACGAGGATGTGATATAATAGATTAAAATTTATAAAGGCGATGACGAAGAGAACCTCCAAAACCGTTGCACAGAGAAATGGCGTAAGGTGCAAGCCATATGAACGGATAGGCCGTGTTTGTAGCTTCCGAGCCGAGAGGAAGAAAGCGCAAGCAAGTAGAACCTCTCCGTATCTGCTGCGTAAAGGCATAGGAATTGACGGATTCCGAAGTGGTAGCCAAAGGCTACAATTTGAGTGGTACCGCGGGTATAGATATATGCTCGTCTCAAAGATCAATCACATCTTTGGGACGGGCTTTTTTGTCCCAGGCAGGAGGAAAAATGAGTGAAAGAATGACAGGGCTGGATTTCAAAATTCAGGAAATGGCAGCCCGAATCAGAGAACTGAGAGAGATTACACGCTTCACCCCCGAGGAAATGGCGCAGAAAACGGACGTCTCCGTTGCCGAATACCTTGATTGCGAACGCGGTGTAAGCGACCTTAACTTTGCGTTTATTTACAGATGCGCTCTGGCGTTCGGTGTTAACGTAACGGATATCATCGAGGGTGTCAGCCCGACTCTTAAGTCCTATACGGTCACCCGAAACGGTTGCGGACAAAAGATCGAGCAGGCGCACGGAATGACCTACTTCAACCTCGCACCATCCTTCCAAAACAGGATCGCAGAGCCGCTTTACGTCCGCAGTACTTATAGCGCAGAGGCTCAGACCAAGGATATCGAGCTTACAACACACGCAGGTCAGGAATGCGATATCGTAATAGAAGGTCACCTTCAGGTTCAGGTCGGCTCACATAAGGAAATACTCGGTCCCGGTGACAGTATCTACTACGATAGCGGCACGCCCCACGGAATGATTGCAGTTAACGGCAAGGATTGTTTATTCTACGCAATAGTCCTTAACCCCGCAGGTGAGCCCATCCCCGAGCTGATGCCAAATCTTCCTCTTGCTCAGAAGAATATCAAGAGTGTGGATAATGAGGAACGAATATATCAAAGCTTTACCGAAATCGAAGAGGACGAAAACGGTACCCCCACGAAAATTGAGTTTAAGAATACAGATACCTTCAACTTCGCCTTCGACGTAATTGATGCCATAGCAGATAAAAAGCCCGAAAAGCTTGCAATGGTACATATTTCAAAGGATAAAACCGAGCGCAGATTTACGTTCAAGGATCTTAAGAAAACCTCTGCACAGTGCGCAAACTATTTCCGTTCCATCGGAATAAAAAAGGGCGACAGAGTGCTTCTCATCCTGAGACGCCACTATCAGTTCTGGCAGGCAATACTCGGCTTGCATAAGATGGGCGCTATTACGATACTTGCAAGTAACCAGATGCAGGCTCATGACCTTCAGTACAGATTTGATGCCGCAGGCATCAGCGCAATTCTGTGTACCGCAGAGGGCGATACCGCACATCAGGCAGACCTTGCTGCCGCAGAATGCCCTCAGGTCAAGCATAAGATAATCGTAGGTGGAACGAGAGACGGATGGCGTGACTTCGATAGCGAGATCACCGCTTTCAGCACCCACTTCTACCGCACCGAGGATACTCCCTGCGGTGACGATAATATGCTGATGTTCTTCACCTCAGGTACAACGGGATATCCTAAGATCGCAACACATTCCTTCAAGTATCCCCTCGGACATTTCCACACCGCGAAATATTGGCATAACGTAGACCCCGACGGTCTGCACCTCACTATCTCGGATACGGGATGGGCAAAGGCAATGTGGGGTAAGCTCTACGGACAGTGGCTCTGCGAGGCAGCAATCTTTGTCTACGATTTCGATCGCTTCGATCCCGCAGATATACTTCCGATGTTCGCAAAATATCAGATAACCACCTTCTGCGCGCCTCCTACAATGCTCAGAATGATGATAAAGCAGGACATTGCAAAATACGATCTTTCAAGCGTTAAGCATATGACTACCGCAGGCGAGGCCCTCAACCCTGAGGTATACCGACAGTTTGAAAAGGTCACGGGACTTCAGATCCTCGAAGGCTTCGGTCAGACTGAAACCACGATGGTAATCGGTAACCTTACGGGACAGTCTCATAAGATCGGATCTATGGGCAGACCCGCACCTATATATGACGTTCAGCTCCTCTCACCTGACGGAACCCCCGTTCCTACCGGTGAAAGTGGTGAGATCTGCGTAAACGTGCAGAACGGAGCGCCATGCGGACTCTTTAAAGGCTATTATCAGGATGAGGAAAAGACCCGCGAGGTATGGCATGACGGCTTCTACCATACGGGAGACGTCGCGTGGAAGGATGAGGATGGATTCTATTGGTACGTCAGCCGTATCGATGACGTTATCAAGTCATCAGGCTACCGCATAGGTCCGTTCGAAATCGAAAGCGTTATTATGGAGCTTCCGTATGTCCTCGAATGCGGTGTTTCCGCAGAGCCCGACGAGGTCAGAGGTCAGGTCGTCAAGGCAAGCATCGTACTGAGTAACGGTAAAGAGCCTTCGGACGAGCTGAAAAAAGAAATTCAGGACTACGTTAAGAAGCGTACCGCGCCTTATAAATATCCCAGGATTGTTGTCTTCCGCGATAGTCTTCCCAAGACTACAAGCGGAAAGATACAAAGAAATAAACTGTGAGGCAGACTATGAAACGAAAACGCATTACTCTCCTTGCAGGCCACTACGGAAGCGGCAAAACAAACATCGCCGTGAATTACGCATTGATGCTTAAAAGGGAGCTTAACCAAAGCCCCGGATACTCAAGTGTGTCAATAGCAGACCTTGATATAGTCAATCCGTATTTCAGAACTAAGGATAGTGCCTGCGAGCTTGAAGCGGCAGGTATAAGACTGATTTGCTCCGAATATGCAGGTTCAAACGTCGATATTCCTGCGCTTCCACAGGACATATACGCGATAAGCGACGATAAAAGCATGATGGCGGTCATTGATATTGGCGGTGACGATCGCGGAGCACTTGCCCTCGGCAGATACGCACCCGCTATACTTGAGGAAAATGATTACGAGATGCTTCTCGTTATCAATGCTTACCGCCCTCTCACAAGAGACGTTGACTCTACGGTCGAGGTCATCCGCGAAATAGAAAACGCAGGCGGAATAAAGTTCACTTCGATAGTAAACAATTCCAATCTCGGTGAGGAAACTACGGCACAAACCGTTCTTGATTCTCTTGAATACGCCGCGAGCATAGCAGACGCCGTCGGACTTCCAATAAAAATGACCTCGGTGCGTGAGGAGCTGTACGGCGAATTAAAAGATAAAATTGAAAACCTTTTTCCGCTTAAGCTACAGGAAAAAATCAAATAACAGGAGGAAAAAAACTATGGCAAAGTTAACTTTTAAGACAGATTTGTGTAAGGGATGCGGACTCTGCGTCAGTGTATGCCCTAAGCATTTGCTTATACTTTCTAAGGACAAGATCAATCAAAAAGGACATCACCCGGTCGAGATAACCGATCAGAGCGCTTGCATCGCCTGCGCCTTCTGTGCAACCATGTGTCCCGACTGCATCATAACCGTCGAAAAATAATTGAAAGGATGAAAGCGAAATGACAGATAAGGTATTAATGAAGGGAAACGAAGCGCTTGCAGAGGCGGCTATTATGGCTGGCTGCCGTCACTACTTCGGATATCCTATAACACCACAGACAGAGGTAGCGGCCTACCTTGCCAAAAGAATGCCTAAGATCGGAGGAACCTTCCTTCAGGCTGAGAGTGAGATCGCCGCAATAAATATGGTTTACGGCGTTGCGGCAGCAGGACTCAGAGTCCTTACCTCATCCTCAAGCCCCGGAATTGCACTTAAGAGCGAAGGCCTTTCCTATCTTGCAGGAGCAGATTTGCCCGCAGTTATCATAAACGTACAAAGAGGCGGCCCGGGTCTTGGCGGCATTCAGCCCTCCCAGTCCGACTACTTCCAGGCAACTAAGGCAGGCGGACACGGTGACTTCAGAATGATAGTTCTTGCTCCTAACTCCGTTCAGGAAATGGCAGACCTCACCGTCAAGGCATTCGATCTTGCCGATCAGTACAGAATGACCGCTATGATCCTGGCGGACGGCACTATGGGTCAGATGATGGAGCCTGTATCCTTAAATTACGGTGAGCCTAAGAAAATCGAAAAGCCCTGGGCAGTAACAGGTACGAAATGCCTGAGAAAGCACAATGTGGTAAACTCACTCTTCCTCGTTCCCGACGAGCTTGAGCAGTTTAACTTCGCAAGATATGAAAGATATAAGCAGATCGAGGAAAACGAGGTCATGTACGAGGAGTATATGATGGACGACGCAGAGATCTGTATAGTCGCATTCGGTATTGCAGCAAGAGTATCAAAGAATGCAATTTCCGAGGCAAGAAAGCAGGGAATCAAGGTCGGTATGATCCGCCCAATCACCCTTTGGCCGTTCCCCAAGGCACCCATGCTCAAGGCGGCAGACAAGGTAAAGGAATTCATCTGCGTAGAAATGTCAATGGGACAGATGATAGAGGATGTAGAGCTTGCAGTTCGTTGCAAGAAGCCCGTTACACTCTGTAACAGAGTCGGCGGTATGATTCCGTCACCCGAGCAGGTTCTTGCAAGCATAGTTGAAGCAAGTAAGAAAGGAGAGTAATCGTAATGATCGTATTTGATAAACCCAAGTCTTTGGCAGATGTCTCAATGCACTATTGCCCGGGCTGTACACACGGTATAGTTCACCGCCTCGTAGCAGAGGTCATAGACGAGCTCGGCATCGAAGGCATCACCGTAGGAGTTGCTCCCGTAGGATGCTCCGTTATGGCATATAACTACTTTAACTGCGATATGGTCGAGGCAGCTCACGGACGCGCTCCGGCTGTTGCAACCGGACTCAAAAGAGCTAACCCCGATAGCATAGTATTTACATATCAGGGTGACGGCGACCTTGCCTCCATCGGTACGGCAGAGACCGTCCATTCCGCTGCAAGAAACGAAAATATCACGATAATCTTCATCAATAACGCAATCTACGGTATGACCGGCGGACAGATGGCTCCCACCTCGCTTCCCGGTCAGGTAACACAGACCTCCCCCTATGGAAGAGATACAAGTCACTGCGGTTTCCCCGTAAAGGTCTGCGAAATGCTCTCACAGCTTGACGGCCCCGAATATCTCGAAAGAGTTGCAGTTAATAGCGTGAAGAACGTAAGAAACGCAAAGAAGGCAATCAGGAAAGCATTTGAAAATCAGATCGCAGGTAAGGGATTTTCTCTCGTTGAGGTCATCTCCTCCTGCCCGACTAACTGGGGTATGACACCTCAAAAGGCACTCGAGTGGATAGATGAAAAAATGATCCCCTACTACCCCTTGGGCGTGTATAAGGATCGCTCCGCAAACAAAGAAGGAGGTAACGGCTGATGTTTGATACTAAACAGGTTCTGTTTGCAGGATTTGGCGGACAGGGAATACTCTTTTCAGGTAAGTTCCTCGCATATAAAGGACTTATCAGCGATAAGCAGGTCAGCTGGTTGCCCTCATACGGCCCCGAAATGCGTGGCGGTACTGCAAGCTGTAGCGTAATAATCAGCAACGAGCCCGTCGGCTCTCCTATCGTCTCAACGCCCAATATCCTTATTGCGATGAATCTTCCCTCGCTTGATAAATACGAGCCCACCGTTGAAAAGGGCGGAATCGTAATCGTGGATTCAACCCTTATCGAGCGTAAGGTGAACCGCGATGACGTCACCGTTTACTACGTTCCCGCAACGCAGATGGCGTCTGACAACGGAATTCCCACTCTTGCAAATATGATAATTATGGGCAAGCTCCTCTCAGTACTCGGTGAGTACGACGAGGAAAGCATTATGGCAACTCTCGGTAAGGTCATCTCGGCAAGACATAAGGATATGCTTGACCTCAACCTCAAAGCACTTAAACTCGGAATGGAAGCATAAAGGAGAAAGCTATGTTGGATATAAGAATTGAAAAAGCCCCCGTGCTTAAAGAAAAGCCCGATCCTGCAACACTCGGATTTGGCAAAATATTCACCGACCATATGTTTATTATGGACTATACCGTAGAGGAGGGTTGGCACGACGCAAGAATTGTACCCTTCGGCCCGTTTGAGATACACCCCGCAAGCACCGTTCTTCACTACGGCGCAGAGATTTTTGAAGGACTCAAGGCTTACCGCACGGCAGAGGGCAAGGTTCAGATGTTCAGACCCATCGAAAACGTCCGCCGTATGAATGCCTCCGCAGAAAGGCTTTGCCTGCCCGAGATTCCCGAGGAGGACGCGCTTCAGGTTCTCGACGCATTCGTTACCTTCGAGCAGGACTGGGTTCCTTATAAGGACGGTACATCACTTTACCTGCGTCCCTTCATGTTTGGAAACGATGAAACCCTTGGACTCCACACAATCAAGAACGCAAGATACGTCCTTATCGCCTCACCCGTGGGCTCATACTATAAGGAAGGCATCAATCCCGTAAGAATTATGATCGAGACCGAGGACGTACGCGCCGTCAGAGGCGGTACGGGTTACGCAAAATGTGGCGGTAACTACGGCGCAAGCACACGCGCAGGTATGAAGGCTGAGCAGAAGGGCTACTCTCAGGTGCTCTGGCTTGACGGCGTTGAAAGAAAGTATATAGAAGAAGTTGGCGCTATGAACGTAATGTTCAAAATCGGCGGCGAGATCGTTACTCCCGAGCTTTCAGGCTCAATTCTTCCCGGTATTACGAGAAAATCCTGTATCGAGGTTCTCAGAAATAAAGGCTATAAAGTTACCGAGCGCAAGATCAGCGTTGACGAGCTCGGTAAGGCTCTTGCAGACGGCACTCTTGAGGAGGCTTGGGGATGCGGAACCGCCGCAGTGGTTTCCCCCATCGGAGAACTCTGTTATAAGGATACCATCTTCAAGATCAATGACGGTAAGATCGGTTCCGTAACCCAGGAGCTCTACGATACTCTCACAGGTATTCAGTGGGGCAAGATCAAGGACACCTACGGTTGGATCTATCCCATCGCACCAAATAACTAATTCTCCGTTTTTTCAAAAAAACTCTTGACAACGAAGCGTAATTGTGATATAATCTTGCATATATTTTAAAAGCGATGAAGGAATTATTCATAATTGCGAAGGTACAGAGAGTCGGTGGACGGTGCGAACCGATCGGGAGCGTTATGATACTCGTTCCGGAGCTGAATTCCTGAATAGGAGACTGTTCTCAGTAGGGAATTCCGGATGCCCCGTTACCATGGCTACGGCTTGTTGGAGTCGGATGAGTGACTGTCGGTTGATTCCCGACAGTAAACAGGGTGGTACCGCGAAATTATAAGTTTCGTCCCTGAGGCCTTCAGCCTCAGGGACTTTATATTTTCCCCCATTCAAAACCAACGATATTTTACTTTTTGGAGGATAAAAAATGAACACAGTCAAGATCGCAGACAGAACTATCACTGAAGCAGGTATGTCGGGTGCCGCCATTCTCAGTTTCAAGGAAAAAATCGAGGTAGCACGCCACCTTGATAACCTGAATGTTGACGTTATTGAGCTTCCTGCTATTGAAAATGCAAGAACTGACTCCCTTATGACAAGAACAATATCGTCGTTCGTAAAAAACAGTATAATATCCGTTCCCGTAGGTATATCAGTTGATAGTGTGGAAATTGCGTGGAAAAGCGTAAGCGGAGCAAAGCACCCGAGACTCAGAGTTGAGCTTCCCGTCTCACCTGTACAAATGGAGTATGTTATCCATAAGAAAGCACCAAAAATGATCGAGCTCGTCGCAGAACTCGTAGGAAAAGCAGCCTCCCTCTGTGAGGACGTTGAGTTTTGCGCAGTGGACGCTACCCGCGCCGAGCAGGACGTGCTCAAGGCGGCAGTTGAGGCGGCAGTAAACGCAGGCGCTAAAACCGTTACACTGTGCGATAACGCCGCAACTATGATGCCCGATTCCTTCAGTGCGTATGTGTCAGATATCAGAAACGCGATCCCCGCACTTCAAGGTGTAAAGCTCGGTGTGCTCTGTGAAAACAAATTCGGTATGGCACTTGCAACCGCAATTCTTGCAGCTAAATGCGGAGCAGATGAGATCAAAACCTCCGTTACTAAGTATAATGCACCCTCCCTTGAGGCACTTGCCGAAATCGTGAGAGACTGCGGCGATAAAGAGGGAATAACCACCCGCCTCAAATTTACCGAGCTGCACAGGATCACAAAGCAGATTAAATGGATCGCAGGCAAGAAGCATAGTGGCACTACATCCTTTGACGCAACCTCCGTATCAGACACCGCAGACGATACACTCATTCTTAGTCCTGATGACGATATAAACGCCGTCATTTCCGCCGTAGAAAAGCTCGGATACGATCTCCCCGAGGACGATAAGCCCAAGGTATACGAGGAGTTCAAGAGAGTCGCAAGCAAAAAGAAGATAACCTCAAAGGAACTCGATGCAATCGTTGCAAGCACTGCTTTGCAGGTTCCGCCAACGTATAAGCTTATCAGCTATGTTATAAATAGCGGAAACGTTATAACCTCATCGGCACATATCAAGCTCGAAAAAGACGGGCGTCAGATTGAGGGAATTTGCCTTGGTGACGGTCCTATTGATGCTGCTTTCCTTGCAATCGAACAGATAGTCGGTCATCACTATGAGCTTGACGATTTCCAGATCCAGGCGGTCACAGAGGGACATGAGGCAATGGGCTCGACGCTTGTCCGCCTCAGAAACAACGGCAAGGTGTACGCAGGTAACGGTATTTCAACAGATATCGTAGGAGCAAGCATCAGAGCATACGTCAGCGCACTCAATAAGATCGCTTACGAAGAAGCGTAAGGAGGTAACCCGATATGAAATTATCATTCTCAACCAAAGGCTGGAGCGGCAGAACGTGGCAGGAACTTTGCGGAATAGCCAAGGAGCTTCGCTTCAGCGGTATAGAATTGCATGATATATATAGCTCCCTCTTCACCGAAAAGGACGGTGCATTCCATACTCATATGATACCGCAGACTCTGCGCCGTCTCTATGAGGATAAACTCGAGATCCCTTGTCTTGATTCAGTGTGCGACCCTACAAACGCGGACGTAATTGATGAAAACGTCAAAGAACTTGTAAACTGTTTTGAAATTGCATCGTCACTTCACATCCCTAACGTGCGTATCCGCGCTCCGTATAATAAGGATACCGATATAGATGCCGCAATAAATAATGTAATTGCTTTTCTTTCCAAGGTTCTGCCTGTGGCAGAGGAGAAGGGAATAACCGTGCTTATTGAGACCGTCGGCGTTTTCAGTAATACAGCAAAGCTGCGCGACGTGCTCAATGAGTTTGCAAGCGATAACCTTGCGGCTCTGTGGGAAATGTATGCCCCCTATTGTCTCAACCGCGAGGATGCGGAAGAAACAATCAGAAACCTCGGCGCATACGTCCGTCACGTCCATCTCAAGGACGCAGAAAATGTTGACGGCAATATCAGCTTCTGCCTGATGGGAGAGGGATCACTCCCGATTAAGGATTTCATCCTTGCACTCCGCTCCGTTAACTACGACGGCTTCATATCCCTTGAATGGGATACCGTATGGCTTCCCGAGCTTGACGATATGGAGATCATTCTTTCACAGTTTGAAAACTATATGAAGGGCTTCGACGATCCGTCGAGAGCAGAAACTCACTATTATTATAACAAAGCACATACAGGTAAGTTTATCTGGAAAAAGGATAGCCTTATCAAAAAAACCTTTTCTCAGGTGCTTGACGCTATGGTAGAGGAATTCCCCGACCAACTTGCATTCAAATATACTACCCTCGATTATACGAGAACCTATTCGGAATTCAGAGATGACGTCGATACCTTCGCACGCGCTCTTATCGCAATGGGCGTAAGGCCGGGTACTCATGTCGCAGTATGGGCAACCAATGTGCCTCAGTGGTATATCGCATTCTGGGCAACCACAAAAATCGGCGCAGTTCTCGTCACGATGAATACTGCGTATAAGATCCACGAGGCAGAATATCTTCTGCGTCAATCTGATACTCATACTCTTATTCTTGTTGAGGGATGGAGAGACTCAAATTACGCCGGAATTATTGCAGAACTCTGCCCTGAGCTTGAAAACACCGTTCCCGGAAAGCCACTCCATAGCAAACGCCTCCCATTCTTGCGTAACGTAATTACCGTCGGATATACTCAGAAGGGTTGTCCTACCTGGAACGACGTTATTGCGAGAGCCGACGAGGTACCGCTGAGCGAGGTCCACAGATACGCCGCATCCGTCGATATCCACGACGTATGTAATATGCAGTATACATCGGGTACTACGGGATTTCCCAAGGGCGTAATGCTCACTCACTATAACGTAGTTAATAACGGTAAATGTATCGGAGACCGTATGGATCTTTCCACCGCAGACAGAATGATGATCCAAGTGCCTATGTTCCATTGCTTCGGTATGGTTCTTGCAATGACCGCAAGCATGACTCACGGCGCAACGCTTCTCCCACTTCCATACTTCTCCCCAAAACCCGCGCTTGCTTGCATAAACTCCGAGCGTATTACCGCCTTCCACGGCGTTCCTACTATGTTTATCGCTCTGCTTGAGCACGCAGACTTCCCGAAGACTGATTTCTCGTATATGAGAACAGGTATCATGGCAGGAAGCCCATGTCCCATCGCAATAATGAAGGACGTCGTAGAAAAAATGCATATGTCAGAGATCACTATAGTCTATGGACAGACCGAGGCATCCCCCGGATGCACGATGAGCTCAACGGATGATCCTCTTGAAGTCAGAGTCGGTACCGTCGGACGCGCACTTCCCGAGATCGAATGTAAGATAGTTAATCCCGAAACGGGCGAGGAGTGTCCCGATGAGGTAACGGGAGAGTTCGTAGCCCGTGGATACAACATTATGAAGGGCTACTATAAAATGCCTAAAGCGACTGCATCCGCTATTGACGCAGACGGCTGGCTCCACACAGGTGACCTTGCCTGCCGCACCCCGGACGGTAACTACAGAATTACCGGACGTCTCAAGGATATGATAATCCGCGGCGGTGAAAATCTTTACCCAAAGGAGATCGAGGAGTTTATCTACACTCATCCCAAGGTCAGCGACGTTCAGGTCATAGGCGTCCCCGACGAACAGTACGGCGAGGAGGCGATGGCATGCATCATACTCAAATCAGGCGAGGTGATGACCGAGGCGGAAATGAAGGAGTTCATAAACGCCCATATGGCACGTCATAAGGTTCCTAAATATATCCGCTTCGTCGATTCCTTCCCGACCAACGCCGCAGGAAAGATCATGAAGTATAAAATGCGCGAGGAGGCAATTGAAATACTCAACCTCCAGAAGGCTGCGGGAATCGTTACCGCATAATAAAATATATAACAAGGAGCAGACTCAGTGTCTGCTCCTTTTGAATTGATAATTTTAAAAGCACCCCGTCGACATATTGCACAAACACTGCATAACATATTCGTGTAAATTATATAAAACACAGAAACTTTCCAATCAACTTGACAATCTGCTCCGTCTGTGCTACAATTTTCAGCGGCTGATTTATATTGGCTAATTTTTTGTACTCTGGTGGGAAAATGATAACTGTTTTGACCGTGTGCGCAGTAACCTGCGTAGCACTTATAATATTGGTATTAGTAAAGCCGAGTGTGACCGTCAAGGGAAGCACCGTCAGCATATATTGGATAGCTCCACTTCTCGGTGCCGTGACTTTGATCTGTACAGGCTCGGTTCCTTTTGGTAGCTTTTTAAGCGAGTTATGCTCGCAAAGCGCAATAAACCCCATAAAGATCCTGCTTCTGTTCATTTCAATGACGCTCCTTTCCGTCTTTCTCGACGAGGTAGGTTTTTTTCGCTATATGGCAAGCACCGTGCTTGAAAAATCCAAATCAAATCAGAAAACACTTTTTATCTCCCTTTACCTTATCGTTTCCGTTCTGACAATATTTACCTCAAACGATATTATTATCCTCACCTTTACCCCCTTTATCTGCTATTTTGCCAAAAACGCCAAGATAGATCCAATACCATATCTGTTTGCAGAATTTGTCGCGGCAAATACCTGGAGTATGGCACTCGTTATAGGTAACCCTACAAATATCTATCTTTCAACCGCCGCAGGTATCACTTTCCTTGAGTATACGTCCAAAATGCTTCTTCCTACCGTTTTTGCATGCCTTGCATCTTTTGCAGTACTGTACGCTATCTTCAGAAAAAAACTGTCCTTAGCACTTAACTCCGTCAGCGAGGAAACACCCAAGTTTGATAAGGGGCTCGTTGCTATCGGACTCGCTCACCTCGGTGCTTGCACACTCTTACTGATACTTTCATCATATCTGAATTTTGAAATGTGGCTCATCACCGTAATTTTCGCCGTGAGCCTTGTGATAAGTGCGGAAATATATCTCAAAATAAAGCATTCCTCGCAGACCGTCATAGTGCATAGCTTTGCACGCGCCCCTTGGGAGCTCGTCCCCTTTGTACTTTCAATGTTTGTTCTCGTTATGGCACTCGAAAGGTGTGGGGTGACGCATAAGCTTGCTTCCTTTCTTGGGGAAAATGCCGCCGTGTGGAAGTACGGCTTTGCCTCATATATCAGTGCCAATCTCGTTAATAATATTCCTATGAGCGTCCTCTTCAGCTCCGTGATATCCAATGCCTCCGAAGCCGTCAGGGAGATCGCAGTATACGCCACCGTAATAGGCTCAAACGTTGCCGCCTTCTTTACTCCCATAGGCGCACTTGCCGGCATTATGTGGTCCGGAATACTTAAAAACCACGGTGTCCGTTTTTCCTTCCTGACATACATAAAATACGGTACAGTAATATCACTTTGTGCCCTCATCGCAGCTCTTACAGGACTGACCATGTCCATATAACTTTAAGGATAGAATAATGAAATGTTAAATAATACGGAATTAAATCCAAATGATAAAAAAGAACGCTTCATCAGAACCGCGATCTCTCTTGCCGTTCCGATAGCCCTCCAAAACCTACTGACCTCATGCGCCGCAATAGTTGATACCTCCATGGTAGTCTCTCTCAATAATGACGCCACCGCTGCCATGGGCCTTGCATCAAGATTTGCCTTTATGCTTAACCTGATCGCATTCGGCTTTTGCTCGGGAATTGCCTCACTGACGTCACAGTATCACGGAGCAGGCCAAAAGGATAATTGCGCCAAAACCTACGGATTAGGGCTTTCGCTTTCAATGACGATTGCCATCATTTACGCCATACTTCTTGCGCTTTTTCCATCTGCGCTTATATCAATTTTCAAACGCGATAGCGCAGAGGTTATAGCTCTTGGAGCAGGCTACCTCAGAATATTCGCCATAGGCGTTCCCGCAGTCATGTTCACTCAAATAAGCTGCGCCTCACTGCGAGCCACAGAAAAAGTTTACGTCCCACTTGCCGCCTCTCTTGCGGGCGTTGCGGTGAATGTCTTTTTCAATTGGTGCTTTATATTCGGAAATCTCGGCCTTCCGCGTCTTGGTCTCAACGGAGCGGCAGTTGCCACCGTTATAAGCAGCTACATTCAGGCACTTATAGTCATCGTAGCACTTTTTGCAACAAAAAACGAAATACGCACAAAGCTTAGCTGCTACCTCGATATAAAATCCGTTTTTCTGAAAAAGTATTTCAAGGTCTCAATGCCCGTGCTTCTCAATGAAACTATGTGGGGACTTGGTACAAATATCTACGTTGTAGTTCTCGCAGGACTTGGCACAGAGAATTACGCAGGATATACGATATACGAGACTGTCCAACAACTTTTTTTCGTATTCTTCGTCGGTATATCCCATGCCTGCTCGATTATGGTAGGTAAAAAAATGGGAGAGGGACTTAACGATACCGCGTTCAGATACGCCAAACGCTTTCTCATTATCACCCCCGCACTTGCACTTGCTATAGGCGCAATAATACTCGCAGTAAGAAACCCAATTCTCTCCCTTATGCCAATCGAGACCGAAGCGGCACGCTCAGTTGCCTCAACCATTCTTATGCTCTACGGCCTGTGGCTTCCCGTCCGTATGATACCTTATACCGCTATTTGCGGCATCTTCAGAGCAGGCGGTGATACCCGTACCGGATGTATCTACGAGATAATTGCGATGTACTTGATCGGTATACCCTTGGTGTTTCTGTTCGGCTTCGGTATCGGAATAGAGTACCACCTCATCGTGCTGGTAATGTATGTCGCAGAGGATACGCCCAAGGCAATCCTTGCACTCATCCACTTCTTCAGAAAAAAATGGATGTTCAATCTTGCAGTGAAGCAAGTTGATTGAACCGATATTTTCCCGCTTGCGGCGGATCCCTTGCAAATTCCGCCGCTTTTTTATGTTTTCCCTTGCATTTTTTATACTGTTGATATATAATAAATCCAATATCAAACGAAAGGTAACGAAAAACATGCCCAACAAATCTCTTATATACGATATATCAACGGAAGTACGCTTCTTCGGCAGAACGTACGAAAGAAACGGTGAATACTTTTTCAACTGGTCGGCATCCGGCTTTACCTTCAGCTTCATAGGAAGCGGAGCGTACGCTACATTTACATCAAATGTCCCGGAGCAAAACCAAGCATATATTAAAATATATGTAGACGGCGTTGAGACCTCCGTAGTAAAGCTTACCGATAGGCAAAACACTGTAACTCTTGCAGAAGGACTTGATCCACAAAAAAAGCACACAGTTAAGGTGCTGAAACGGTCAAACGCAAGATCCTCGTCCGCTGCACTGACAAATCTTGAACTTTTCGACGGCGAAAAACTTATGCCCGAGCCTGCCAAGAAAAGATTGATCGAGTTTATCGGAGACTCTCTGACCGTAGGATACGCGACGGTTGCATATGACGCAACAAAATGGAGTACAGATACTGAAGACCCCACAAGAACCTATGCGGAGCAGGTCGCATCTGAATTTGATGCAGACTATTTTATCGTTGCCATTTCCGGCAGAGGCGTTGCCAGAAATACCGGGGGAGATACGGATAAAACACTTCCTAAAATATATCCCTTTATAGATCAATACAATCTCCCGGATGTTCCTTACGAGTTCAAAACACAGCCCGACGTGATCGTAGTTAATCTTGGAACAAACGATTCAAGCCGAGCAAATGCTTTGTTGACTCCCGAGGAGTTTTCCGAAGAATTGAAGAGCTTTCTGCAAAGCGTACGCAAGTATAACCCCGATGCACGCATTGTGTACGGTTACGGTATGACGTCGCAAAAGCTTGTTAAAACAATACAGACAACGGTTGAGCTGCTTCAATCGGAAGGAGACGATAAAATATCCTTCATTGCATATCCTAAGGCACCAAAGGAGCTTATCGCATTCGGTCATCCTACCGCACCTGCATACATTCCCTGGGGAGAGCAGTTGATTGAAGAGATAAAGCGCGTAACCGGTTGGTGATCTGTTTTTCTCTACACATAAAAATATTTCACGGCAAGAGACGGGAAAATCCCCAAAACCTCTTGCTGTTCGCTTTTGCCCCATCAAACCTCCAAAAACGCTTAATTTAATACATTTCTCTTGACAAAGTATCTTTATTATGATAAAATACATAATTGGTGTATTATATGCCAAATATCTATGTACGCGAGAAGCTTAATGATAAACAGATTTTTTTCACCTGAGGAAATGCAGGCGCAGAAGGATTGCGCCGCATCGGTTCGGAAAATAGTAACGGATAGAGATATATACTCAAGACCCCTTCGGGCACACGTTATGACACTCGGATGCCAACAAAATGAGGCGGATAGCGAAAAGCTTGAGGGAATGGCACTTGAAATGGGCTATACCCTGACGGACACTCCTGAAAAAGCAGACCTTATCCTCGTTAATACCTGCGCTATACGCGAGCACGCAGAGCAGAGAGCGCTTTCCTTCATAGGAAACTTCAAAAAGCTCAAAGCCGCAAATCCGTATCTCGTGGTCGGTGTGTGCGGATGTATGGTCAGCCAGGAGCACAGAATAAACGACATCAAGCACAAATACCCTTATGTTGACTTCGTGTTCGGAACTGCATCCCTCCACAGATTTCCGTCCCTACTTTACGAAGCACTAAAAAAGAAAAAGCGCGTTTTCTTCCATAGCGGCGAGGAGGACTATCTCGTGGCAGAGGGACTTCCTATCCACAGAAACGGAAAAACTCACGCATGGGTCAGTATAATGTACGGTTGCAATAATTTTTGCTCATACTGTATAGTACCGTACGTCAGAGGCAGGGAAAGAAGCAGACGCCGTGAGGACATCGTTGCCGAGGTAAGAGAGCTCGTCGCAAACGGCTATAAAGATATTACTCTGCTCGGTCAGAACGTGAACTCATACGGCAAGGACGGTCAGTACGGCTACGATTTTGCCGACCTCCTTGAAGAGCTGGCACAGATCGACGGTGACTTTTATCTCAGATTTATGACAAGTCATCCCAAGGACGTAACGGACAAGCTCATTAAGGTCGTAACCTTATATCCCAAAATTGCTCCGCATTTTCATCTTCCGCTTCAATCGGGAAGTGACAGAGTGTTGCGTACAATGAACCGCCATTACGATATGGCAAAATATCTGTCCACCGTAGAAAAGCTCAGAGCACTTAACCCCGATATAACACTTACCTCGGATATTATAGTCGGCTTCCCGGGTGAAACACAGGAGGAGTTTGAAGAGACCATATCCGCTCTTGAAAATATCCGTTTTGATATGATCTATTCCTTCATTTATTCTGCAAGAAAGGGAACACCCGCCGCCGAAATGGAGGATCAGATACCGCGTGAAGAGCAGAATCGCAGATATTCAAGGCTTCTTGCTGTCCAACAAGATATTTCACTTGCAAAGAATACGCCTCTCGTCGGAAGAACCGAGCGCGTGCTCTGCGACGGTATCAGTAAAAACGACCCCACCGTTTATTGCGGAAGGACACCCGGAAATAAGATAGTATTTTTTGCCGGAGACGAAAGTATGACAGACAGTTTTGTCAATGTAAAAATAGACCGCGCCGAAGCATTTGCGCTTTTCGGTACGGTTGTAAAGAACTAAGTATTAATATGTTAAGGTATAAACCGAAACTCTTAATAAAAATATAATAACCGAAAGGAATAAAAAAATGGAAAACAAGTACACAGCACAAGAGCTTGCCGCTATGCTCGGCTTGACTCTCAAGGATGATCCCCGCTATATCGCACTCGAGGCAGCACAGAAAAAGTATGAAACCGCCGCAAGCCTTCATACCGCTATGACCGAGTACAACGTTCAGCAGCAGGCTTACGCACAGGAGGAGGCAAAGGACGCTCCCGATACTCTTCTTATGGCATCCCTTCAGCGCAGAATCGAAGAGCTTTATAACATCATCATCGCCGATCCCGTGTTCATAGAGCTAAATCAGGCTCAGGAAGAGTTCAATGCCCTTATGGAAGAGGTTAACAATATTCTTATGCACAACCTCACAGGTCAGGATCCCTCCTGTACTCACGATTGCTCCACCTGCGGTGGATGCGGACATTCCCACTAAGCAACTGGATTTACCTATCCCCATGCTCTGGGGATAGGTAAATATTAAAAGGAGGACTACTGCATGACACCAATGATGCTGCAATATTTTGAAATTAAAAACAGCTATAAGGATCATATCCTTTTCTACCGTCTCGGTGACTTTTACGAGATGTTTTTTGACGATGCCATTATCGCCTCCCGTGAGCTTGATCTGACTCTTACGGGCAGAGATTGCGGCGAAGCGGAAAGAGCGCCGATGTGCGGTGTGCCGTTTCATAGCTCTGAGGGGTATATCGGAAAGCTTATAGAAAAGGGATACAAGGTCGCTATCTGTGAGCAGGTGGAGGATCCTGCTACCGCAGTAGGACTTGTAAAGCGCGACGTCATCCGCGTAGTCACTCCGGGTACACTTATCGAATCCGGACTTCTTAACGAAAGCAAAAATAACTATCTCTGTGCTATCTACGTCGGAGAGTTTGAATACGGACTTGCATTTGCAGATGTTTCCACGTCGCAGATGTATGCTACGTCACTTGAAGGAAGCGGAATGGACACAAGACTTCTCAACGAACTCGGTACCTACGCTCCGCGCGAGGTAATACTAAACGTGGGTCGCGACGTAGTGCCCGAGGTCGCAGAATTACTTACGGGCAGGCTTGGAGCTATGCTCTCCGACGGTCAGTCCGCAAGATTTGATCTTGAAGGATCAAAAGAGACGGTGCTCTCACGCTTTTCAGACGTGCTTAAAGCGGACGAGGCCGACAATAAGGCTATCGTCATAGCCGTCGGCGCACTTTTAAACTATATCTCGGATATGCACAAAAGCTCAAACGTCAGCATCTCCGAGCTTAATATCTATTCCGACGGTCAGTTCCTCGAAATGGATATCAATACAAGACGAAACCTCGAGCTTACCGAAACCATGCGAACCAAGGAAAAGAAGGGCTCACTGCTCGGTGTTCTCGACAAAACCAAAACCTCCGCAGGTGCAAGACTCCTCAGAAAATGGGTCGAGCATCCGCTTCTCAGTACCTCGAAAATCGCTAAAAGACAAGGCGTTGTCGAGGAGCTGTTCAATAACTTTATGTTCCGCGAGGAGCTTACTGAGCTGCTTTCAGGCGTGCTCGACCTCGAACGCCTTGTTACTAAGGTGGTATACGGAACTGCAAACGGTAAGGACCTTCGCGCTATCGCTTCAACTGCGCAAAGACTTCCCGAAATCAGATTGCTTCTTGCAGGCAAAACCTCAGATGAGCTTGTCAGAATATTTGATGAGTTCGATGTCCTTGAGGATGTCTGCTCACTGATTACGTCCGCCATCCGTGAGGATGCCCCCTTCTCGATCCGTGAAGGTGAGATCATAGCAGACGGCTACAGTAAGGACGTTGACTATCTGCGGTCGGTTATGTCAAACGGCAGAGAATGGATAGAAAAGATAGGCAACGACGAGCGCGAGCGTACAGGTATCAGAACTCTTAAAATCGGATACAATAAAGTATTCGGCTACTTTATCGAGGTTACCAAATCCCTGATAAACCAGGTCCCGGACCGCTATATAAGAAAGCAAACACTCGCAAACTGCGAAAGATATATAACCCAGGAGCTCAAGGATATGGAGGCAACTATCCTTGGCGCGACAGACAAACTCAGAACTCTTGAGTACGACCTCTTCTGCAACGTCCGCGATGCCGTCGCAAGACAAGCAGAGCGCATACAGAAAACAGCGTCGCTCCTTGCAGAGCTTGACGTGTACGCAAGCTTTGCCACGGTTGCACAAACTAATAAATATGTAAAACCTGAGGTGGATCTCAGTGACGTTATAAGTATCGCAGACGGCAGACACCCCGTCGTCGAGCAGTTCGTAAGAGACGTTTATTTCGTTCCTAACGACGCTTACCTTGACACTCAGAATAACCGTATGATGCTTATCACGGGCCCAAATATGGCAGGTAAGTCGACATATATGAGACAAACCGCCCTGATCGTGCTGATGGCACAGATCGGCTCCTTCGTTCCGGCAAAGGAGGCTCGTATAGGTATCGTCGATAAGCTCTTTACCCGTGTCGGCGCATCCGACGATCTTGCTTCGGGTCAGTCAACCTTTATGCTTGAAATGACCGAGGTCGCATACATACTCAAAAACGCAACCCGAAAAAGCTTTATCATTTACGACGAGGTCGGACGCGGAACAAGCACCTACGACGGTATGAGCATCGCACGCGCAATAGTCGAGTATACGAGCAGCCGTAAGATCGGCGCAAAAACGATGTTCGCTACACACTATCACGAGCTGACGTCCCTTGAAGGAGAGTATCCCGGAGTTGTAAATTATAACATCGCCGCCAAAAAGCGCGGAGATAATATCACATTTCTGCGCAAAATAGTCCGCGGCTCGACCGACGATAGCTACGGCATTGAGGTCGGTAAGCTTGCAGGACTTCCAAACGAAGTTATAAAGCGCGCAAAGGAGATCCTTGCAGACGTTGAAAAGACAGCGAAGGCAATAAAATCCTCATCACAAAGCACCGAACCGGATCCTGCCGACAGTATGATAATATCCATCGATGATTTTGCCGGAGACGAGGTGCTTGAGCAGCTAAGGAATGTTGATATCAACACACTCTCACCGTATGAGGCCATGGCGTTTCTATTCGATCTTCAAAAAAAGCTCAGCCTTAAATAATTCACCCGAAAGGAGAAGAGATGGGAAGGATAAACCTTTTATCATTCGAGGTAGCTAACTTAATAGCCGCAGGTGAAGTGGTCGATCGCCCATCATCCGTAATTAAGGAGCTCCTTGAAAATGCAATAGATGCAGGTGCGACCGCTGTCACCGTTGAAATACAAAACGGTGGAATAACCCTTATGCGCGTGTCAGATAACGGATGCGGTATGGAGGTGGATGACCTGCAGAACTGCGTGAAGCGTCACGCAACCAGTAAAATTAAAAACGCCGAGGATCTCGACGGAATACTGACGCTCGGCTTCAGAGGTGAGGCTCTTGCAGCTATTGCCGCAGTGTCCGATCTCAGAATACTGTCAAGAACGCAGAACGCATCCTTCGGTCACATGCTAACCGTTAGCGGTGGCAAGTATCTCGGTTGCCTTCAAACAGGATGTCCGCAGGGAACTACCGTTATCGTGGAAAATCTCTTCAAGAATGTCCCCGCAAGGCGAAAATTTCTTAAGCGCGATATAACGGAGGCTATGGCGGTCGGTGCGGTCGTTGAAAAAATTGCGCTCTCAAGACCCGACGTTGCATTCAAGTACATATGCGACGGTACGGTCAAGGCAGAAACCGTTGGCGACGGCAACGTCAGAAGCGTACTCTACGCTCTGTTCGGCAGAAAATACGCACAGGGAATGATTGAGATCGAAGGCGGTGATCCACCTGTCAGGATTCACGGATGGATCGGAAGAAGCGATAACGTAAGATCCAACCGTAACTACGAAAACTTCTTCCTCAACGGCAGATACGTTCGCAGTAAAACCATGTCTGCGGCGATCGAGCAAGCGTATACCTCTTATATGCCGCAGGAGAAATTCCCCTGTTGCGTTATTTACGTCGATATAAGCCCTGAGGCGGTCGATGTCAACGTGCATCCTGCCAAGCTTGAGGTCAAATTCTCAAACGAAAAGCCGGTGTTTGAAGCGGTTTATTATACGGTGCGTCAGGCTCTTGAGGCAAATAATACCCGTCCGTCAATAGACCTGTCTGCAAAGCGTCAGTCAGCAGTAAACGCCTTCGTCCCGATTCCGTCACCGTACGAAAAGGACGAAAGCGAGCAGATGCGCCTTGAGACTTACCGTCAGCCAACATCGCAGGAATCTAACGAAGAGGACGATTCTGCAGGCGTTATCAGCGCGGCAACCACACTTCATAAATATTCAGCTATCCCGACGGACCCGTCGTATGCACCGCCGCATGATGATAGCGACGCCCCACCTGAGACGGAATACGTTCCCGAACAACTACATTCAACAGTTATACCTGAGGAACGCGACGATCCCATGCCTGCGCCGGAGATAGCAGAGCCGGTGTCTTTGCAACAGGATATAGTACCAACGCCAACGCCACAGGCAAAGCAGGCTTCATCTACCCTACAAGAAGAGGACGTGCCGCTTAAGACCTACCGTATAGTTGGCGAGGTGTTCAATTCCTACGTTATTGTGGAGTATGAGGAGAAAATGCTTCTTATAGACAAGCATGCCGCTCACGAAAGGATCATTTTTGAAAAACTCAAGATTGCTCTCCATAATGCAGAGCACGCATCTCAGCTTTTAATGGTGCCCGTAGAGGTAATGCTGACCTCCGACGAGGTCGCAGTTATCGAGCAGTATAGAGCCGAGCTTGAAGCGATAGGCTTTGAAATGTCTGCGGGAAGATATACTGTAAGCGTCAGCGCAGTTCCCGACGCAATAACTGCCGCGGCAGTTCCCGATATGCTCGCGGTTATCGCGGATCGCCTCAAAAACGATACCGGAAACGTAAAGCTTACAAGAGATATAATCTTTGAAAAAGCACTCTATCAGGCATCCTGTAAGGCCGCAATAAAAGCGGGAAGGGAATACGCCGACTCCCATATCGAATGGCTTGTTGATCAACTTATGACCCTTGGTGGCATAACCTTCTGCCCACACGGAAGACCCGTCGCAATGGAGATAACACGAGGTCAGCTTAACAGTCAATTCGAAAGAACTTAAAAAACAAAAATAATTTTTATAAACGCCGCCTTACTTTGGTTGTATCCGCGGCAAAAGGAGCTAAAGTTATGTTCGAGCTTATAGCAAAAGAGGGACGTGCCAGACGGGGAACGTTCCACACCGTCCACGGTGACATTCAGACTCCCGTATTTATGAACGTAGGTACCTGCGCCGCAATAAAAGGTGGCGTGTCAACCGTCGAACTCGTCGAGATCGGTTGTCAGGTCGAGCTTTCAAATACCTACCATCTCCATATCCGCCCCGGAGATAAGCTTATTCACGATATGGGCGGTATCCGCAAATTCTTCAACTGGGACGGTCCCGTGCTCACCGATAGCGGCGGATTTCAGGTCTTTTCCCTTGCCCAACTTCGTAAAATAACCGAAGAGGGCGTAAGATTTGCCTCCCACATCGACGGCAGACGTATCTTTATGGGCCCCGAGGAAAGCATGCAGATACAGTCAAACCTTGCCTCCACCATCGCGATGGCGTTTGACGAATGTATCGAGAACCCAGCCCCCTACGACTACGTTAAACAATCCTGTGACCGTACCGCAAGATGGCTCGTCCGTTGCAAAAACGAAATGGACAGACTAAATTCGCTTGACTCTACCATAAATAAGAATCAGCTTCTGTTCGGTATAAATCAGGGAAGCACCTACGAGGATCTGAGAATAGAGCATATGCAACAGATCGCCGAGCTTGACCTTGCAGGATATGCAATAGGCGGACTTGCCGTTGGTGAGAGCGCAGACGAAATGTACCGCATTATTGATGCCGTAGAGCCGTACATGCCGCAGAATAAACCCAGATACCTTATGGGCGTCGGTACACCCGTAAATATACTTGAGGCAGTGCATCGCGGCGTTGACTTCTTCGATTGCGTAATGCCCAGCCGCAATGCCCGCCACGGAAACCTCTTTACCTGGCACGGAAAAATGAATCTCCTGAATGAGAAATATGCAAGAGATCCTCGTCCCTTCGACGAGGGCTGTAATTGCCCCGCCTGCCGCCACTATTCGCGCTCCTATGTCCGTCATTTAATAAAAGCAAAGGAATCTCTCGGCATGAGACTTGCAGTTACTCATAACCTTTACTTCTATAATTCACTGATGGCAGAGATCAGAAAGGCAATCGAAGGCGGTTACTTCGAAAGCTTTTATCAAAAATACCGCATCCTCCTCGGCGAAAGACTAGCCGACTAATATAAAACTGTAAAGGAGAATATCGCTATGATTTCAAGAAAACTTGCTGAAGAGCTTATATCCGTGGCACTTTCCACGGGAGCTGACTTCGCAGAGGTCTATGAAGAAAATACCCGAAGCAACGCTCTCAGAATACTCGACGGAAAGGTCGATAGAGTCACCGACTCACTTCTTTCCGGTGTCGGTATCCGCGCATTCCTCGGAACAAAGACCGTGTATGCCTCCACCTCGGATACAAGCCGCGAGGCACTTCTCCGTTGCGCTGCATCCGTTGCTACCGCTATTGCGGACGGAAGCGCAGACGTAAAGGTTCATCTGACAGAAAAAATCTATCCAAACGCACATCCTATCAGAATTTGCCCCTCAAGCGCAGAAGTAAGATTTAAAACCGAGCTTCTCCGTGAAGCAACTGATGCCGCGAAGGGATACCACGAAAGCATCTCACAGGTCAGCGGCACATTGCTTGACGTTGATCATATCACCCTTGTTGCAAACAGTGAAGGCCTCTATACCGAAAACCGCTCCGTCCGTACAAGAATGGCAATCAGCGCAGTAGCAAGCGCAAACGGCGAAAATCAGTCAGGCTCATGCTCACCCGGACGTTGTATGGGACTTGAAATGTTTGAAACCGTAAAGCCCGCAGAGATCGGTATCCACGCCGCAAAGCAGGCGATAACAAACCTCGGTGCAACCTATTGCCCCGCAGGACAGATGACGGTCGCAATTGAAAACGGCTTCGGAGGCGTTATCTTCCACGAGGCATGCGGACATTCACTTGAGGCTACCTCGGTCGGTATAGGTATGTCACAGATGGCAGGTAAGCTCGGTCAGCAGATCGCAAATCCAAAGGTAACTGCCATAGATGACGGTACAATTCCCAACGCCTGGGGTTCAATCAACTCCGACGACGAGGGCAACCCCTCACAGAGAAACGTTCTTATCCGTAACGGCGTGCTTGAAAGCTATATGATCGACAGACTCGGCTCAAGAAGACTTGGACTTCCAATGACGGGTAATAGCCGCAGACAGGGCTATGAATTTGAGCCTACCTCAAGAATGACCAATACCTTTATAGATAACGGCCCTGATAAGAATGAGGACATCATAGCCTCCATCGAGTACGGTCTCTACGCAAAGGAAATGGGCGGCGGATCCGTTAATCCTCTTACCGGCGCATTCAATTTTGCTGTCAGAGAGGGCTATATCGTCAGAAACGGTAAGATATGTGAGGCAGTAAGAGGCGCGTCCCTTATCGGAACAGGTTCGCAGATATTGCAGGATATTGATATGGTCGGTCAGAATCTGGCAACGGGTCAGGGAATGTGCGGATCCTCAAGCGGATCAGTTCCCACCGATGTCGGTCAGCCCCTTATTCGTGTATCTAAGATCACCGTAGGCGGCAGATAATGCGCGTGCCTGAAATTTTCTGAGAAAGGATACTCATATTATGAATTTTGAAAATATAAAGCAATTGTTCAAGCAGGCGGCTGAAAAAGCAGGCCTTGAAGAGTACGAGGTTTACTATTCATCCGAGGAAAGCGTTTCCACCGAAACCCTGAAGCACGAAATCAGTAACTTTTCGTTTAGCACCTCGGGTGGTATTTCATTCCGTTGCGTATATAACGGAAAAATGGGTAGCGCATCAAGTGAACTTATAAATGAAACAGTTATCGAGGAGCTCGTAGAGCGCGCAATGGCAAACGCCTGTGTTATCGAAAGCGACGACGAGGCTATAATTTTCGAAGGCTCGGAAAGCTATGCCGAGCTTCCCCCGATGTCATCCGAACTTCCCTCAACTCAACATCTTAAGAGCGTTTCTTTGGCTCTTGAGGAAAAGCTCTACTCTTTGTCTCCGATGATCGTAGACGGTACTCAAACCGCCGCCGCTTCATTCGTTGCAGAAAGAATGCTTTTCAATTCCTACGGACTTGAGCTTTCAAATAAGATCGGTAACTCCTATATGATGGCAAACGCTGTTGTAAATAACGGTGAGGAAAGTGTCGAAAGCTTTGAGCTTTCCCGTGGCGTTGAGACCGATGCCGCAGACGAGCTCGCACAAAAGGCGGTTGATTCCGCCGTTTCCAAGCTCGGAGCGGGAAAAGTAAAAACAGGGAAGTATAACATAGTATTTGACGCAAGACAGATGCGATCAATACTGAGCACGTTCTCCCCCGTATTCTCCGCAAAGAATGCACTTCTCGGACTTTCTCTCTTTGCGGGTAAAGAGGGAACTAAGGTCGCGGCTGACTGTGTCACAATTACCGACGATGCAATGAGAGACGGTGTCGCACTCAAAACTACATTCGACGGCGAGGGCGTTGCAACCTACCGTAAGGACGTCATCAAGGACGGAGTGCTTACCACACTTCTCTATGACCTCTCAACCGCTAAAAAATGCGGAAAGACTACCACCGCAAACGGTCACAGAGGCGGCGGTGCTATTTCAATAGCTCCGTTCACAATGTGCATCGAGGCAGGCTCACTCACCCTTGACCAACTCTTTGAAACCGCAGAAAACGGTATCTATGTTACCGAAATGAAGGGCTTCCACGCAGGCGCTGACGCAGTAACGGGCGACTTCTCCATAGAATGCGCAGGCTTCCTTATCGAGAACGGAAAAAAGACCGTCCCTGTAAAGACCTTTACCGTAGCAGGTAACTTCTTCACTCTGCTTCAGGATATATGCGCGCTTTCAGACGAGGTTAGCCTCCCCGCAGCCTCAGGCTTTACAACCTTTGGCTCACCCGCAGTGCTTGTAAAGGATATGAGCGTAGCAGGTGAATAAGCGTACATTTTTCATAGTATAATAACAGTACAGCTTAATTTGTTGTACCGTTAGTTATAAATTTTTAAAAATTATAAAAATTTTCGCTTGTTTTATTGACATGTTAAGGAAAATTTGTTATAATTACTCTTGTTGTAAAAGGGAGTAGCGACACCTTTGGTGTACCGCAGATCAACAACACTTTCGCAAATTCAGCGAAGTGGTCTCGGAGCTTACTGCTTGGCAGATAAGATAGCAAGACTTTTACAGCTCGCAAAGGGCTGTAAAGGTCTTTTGTTATAGCCAAATGGAATTTCTATTATCAAGAAAAAATCGAAAGGAAAGGTCAAAAAATGAAATTCTACAATAATACCACTCAAGAGGTATTAACCGAACTGCAAACCACATCAAACGGTCTCAGTTCACAGGAAGCGAAGGAAAGACTTGAGCGCGACGGCAAAAATAAGCTTGCCGAAGCCAAAAAGGTTACCCTTCTCAGACGCTTTATCAACCAACTGTTAGACCCTATGCTCATCGTACTTATCATAGCGGCTATCATATCCTTCGTTATCGGAGGACTTGAGGGCAAGCTTGAGCCCGATGCGTTCATCATTCTCGCCGTTGTATTGCTTAACGCAGTTCTCGGCGTAGTACAAGAGTCAAAGGCAGAAGCCGCACTCGAAGCACTTAAAAAGATGACCGCCGCAACATCCAAGGTGCTCCGCGACGGACAGATCGTACAGGTAAAAAGCGAAGACCTTGTAAAGGGTGACATCGTCATCCTCGAAGCAGGTGACTCCGTTCCCGCAGACTGCCGTATCATCGAATGCGCATCCATCAAATGTGAAGAGGCAGCGCTTACCGGTGAATCAGTTCCCGTTGAAAAGCAGGTCGCGGTTATCGAAGAGGGCGAAAAAGAGGTTCCCCTTGGCGACCGTAAGAATATGCTCTATATGGGCTCTACCGTAGTTTACGGACGCGGTGCCGCAGTAGTATGCGCTACCGGTATGGATACTGAAATGGGTAAGATCGCAGGCGTTCTCAGCGCAGCGGAAAATGAGGAAACTCCTCTCCAGGTAAAGCTTGGACAGCTCAGCCGCTTCCTTACCTACGCAGTAATAGGTATCTGTGTTGTCATTTTCGGCGTTCAGCTTCTCCGTGCAGGTGAATTTACACTTGACATAATGCTACATTCCTTCATTATTGCAGTCAGCCTTGCCGTTGCTGCTATTCCCGAAGGACTTGCAACTGTTGTTACTATCGTTCTTTCTATCGGCGTTTCTAAGATGGCTAAGCATAACGCCGTTATCCGCAAACTCAGCGCAGTTGAAACTCTCGGCTGTACTCAGATCATTTGCTCCGATAAGACAGGTACTCTTACGCAGAATAAGATGACCGTTGTGGATCAGTATTCTCCCGACGAGGGACTTCTTGCCCGCGCAATGGCTCTGGCAAGTGATGCCGAACTCAACGCAGAAAATCAGGCAGTCGGTGAGCCTACCGAGTGCGCGCTTGTAAACTATGCGTTCAAGTGCGGATTTCCCAAGGGCGAGCTTAAAGCTGAGTACCCCAGAGTAAACGAGCTTCCCTTTGACTCCGACCGTAAGCTCATGTCCACCGTACACAACTGTGGCGGAAAGCTTATTCAGTATACCAAGGGCGCGCCCGACGAGCTTCTCAGAAGATGTAAGTTCGTCCTCCTCGCTGACGGTAAGGTTGAGCCTATGACCGAGGCACACGTTGCTACCATTCTTGGCGAAAATAAGAGAATGGCTGACAAGGCGCTCCGCGTTCTTGCCGCCGCTTACCGTGAGTATGACGTTCTCCCCGAAACAGTTAATTCCGAAACCCTTGAAAACGAACTTGTATTTATCGGTCTTACCGGTATGATAGATCCCGTCCGTCCCGAGGTCTACGACGCAATCAAGCTCTGCCGTACCGCAGGCATCAGACCTATAATGATCACGGGTGACCATAAGGACACCGCAATAGCGATCGCTATGGAGCTTGGTATAATCAGTGACGTTTCAGGCGCACTCTCAGGCACCGAGATCAACGAAATGGGCGAGGAAGAGCTCATTAAAAATATTGACAAATATTCAGTATACGCAAGAGTTCAGCCGGAGCACAAGGTTATGATCGTCAAGGCTTGGAAGGCTAAGGGCAATATCGTTGCTATGACCGGTGACGGCGTAAACGACGCTCCCTCCATCAAGTCCGCGGATATCGGTGTAGGTATGGGTATCACCGGTACTGACGTTACCAAGAACGTTGCAGATATGATACTCGGTGACGATAACTTCGCTACCATCGTTGATGCAGTTGAAGAGGGAAGAAGAATTTACGATAATATCAGAAAAGCAATCCAGTTCCTTCTCTCATCCAACCTCAGTGAGGTCGTTTCGGTATTCACCGCAACAATGCTCGGATTTACCATCCTTAAGCCCGTTCACCTCCTTTGGATCAACCTTATTACCGACTGTCTGCCCGCGCTGGCTCTCGGTATGGAGCCTGCAGAAGCAGATATAATGAACCGTAAGCCCAGAGATAAGAAGGAAGGCATCTTCGCAGGCGGACTTGCAGTTTCCGTAATTCTTGAAGGACTTATGATCTCTATACTCACCCTCGTTGCTTACTTCCTCGGCGAATACGCAGAGGCAACCCATACAACTGCTATGACATTTATGGAGTTCATCAAGTCAGGCAGCTGGGCTGTAACCAATCAGGAAGTCAATATGGGTATGACAATGGCGTTCCTTACAATGTCCTTTGCAGAGACCTTCCACGCATATAACATGAGATCACAGTACAAATCCATCTTCGCTATCAGATCCTTCAATAAATGGATGATCGGCGCAATGGCAGTATCCATCATTCTCACAGTTGGCGTTATCGAGATCCCCTTCATCGCTCCTCTGTTCAGCTTTGCTCCCCTTGACCTTGAGCACTTCGCAATTGCCGCAGGTCTTGGACTTCTCACTATTCCGATAGTTGAGATCATGAAGCTTATCAAGAGACTTTGCATGAAAAATAAGTAAAATTTAATCCGTCCTCCCGACTTTGAAGTCGGGAGGCGCTTTTTTTACCTATCCAAAATATTATTTACACACAATAAGACAAAATTTTTATAAATATACTTGAAAAAAACGAAATGTATGATATAATATATTATTATGAAATATTAATCCATTGACATCTCAAAACCGTTGGGAATAGTCAGGAAAGGAACAAAAAATGAACAATAACGAAAAAACAATGGCGAAGATCGTCGCGCTCTGCAAGGGCAGAGGTTTTATCTATGCAGGCTCCGAGATCTACGGCGGTCTTGCAAACTCCTGGGACTACGGCCCCCTCGGCGTGCTTTTCAAGAATAACGTAAAAGCCGCTTGGTGGAAGAAATTCGTTCAGGAGTGCAGATACAACGTCGGTCTTGATTGCGCTATTATCATGAACCCTCGCACCTGGGTCGCATCCGGTCACGTCGGCGGATTTTCCGATCCCCTTATGGATTGCAAATCCTGCAAGACCCGTCACAGAGCAGATAAGCTCATCGAGGACTATGTGGCAGAGAACGGTCTCGAAGATAACCCCGCAGCAATGTCACTCGACGATATGGCGAATTACATCAAGGAGCATAAAATCGCTTGCCCCGATTGCGGCGGAACCGACTTCACCGACATCCGTAAATTTAACCTGATGTTCAAAACCTACCAGGGCGTAACCGAGGACTCCTCCTCCGAGCTTTATCTCCGTCCCGAGACCGCACAGGGTATCTTCGTTAACTTCCTTAACGTAGCAAGAACTCACTGCCGTAAGCTCCCCTTCGGTGTCTGCCAGATCGGTAAGTCCTTCAGAAACGAGATCACCCCCGGTAACTTCACCTTCCGTACAAGAGAGTTTGAGCAGATGGAACTTGAGTTCTTCTGCGAGCCCGGCACCGACCTCGAATGGTTCAGCTATTGGCGTGAATACTGCGCTAAATTCCTCTATGACCTCGGTATGAAGCCCGAAAATCTCCGTCTGCGTGATCATAGCCCCGAGGAGCTTTGCTTCTATTCCAAAGCAACCACCGACTTCGAGTACCTTTTCCCATTCGGATGGGGTGAACTCTGGGGAATCGCCGATAGAACCGATTACGACCTTACTCAGCATCAGAACTATAGCGGACAGTCCATGGAGTTTTTCGATCAGGAGAGCGGCAAGAGATTTATCCCCTATGTTATCGAGCCGTCACTTGGCGCTGACCGTGTTGCCCTTGCATTCCTCGTTGAAGCATACGATGAGGAAGAGCTTACAGACGAAAAGGGAAATACATCCACCCGCGTCGTGCTTCATCTTCATCCCGCGCTTGCCCCCTATAAAGCCGCAGTGCTTCCTCTTTCAAAGAAGCTTTCCGCACAGGCAGGCGAGATCTATGAGGAACTTTCCAAGTACTTCTCCGTCGATTATGACGAAACGCAGTCAATCGGTAAGAGATACCGTCGTCAGGACGAGATCGGTACTCCTCTTTGCATTACCTATGACTTCCAGTCCGAGGAGGACGGCTGCGTAACCGTCCGCGACCGTGACACAATGGAACAGGTAAGAATACCCGTAAGCGAGCTTCGTAAGTACGTAGAGGATAGAATAGTTTTCTGATACGTCTGACGCTCTGCATAGAAGCTACTGCTTTTATATTTGAGCCTTACGATACCGATGCGGATCCTTGTCTGCATCGGTATTTTTTAGAACGTTGTACGTTTGCTCGGTATTGATTTTAAACGCAGCATTTTTCATAATTTCACGAAAACTGTAAATTAGACTGAAAGGCGGTGAAATATGTACCCATACGAATTGTTTCTTGGCTTGACCTTTTATGAGGTGTTCCTCGTTTTAGGCATTCTTGCCGCACTTGTAATATACCGTGTAGTTGCCGATAAAAAACATCTGTCCGCACGTCTCCAGAACTTAACGGTGATCTGCGGTGTGTTCGCAATAATTCTCGGCTACGGAAGCGCGGTACTCTTTCAGGCGGTCAATAATTGGCTTGCGGACGGAAAATTTGAAATAAATAACGGTACGGGCGCAACCTTCTACGGCGGACTTATTGGCGGTGTCGCCGTGTTCCTGCTTCTGTTTTTTGTAGGTGGCGGAATTTATTACAGAGCTAAGGGTATAAAGCGGGACGCACTTGCGGATTTTTTTGCAGATTCCGACATCGGAGCAGCATCTATTGCCGCCGCTCACGGACTTGGCAGAATAGGCTGCCTGCTCGTAGGCTGCTGCCATGGCGAGTGTACTGACTCGTGGATCGGCGTCTGGAACGAATATCTCGGTTGTAAAACGGTTCCCGTCCAGCTCTTTGAAGCCTTGTTCCTGCTTTCGCTTGCCACATTCCTGGTCTACAGAAGTCTTAAGTGGAAAACCTACGCGCTTTCAATTTATCTGACCTCATACGGAGTCTGGAGATTTTTTATAGAGTTTCTAAGAAGCGATGACCGCGGAGCATCCCCAATTCCTGGACTCTCTCCTTCACAGTTTATCGCTATCATACTCGTTATAGCAGGTATAGCATTCGGATTGATTACGAAAAAGCTTTATCTTTCTAAGCTCAGATCCCATTCAGAAGAGAAGGGGAATGCGAATGGAGAATAAAACACACAAACGCTTTTTTGGACGCCCCTTCGCGATCACATCAGTAGCAGTGCTCGGCGCAATGATACTTCTTTATGAGGTCCTCAATATTTCACTGACGGATAATGAGATATTGTCTCCCATAGTGAATATGACCGTTACCAGAACTCTTGGCGCACTTGTGTTCGCAATATGTGTGCTGCATCTCGGATATAGGGTTATGGATCCGTTAAGAAAGCCGATCGGTAAATCACTCTTGTTTATATTGCCGTGTCTTGCCGTCGTCATAAATAACTTTCCGATAATATCTGCAATAAGAGGAGATGCATACCTCGATAGCCCGTGGTATTACGTTTTGATCTACGCGGCTCAGTGTATCGCCGTTGCTACCTTCGAGGAGCTCGCATTTCGCGGTGTCGTATTTCTTTATCTGCTTGAAAAACGCAGAAAAACCGTGCGCGGCGTTTTTATTGCAATAGTGATAACCTCTGCGGTGTTTGGTCTGATCCACCTGCTTAATTTGCTTGAGGGCTCATCGCCTATCCCTGTATTAATGCAGATCGGATACTCATTCCTTATAGGCGGAATGTGCTCCGTGGTTCTGGTCAAGACCGCTAACATCTGGCTTTGCGTCCTTTTACACGCAATTTTCAATTTTTGCGGACAGCTTATGCCTACCCTCGGAAAAGGGACTTGGTGGGATACACCCACTATTGTGATAACCGTTTTGCTTGCAGTTGCGGTTACAGTTTATATAGTTCTCTCACTTTTTAAAATAACTCCACAGGAAACTGATAGGCTTTTTAAGACTGAAAATACGCCTATAATTTAATGTATAAACAAAATAATCTATACACGAAAGGAATTAAGGAAATGTTTAGAATTGGAGTAGATCTCGGCGGAACCAATATCGTCGTAGGACTTGTTGATCAGGAATACAATATTGTCGAAAAGGAAAGCCTTCCTACTATGCGCGAAAGAAACGGCGAGCTCATCGTCGCAGATATTGCAACACTTTGTAAAAGAGTTTGCAAGAATCACGGTATAGCACTTGCTGATGTAACATCTATTGGTATTGCTTCTCCCGGCGTAGCTAACAGTGATACGGGAATAGTGGAGTATGCAAATAACCTTAATTTTCTGAATTTCCCAATAGCAAAGCTGCTTTCGGAAATGTTAGACGGTTATTCCAATATATATGTCGAAAATGATGCAAACGCCGCCGCCCTGGGTGAAGCAGTCGCGGGTGCGGCTAAAGGCTTTCGTTCGTCGATTATGATAACGCTTGGCACCGGCGTGGGCGGAGGTATTATCATCGACGGTAAAGTCTATTCGGGATTCAATCATAAAGGCGGTGAGCTTGGACATATTGTGATACAACATAACGGAAGACCTTGCGGATGCGGTCGTAAGGGATGCTGGGAGTCATATAGTTCTGCGACCGGACTTATTAACATGACGAAGGAAAAGATTGCAGAGTGTGCCGCAAAAGGAGTCAAGACCAAAATGACTGATATCGCAGAGGAGCGCGGAAAGATCAACGGAAGAACAGCGTTTGATGCCGCAAGACTTGGAGACATACCCGCGCAGGAGGTTGTAGACGAGTATATCAGCTATCTTGCTTGCGGTATTACAAATATCATTAACATCTTCCAGCCCGAGGTCCTTTCAATCGGCGGCGGTATCTCTAATGAAGGCCAATCACTTATCGACGCGTTGCTTCCTTTGGTTAATGTGGAGCAGTACGGCGGGGCTCTCGGTAAGGCAACCGATATAAGAATTGCAAAGCTTGGTAACGATGCCGGAATTATAGGAGCTGCACTTCTTAACTAATAACAACAAAGCGGTGCTCACAGAAATGTGAGCATCATTTTTGTGCAAAACGACGGTATAAAGATTGCAAAATTATTGAAAATATATAATAAATGCGTATTGAAATATACACAAAAAAAGTATACAATATAGATGATAAAAAATAGCAAAATCAGGAGTATTGATATGAATATAGAAAGTAAAAAAATCGTTTACGCAGATAATGCCGCAACGACACCCGTGCTCCCGGAGGTCGTCAGCGCAATGACACCGTGCTTCGAAACGCTGTGGGGAAATCCTTCCAGCCTTCACGATATGGGACAAAAAGCAAAGGAGCTTCTTGACGACGCAAGAGCTCGCATCGCAGGTATCCTCGGTTGCGAGTCAAGAGAACTTTATTTCACCTCTTGCGGAACCGAGTCGGATAACTGGGCGATCAAGGGCGCGGCGCTTGCCTCAAAGGGACGCAAAAGAATAGTAACCTCAAAGATTGAGCATCCCGCAGTTCTCAATACTTGCCGAACCCTTGAAAAGCAGGGCTTCGAGGTGATCTACGTTGGAGTTAACTCCAACGGAATTGTCAATATGGACGAGCTCAAGGCGGCGGTTAATAACGATACCTTGCTTGTAGCTGTCATGATGGCAAATAACGAGATCGGTACTATCCAACCTATAAAGGAAATTGCCGAAATAGCACACGCAAATGGTGCGCTTATGTTCACAGATGCAGTACAGGCAGTCGGAAGCATACCGGTTAACGTAAAAGAACTTGGCGTCGATATGCTCAGCTTCTCAGGACACAAGATCGGCGCTCCTAAAGGCGTCGGCGCACTCTATGTAAAAAAAGGTGTAAGACTTGCCAACCTCATTGACGGGGGCGGTCAGGAGAACGGTCACCGCGGTGGAACCGAAAATATTCCTTATATAGTCGGACTTGCAAAGGCACTTGAAATTTCGATGGAGAGACTGCCTGATAATGAAAGAATTATCAGAATGCGAGACAGGTTGATTAACGAGCTTCTTAAGATCCCGTACACCAATCTTAACGGAGACCCCACTGAGAGATTGCCGGGTAATGTAAACGTCTCTTTTGAGTTTATCGAAGGGGAAAGCCTGTTGCTCTGGCTTAACTATAACGGCATCGCCGCCTCCACCGGATCCGCATGCTCGTCTAAGTCACTTGATCCTTCTCATGTCCTGCTTGCAACCGGGCTTCCAATCGAAAAGGCACACGGCTCACTCCGTTTCTCTCTTTCACACAGCAATACGGATGAGGATGTTGATCTTATATTGAAGGTGGTACCTGAGGTCGTTGGAAATCTCAGAAAAATGAGCCCGATATTTCCCGGGTAATTACACAGAAAAAATTAAGGAGAATAAATATGTTATACAGTGAAAAGGTAATGGATCACTTCACTCACCCAAGAAACGTAGGTGAGATGGAGAATGCAGACGGAGTAGGAACCGTAGGTAACGCAAAATGCGGAGATATTATGCAGATGTTTATAAAGGTCGAGAACGACATAATTGTTGACGTTAAATTCAAGACCTTCGGTTGCGGCGCCGCAATAGCAACCTCATCGATGGCAACCGAACTCGTAAAAGGGAAGAGCATTGACGAAGCGCTGACATTGACCAACTCAGCGGTCGTAGAAGCACTTGAGGGACTTCCGCCTGTAAAGGTGCATTGCTCAGTTCTTGCCGAAGAGGCAATCAAAGCGGCTATTGCAGATTATTATAAGAAAAACGGAATAGATAAGGAAATCCCGGAATCATCTCACTGCCACGATTGTGAATGTGATCATGGGCATGGCCATTAATTATTCAGGAAAGCGCACGAAACACCGTGCGCTTTCTTTATAGTAATTGCAGTTTTTTGATATCAAAAACAGCACCATTTTGCAGCTGAAGCTAAAATGCGAAAAATTGGAAATTTGTGTAAATTTACAGTATAAAAACAAAAAACACCCGGCATAAAAGCTAAAATGTGCCGGATCCATAGTATTATAGCGATTTTTAATCGAAAGGTTTAAGTGTAGAATTTTTGAGGCGAAATTTGTGTAATTTGCACAAAATCTTTCAAACTCACAAGATTTTGACGAGGTCAGAGGCTAAACGGGCGAGTAACCACAATTTACTATATTCATGTCGGAGCGAAAAATCCGAAGCAACGGTTTGGAATATTGCACAAAAACGGCACTTATGCAGTCAAGTGTATGTGACTTGTGGTAAGTGATATTTACCCAATTTTCTGTCAAGAGCACGCGTTTTGCTATTGTGTAGAAATTTCACCCAAACGCTTTAAAATTCCGAAAAATCGTCATAAGGTCGCACTATGAAAAATCAGTATTTACAATAAATATTTGTAAAAAACGCCTTCTTGACAATCTTGGCTTACTGTGCTATTATATACATATATTTAAGGGACCAAATCAAAGTTCCCTGAAACATAGTGATTTTACATGATGTTGGTGCCATACCGTGCGACATCTGAGCACGGTTGGGGCCAAGTCTTGTTTTTTACTTTTTCAAACCTTTGTATCAACCCTTATTTGCCGTAAACTTTCGTGGCGGCAGTAACATTGCCATACTTCTGGGAATGCTTGCCGTAGCGGTGCCATGTGCGTTTCTATACTATTTATTTATAGTGCGCTTTGGTATTGTGTCGGCTATCAACCCCAAAATCAGTTAGTAGGAGGAAACAATCAATGAAAAGGACGAAATCTCAAAGACTAATAGCTTTGTTGCTGGCTTTGACATTTCTGTTGAGCGGCGCTGTTCTCACAGTGTCCGCTGTAGGCGAAAGCACGTCAGGATCTACATCGGTTACCGATAAGACCCTTGCCGAGCTTAAGGAAGAGTTGAATGCGATTACTTACGATGGTTATATCCGCAAAGAGGCATTTGAAAATGCCGTTGTCGGATCAAGTGTCATCGTTATAGACGCAACTCAGTACGACGCAGAAAATACAGATGCGGATGTCAAAGTAGAGGAGTATGACGGCGTGACCGCTATCTATACCCCTTCTGATGGCTCCGTTGCCTGGAAGGTCAACGTACCCGAAAATTCTCGTTATACGATTGTAGTTGAATATTACCCCATCGCGGCTAAGACTTCAGCTGTTGAACGTGTACTCAGAATTAACGGCGAAGTTCCTTTCTCTGAAGCACGTTATATCACTTTCTCAAAGCTTTGGGCTGCTCAGAGCATATGCACCTACACCGTTAAGGAAGGTGAAAATGCGCAGACCATCGCTGATGAAGCGGCAGCGGTTGGCATCAAAGCTACTGTTGAGCAGAAGGATACAGTTGACAAGAAGGGTAAGCCGATAAGTGTTACTAACGTCGTTATGGTATATCCCGAGGTCGTCTCAAACAAAGTTAATGAGTTTATTAATAAGTACGAACTTCGTTTCTTCAGAACGGATATGGATGACAACGAACTCCGTGCATCCCTCACGCAGGCTCCCAAGTGGACGGAGTACTCGCTTCAGGACGTTGACGGATTCTACTCCGCGCCGTTCGAATTCCTGTTCGATAAGGGCGAAAATATTCTTTCCTTCGAAGCGAAAAACGAGCCCATGGCTATCAAGAGCATAAAGCTTGTTCCCGCTGAGGAGTATCTGAGCTATGCGGAATATATCGCAAAGTTCAGCGGCGAGAAAAAAGGTGAAAGCACTCTTCTCGTTGAAGCTGAATATATTACCGGTTCAACCTCACAGACTATTTACCCCGTTGAGGACCGTACCGATGCTGCTAACTCCCCCTCAAGCACAAAGAAGACTCTTCTCAACACAATAGGCGGTGAGAAATGGCAGATCTCCGGTCAGGCTGTTACATATAACTTCAGCGTTGATACCGACGGACTCTACAGTATCGCGGTGAGATATAAGCAGAGCTTCCTTGACGGTATGTCCGTTTCAAGAGAAGTATCACTCTTCAGTGACAGCAGTGTGGCGGTCGGCGAAAAGGGCTATTACCATGGTGTTCCTTTCTTTGAAGCAACAAAGGCTACCTTCGAATATGGTAAGGATTGGCAGGTCAAGAAGCTTGGAAGCCGTGATCCCGCAACCAATGAGGCGGTGGACTTTGAGTTCTACCTCAAGGCAGGCGTAACTTACACCATGCAGCTTAAGGTTACACTTGGCGAAATGGGTGACGTTATCCGTCGCGTTGAAGAGTCACTTAACAATATAAACGCTGACTATCTTAACATCATCAAGCTTACCGGTGCTAACCCCGATAAATACCGTGACTATAGCTTCTTCAGGGTAATGCCTTCTACTATTCAGGACCTTTACCTCCAGAGCAAGATTCTTTACGGTATTGCTGAAGAAGTATCTTCCATTATCGGAGAAAAGAGCTCCAGTGTCGCAACCCTTGAAAAGGTAGCTTGGCTCTGTAACCGTATGACAAACGAGGATGAAATAGCTAAGAACCTTACACAGCTCAAGAGCTATATCGGTACTCTCGGTACTTGGATTACAACCGCTAAAACTCAGCCACTTCAGATAGACTTCTATCAGATACAAAGCGCCGAGGCTAAGATGCCTAAGGATAAGGCAGGCTTCTTCCAAGGACTTATTCACGGTATCTCAAGCTTTTGGCAGAGCTTCTTCCGTAACTATGACCGTATGGGCGCAACCGCAGATACCTACAATGTAGAGGGCTCAGTTGAAATCTGGCTTGCTTCCGGTCGTGACCAGGCGCAGATCGTCAGAAACCTTGTAAATAACGATTTCACCCCTGCATACGGACATCCTGTTAATATAAAGCTCGTTGCCGGCGGCACCCTTCTCCCTTCAGTCCTTGCTGAGATGGGTCCCGACGTATATATAGGACTTGGTGACGATACGATTATAAACTACGCAATTCGTGGCGCACTTAGGAACATAGAGAACTTTGATGGCTTCGAAGAAACCATTCAGAGCTATAACGAAGCAGCAATGCTCGTTCTCGGTATCGAGGATGCACAGGGAGTTCACCACATTTACGGATTGCCTGAGGCGCAGAACTTTGCAATGATGTTCATCCGAACCGATATCCTTGCAGACCTCAATCAGGAGATCCCCAAAACCTGGGACGATATCCTTGCTATGGTTCCGATACTTCAGTCAAAGAATATGGAGATCGGTCTTTCATCCGACTATAAGGTATTCCTCTATCAGATGGGCGGCGAGCTCTTCGCTGACGGAGGCATGAGAATCAATCTCGACTCCAACGTAGCGCTCGAAGCATTTGAGATGATGTGTAACATGTTTACCATGTACTCATTCCCCTATAAGTATGACTTTGAAAACCGTTTCAGAACCGGTGAAATGCCGATAGGTATATCCTCCTACAACGATACTTATAATAAGCTCGTTGTATTCGCAACCGAGATCAAGGGTCTTTGGACAATGGTTCCGCTTCCCGGAATCAAGGATCCTACAACCGGTAAGATCAATAATATTGCCGTTTCATCAGTATCAGCAATCGTAATGCTTAACGGATGCGATAACGAAGAGGCTGCCTGGGACTTCATGCGTTGGCATGCAGGAGCTGACTATCAGATCAAGTACTCCAACGAAATGATCGCAACCATCGGTCCTTCCGCAAAATATGCAACCGCAAACAAAGATGCACTCTCGAGCCTTGACTGGTCAACCGAGGAATACAAGAACATAGAGCTTCAGTTCAATAACCTCGCATCCATCCCGAACTACCCGGGTGCATACATCATTGGCCGTTATACCGGATTTGCATTCCTCGCAGCACTTAATGACAACGCTAACCCTGTTGATGAGCTGCAGAGCTATATAACAACAATTAATAAGGAAATAACCAGAAAACGTTCAGAATTTGGACTCGAAACCCTCGAGATCGGTCAGACGCTTACATCCAAACGTCTGGATCAGGTTATCGCAGCCCTAACCTCAGATATTGAGAAGATGAGCGGATCTCAGCAGACCTCAACCGCCGACCTCGTCGAGCGAATTAAAGAGGCTGTTAAGAACCAGGATTCACTTGCTATAAGACAAGTCGCCGAAGAGGCTGAGGCTTACGATGCAGATCTGTTCGCAGATACCATCGTGGCTCTCAATAAAGCCGCTGACGTTCTCGCAAAATAACCCGAAATTGATAAAGTTATATACATTATTATAAGGAGAGAGCAACATGTCAAAGAATACTGCAGTTGAAACTAAAAAAGCTGTTTCACGTAAAGATATGACCTGGGCTCAATGGACTTGGAAAGAGATGAAGAGAAACAAGGTAGCTTACGTAATGGTAGCTCCGTTTATGATACTCTTCACTCTCTTCACAGTCGCACCCGTCGTTCTGTCTATTTTCTTCAGCTTCACAGACTTCAACTTACTTCAAACACCAAACTGGGTGGGAATCGAGAACTATATCAGACTCTTCCTCGATGACGACATATTTATGATCGCAATTCAGAATACGTTCATCTTCGCGGTAATCGTAGGTCCTGTGTCATACTTGATGTCTCTGTTGGTAGCATGGTTTATCAATGAGCTTAGTCCTAAGATAAGAGCTATCGTAACCCTCGTATTCTACGCACCCTCGATCTCAGGTGAAATCTACACCATCTGGGGTACACTCTTCTCAAGTGACTCACAGGGTTGGGTCAACGGTAAACTCCTTGAACTCGGCCTCATCACCTCGGAAATCAAATTCTTCCAGAATGCAAACTGGGTTATGCCCCTCTGTATCGTCGTTGCACTGTGGACGTCCCTTGGTACCTCGTTTCTTTCATTTATCGCAGGTCTCCAGGGTATCAACCAATCCTACTACGAAGCAGGCGCAGTTGACGGTATTAAAAACCGTTGGCAGGAACTTTGGTATATCACACTTCCCAGTATGAAGCCGCAGCTTATGTTCGGTGCTATCATGTCGATTACCAGCTCATTCGGATTCGGCGGTGTTGTTACTAACCTCTGCGGATTCCCTTCGGTTGACTACGCAGCACACACCATTATGCACCATCTGGATGACTACGGTGGAGCAAGATACGAGGTCGGTTACTCTTCAGCGATCGCGGTCATCCTCTTTGGAATAATGATTGGATCAAACATTCTGGTCAAAAAAGTATTATCAAAGGTAGGACAGTAATATGGCAAAATTAAGAACAAGAAGACATAAAGTCATCCTTAGCCGTTCTGCAGGCGGCGACGCCGGTATTACTTTCATGCTTGTAATACTTGGTATATTTATGATACTCCCGATGGTATATGCCATCAGCCAGTCCTTTAAGCCCCTCGATGAGCTTTGGATGTTCCCCCCGAGGTTCTTTGTTAAAAGTCCTACACTTTCTAACTATTCTGACCTCTTTAAACTGATGGATATCTCATGGGTACCATTCTCACGTTACATATTTAATACAGTCTTCGTATCTATCGCGGGTACTGCAGGTAACCTCTTCGTTTCCTCACTCGCGGCATACGCAATGGCTAAAATTAAATTTCCCGGCGGTAGAGTAATGTTCAAAACCGTAAGAACCTCTCTTATGTTCCATTCCACTGTTACCGCTATCACAAACTTCATCATCATGAAGACATTCCATATGATTGACACCTATTTTGCACTCATCGTTCCCGCGTTCTGTACGTCACTTGGATTGTACCTTATGAAGCAGTTCATGGATACCAACGTTCCTCATGATATCGTAGAAAGCGCTCACCTCGACGGTGCAAGTGAATTCAAGACCTTCTGGGTCATTGCAATGCCGATGGTTAAGCCCGCTTGGCTTACGCTTATCATCTACTCTTTCCAGGGACTCTGGAACGCAGGTGCATCGGTTTATATTCACTCTGAGCAGCTCAAATCATTTAACTACGCAATCAGACAGATCGCAGCCGGCGGTATCAAGCGTGCCGGCGCAAACGCAGCAGCAATGGTTATCATGATGCTCGTTCCGATCTCAGTATTCGTAATTACACAGTCAAACATAATTGAGACAATGGGCTCAAGCGGCATGAAAGACTAAAGGAGGAAAAGTATGAATAAAAAGCTACTGTCAGCAATAGCAATGATATGTCTTCTGGTCATGCTGTTCTCCTTCGGAGTTGAAGCATCAAAGCCGTATCAGACCTATACCTACTCAATAGACGGTCTGCCTCTGCATTCGCCGGATGCATATACGCCTATTGGCATAGTGGATTCCAACGAAATGGATCCCGGTCTCAGCGTTTTGAAAACTGCAATTGACGATCCGCGTGACCTTTTCGTAGACGATCAGCTTAACTTATATATAGCTGACGCCAAGAACAACAGAATAGTAGTTCTGGACCGTTACTATAAGCTTAAGTTTACAATTTCGAAATTCGTAAACGATCACGGTGTTCCCGATGAGTTCACAGCTCCCTCAGGCGTATATGTAACTGAAGACCGCGACCTCACCGACGATAAGGATGACGGACGCATCTTTGTGTGCGATACCGACGCAAACCGTATCGTAACCTTTGACAGAGAGGGCAACTTTCTTTCAATAATCCCGGAGCCTGTCGACGATATCTTCGACGAGGGTGCTCTTTACAAGCCGGTTGCTATGGCGGTTGATAACTACGATCGTCTCTTTATCGTATCATCCACCACTCACCAGGGTATCATCGTTATGACTATCGACGGAGACTTCATCGGTCTCATCGGTGCTCAGGCGGTTACGACCACCACCTGGGATATCATCTGGCGTATGTTTATGACAAAAGAGCAGAGAGCTCAGCAAGCAAGAAACCTCTCCGTTCAGTTTAATAACATCACCATCAACGATAAAGGCTTTATATATGTAACCACTGCCGGTATTGATGAGGGTAAGGTTCGTTCCTTTATCACAAGTAAATCAAAAGCAGGCACTTATTCACCCGTTAAAATGCTCAACGCGGAAGGCGTCGAGATCATGAGACGTAACGGCTTCTACCCTCCCGCAGGTGAGGTTCAGTTCATGACAGCAGGTACCGCAACGATCCAAGGCCCTTCCACCATTATCGACGTTGCACTTGGCCCGGAAAATACCTGGTCGATAATCGACGAGAAGAGAAGTAAGATATTCACCTATGACTTCGACGGTAACCTCCTCTACGCCTTTGGTAATATGGGTCAGATGCTCGGAAACCTTACAAATATTGAGGCTATCGCATATCAGGGTGACAGAATGCTCATTCTCGATAAGACCAATGACAACATAACGATCTATGACAGAACCGAGTACGGTGATATTATCGCACAGGCTCTGGCAAATCAGAATAACCGTAAGTATGATAAAGCCGTTGAGGACTGGACGGAGATCCTTAAGAGAAACTCCAACTTCGACGCTGCCTATATCGGTATCGGTCAGTCACTCTACAGAAGCGGTAAGTACGAAGAATCCCTCAGTTACTTTAAGTCAGCATACGATACTGCAAACTACTCTGACTCCTACAAGGAGATAAGAAAAGAATGGATATCCAACTATATCCTCGTTCTCGTTCTCATCGTTGCCGCTGTAATCGTCGGATGGGTACTCCTCGTTAAGTACGCAAATAAGGTAAATACAAAAGCTGCAGTCGCAGGCGGAAAGAGAACCTTGAAGGAAGAGCTGCTTTACGGCTTCCACCTCTCACTCCACCCGTTCGATGGCTTCTGGGATCTTAAGCACGAAAAACGTGGCTCACTCCGCGGTGCAATAATTTACATTGTTATAACAATTCTCGCATTCTTCTATCAGGCAATCGGTCAGGGCTATGTAGTAAGTCCTGAGGGCACTTACGCAACACTTTGGGGGCAGGCAAGTTCAGTTCTTGTACCTCTCTTCCTCTTCGTAGTTGCAAACTGGTGTCTTACAACCCTCTTCGAAGGTGAAGGTAGCTTTAAAGATATCTTTATAGCAACCTCTTACTCACTCTTCCCGATCCCGTTATTTGTTATCCCGACCACTATAGTTTCCAACTGGGTACTTGCCAGTGAGGTTAAGCTCCTTAACTTCCTTGTAACAGTGGGCTTCATTTGGATGGGCATGCTCATCTTCTTTGGAACAATGGTAACTCACGACTACTCCTTCTTCAAGAACATTATCACTCTTGGAGGTACTCTTGTCGGAATGGTATTCATTATGTTCCTCTGCATCCTGTTCACAACCCTTCTCGGTAAGCTCATAGGCTTGGTAACCAACATTATTACAGAAATTAACTACCGACTATAACAGTACAGATAGGAGTGAAAATAATCTATGAAAAATTTAATTAAATTACTTTCGATGCTCTTAACTGTTACAATGCTGTTAGGTACGATCGCAAGCCTTGCAATCTTCAACGTTTCCGCTGCAGATGCCACAACCGACGAGTCTACGGATAAGGAAGATGACAAGGACAAAAACGAACCGAGCGAAGAAGAGATCATCGAAGAAACCGTCAAGGCGTACCTTACTACTAAGTACGACTCCCCTCAGGCTAAGGTTGCAACGATGCAGCTCAAGCTCGACAAGGACGGCTACCAGCTCTACGTTGACCCGCTCACCGGAGAGACTGCAACAGTTAACAAAGCATCAGGACAGATCCTCTTTTCCAACCCTTGGGATATAGATACAAAGGGCGCAACTAACTCAGAGAATGTTGCATCCGAGGTAATGTCTCAGGTTGCAATTAAGTATACGGAAAACGGAACCGAAAAATTCTTCCACAGCTTTACCGAGGCCGCTATGAGAGGCCAGATAAAGGTTAAGAATATTAAAAACGGTATAAGAGTAGAGTATATCATTGGCCGTGAAGAGGCTAAGAAGCTCGTACCCCGTTCAATTTCCGTTACCCGTTTCGAAACACTTATTGTTTCTTTCCTTGTTGCCGCATTTGAAGACGAAGGCGGTAGAAAAGCATGGGAGGTAAAAAGATTTTTGGACTGGTATAACCTTATGGACCCTGATAAGTCTGAATCTCCTACTGTAAGAGATCAGATGTATGCAAAATATCCCATAACTAAGGTTAAGCCAATTTATATCCTCGACGTTACGACTCCGAACGTTATAGTCTCATGGCTTGAGGAGCGCGTTAAAACCTATTGTCCGCACTACACTTATGAGGAGCTCGATTTCGACCACGAGGATACCCTCTATGTAGGTACCGATACCAACCCGCCTCTCTTCAAGATGGCTATTGAGTATACTCTCGATGAGTACGGTATGACATGGAGAATGCCCGCTAACGGTCTCAGATTCGATGAGTCGCTTTATCAGCTCTCATATATCAGCATTCTCCCCTATATGGGCGCAGGTGCTAACTACGGCGGGTATACCCCCGAAAACCTCCAGGAAGGCTATACCTTCTTCCCGGACGGTTCAGGCGCACTCTTTGATTTCCAACAGCTCAACACCAAGACCTCAACGACTATCTCCGCTAAGGTCTACGGTCAGGACTATGCTTACCACACCATAAGCGGCGGTCTCTCAGAGGTCGTACGTTACCCCGTGTTCGGTATAGTAGAGCAGCAGAACCTCAGTCTCTCATCAACTGATAAGGTTGTAACAAGTGAGGCGGTTATCGACCCCGTAACAGGCGAGATCCTCAGCCCTGAGGTCGTTGAGGAGGTCGTAACAGTAACTCCTTACACCGAGGATAAAGGCTTCGTTGCTATCGTTGAAGAGGGTGACGCTCTCGCTGAGATCGCAACGACACACGCAAGCAACTATCATAAGTATAATAGCGTTCAGATGTTCTTCTATCCCAGACCCCGCGACTCCTATAACATAGCAGACGCGATCTCCGTTGGACAGAACAAGACCTGGACTGTCGTATCATCCAGAAAGTACGTAGGAAGCTATAAGGTTCGCTACATTATGCTCACTGACGACAGAATCGCAGCAGAGAAGGGCATAACCGATTACTATCCTTGCTCATGGATGGGTATGGCAAGAGCATATTCCAACTACCTTGAGGACAAGGGCGTTCTCACAAGACTTACCGAAGACGATGTTCTCGATAATATCCCGCTTTACATTGAAACCTTCGGTACCTTTGAAACGATCGAAAAGATCCTTTCTATCCCCGTAAACGTAATGACCCCCCTCACCACATTTGATAACATCAGAACAATGTTCGATGAACTCAGTGATGATGGCGTTACAAACATTAACTTCAAGCTTACAGGATTTGCAAACGGCGGTTATTATAGCAGCGTTCCTTATAAGCTTAAGTGGGAAAAAGCAGTTGGCGGTGAGTCCGGCTTTGAGGAACTTCTCGACTATGCCAAGGACATAAATGCCGGCGGCGAAAAGCACCTTGGAATTTACCCTGATTTCGACTTCGTATACGCTCAGCATAACGGTATCGGAGACGGACTCTCACTCAAGAAACATGCAGTAAAAACGATCGACGACCGTTATACAAGTAAGCGCGTATATAGTGCAACCTATCAGTCGTACGAAAGCTACTTCCAGCTTGCGCTCTCACCTGCATATTTTGAGTACTTCTACGATTCCTTTACCGAGAGATACCTCAAATACGATCCTATCGGTATTTCCGTATCAACGCTTGGATCCGACCTTAACTCCGACTTCGACGAGGATGAACCCTACAACCGCGAAGACTCCAAGGCCTTCACAGTTAACATCTTCAAGAAGCTCAGCGAGGATTATAAGAACGTAATGACCGATAACGGTAATGCTTACGTTTGGAAATATGTTAACCACATTATTGATATGCCGCTTGACTCAAGCCGCTATATCAAATCCTCTAACTCTGTTCCTTTCATGGGTACAGTACTCCACGGCTATATCCAGACCGCAGGTACACCCTATAATATGGAAGGTAACACCAACTACGCATTCCTTAAGGCTATCGAAAACGGTGCCTCACTGTACTTCACATTGACTTACGGTAACACCACAAAGTTCAAAGAGGATATGCAGCTCAGTAAGTACTATTCTATCAGCTATGATATCTGGTACAACGAGCTTGTTGAGGTATACACAGAGCTCAATAACCTCCTCAAGGACGTACAGACTAAGGTTATTATCGACCATCAGTTCCTTAGAGGTGAGCGTGTCCCTGACGCAGATGAGCTTGAAGCTGACATTCTTAAGATGGCAGAAGAGGCTCTGAAAGCCGAGGAAGAAGCTGTTAAGGAAGCTGCCGCTGCCGCTATTGCTGCAGTAGCTAAAGCAAGAAGCACTCTTGCTACCGCAACTGAAAGCACACAGAAAACTGTAAATACCATATCAGGCGTTTCAGCATCTACAGTTAATAATTATGCAAATATCCTTGCAAAGCTTCAGGCACTTGCCGATAGCAAGCAGAATGTTCTCGATCTTCAGATCCCGCTCAACCAGGCATATCAGAATTATCTTGCAGCAGTTGAAGCTTATAAGGCAGCAGGTGATGCATTCACCGCTCACAAAAACGGTGTACTTCAGAATGCATCCAATGCATATAACACCTACTTTAATGCTCACAGCAAGGACTATGCCGATGCCGTAGCGGCAATCAACAGCTTTAAGTCTTTGGTTTCTGCTTGGGTGAACGGAACAAATACAGTTGATACCACTCTTGCTGCCCTTGAGGAAGCAAAGAAGGGAACTGATGCTGAGGCAATTGCAGCAGCAGAAAAAGCTTACAACGACGCAGTTGCAGCTCTGGAAGCAAGCGTTAAAGCTATGGATGACGCAAACGCGGCATTCGCAGCTGATGCAAACGCAAGCGCTGAGTCAAAGGCATTTTATGCTGAATGTACAGCTCTCTTCAAGAAATACGGTGCCGAGATGATTGAGTCTAAGCGCCTTCAGAACACAACAATCGCTAAGAACGCTGCTCAGGCTGAAGCAATGCAGGCATACACCGCAGCTCAGAATGACGTTCATGCAGCAGAGGAATTGGTTGTAACTGCAAATAACTCACTCAATACAGCCGTTTCTTCTATGATCAATGTTTACAGAACACTTGTAAACCAGCTTGAGCTTAGCGCACTCAACGTTCATAAAAGAGCAGTAGAATCTATGCAGACCCTTCTCAATACGAATGCCGTTCCGGATGCAATCATAAATGAAGGTAGCGCAAACTACGCTATAGTTCTTGAAAATGTTTCACGCGCAACGCTCAACGCTATCAGCACTATCCCCAGCGTACTCACGGGCATTAAAGAAACCGTTGCAAATGACCTTCTTAATGTAAATAGCTATGAGGAATCCCTCAAGGCTGCTACAAATACTCTCAAGGATGCAATTGCAAACTATAAGGCTGTTGCAGGTTCAGAGAACCCCTCCGCATCAGCGCTTAACAATGCTAAATCAACTTATAACAATGCTAAGGCTGCCCTTGCTACTATTGTTGCTTCAATAACTAACGTAGGTAACGTAAGTGCAAATAAGGCAAGCACCTCAGCAGCAGCATATACGAGCGCACTCCTCTACAAGACATACGTTGACGATTCAGCATCCCTCACCGCAGCAGAAAAGGCTGCAGCCGCTGAGGAACTGGCCAAGATAGAAAGTCTTAATGATGAGCTTCAAAATGCTCATAAGCTTGTTGAGGCTAAGATTGCTGAGTATAATACTCTTTTGGGCGATCTTGCAACCATCACCATTAACAGCACAAACAATGACACCACTACTCCCGACGAGCCCACTGTTGACGACGAGGTAGTAGAGGAAGACAATACCACAAAGTATACCAACGACGACGGCAATATAGTTCTCGTAACCTATGGCGGAAAGAATGGCGTCGATAACGATCCCTTCAAATCCTTCATTCTTAACTTCAACTACTTCGCTGTAATCGTTGAGCTTAACGGTAAGATTTACACTATCCCCGCAAACGGATATGTTGTAATTTACAACTAAGAAAGAGAGGTGCATTTAAATGACTAATGAGGCAAAAATCACTACCAATGTGAAAAAGTCCGGTCCGGTTAAAAAGAAAAAAACCAAGATTGCTTCTCTCGACCGACGCAAAGCACGCGCAGGATGGTTTTTCATCCTCCCGTTCTTGATTGGAATGGTGCTCGTTTACCTTCCAATTATCATCAACTCCCTGACGCTCAGTTTTCAGGAAGTTACGATCAAACAGGGTATTCTCGTAAAAACCTTCGTAGGATGGGCCAACTATGAGGAGGCCCTCCTCAAGGATCCTAACTACGTCAAGACTCTTTTAACAGGTATCGGTAACCTCATTTTCGAGATTCCCGCGATCCTTATCTTCTCACTCTTTATGGCAGTGCTCCTTAACCAGAAAATGGCAGGACGTGCAGCATTCCGTGCAATCTTCTTTATCCCCGTTATCCTGTCAACCGGTATTATGGCAAGTATCGACAGCATGAACATCCTCGACGAGACAATGGAGAACCCGGATAGTATGGAATCGGGAGCGGGAACAAATGCCGCCGCTGAAATCGTATCGGCAGTTGACATTCAGGCATTGTTCGCAAATATGAAGATCGGTACAGGTATAGTTGAATACGTTGTTCAGGTCATCAACAATATTTATGATATCGTAAACCGTTCCGGTGTTCAGATGCTCATATTCCTTGCCGGCCTTCAGTCCATCTCACCCGCTATCTATGAGTCCTGCTCTATAGACGGCGCATCCTCATGGGAAACCTTCTGGAAGATTACCTTCCCGATGATAAGCCCGATGATCCTGGTTAACGGCGTATACACCGTAATTGACTCCTTTACCGCTGAATCTAACATCGTAATGCGAGCCATAGAATCTGCATACGATAAGAGCCAGACATTAAGTACCGCAATGGCATGGGTATACTTCCTCATAGTATTGCTCATAGTCGTTATTGTAGCTGCGATCGCATCCGCTTTCGTATTCTATCAAAGACGTGATTAAGGAGGGAAACAATGGATAACAATTCTGTAAAAGTAACAAAAGAAACGAAAAATAAAATCAGAGTTGAATTCGAGAGAACTTCCCTCAAGGAAAGACTCAAGGCGAAATTCGTAACCTTTACGTTTCTCCAAAAGGTAATCTGGTATGTATTCAGACTCATCCTTCTCATAGGTATATCCTATATCGTTCTTTTCCCGTTTATTTCAAAGATAGCCTCCTCTTTCATGTCTCCCAATGACTTCGTTGACGTTACGGTAAGACTTATTCCTAAGGAGCCAACTCTTGACACCTATAAGGCCATCTTCGTTGATAACCACTATATGGAGATCTTCCTCAATACGTTTTTGCTCTCAGCCTCAACTGCTTTGATTCAGATGTTCATCTGTTGTCTTATCGGATACGGCTTGGCAAAATTCAAGTTCAGAGGTAATAAGCTTATCTTTGCATTGGTGGTCTTCACTATGATAGTTCCTCACCAGACCCTCGAGTATTCAATGTACCTCCAGTTCAGATATTTCGATATCTTCGGAATATTCCAGTTGCTTGGCGGAGGCGGCATTGAGTTGTTCGGAAAGACCTTCCTTACCGGAATTGATATCTTCCCGGATACAGGTGCTTGGAAAATGTTCACTGATCAAGGTATTAACCTCAATAACTCCTTCTGGCCTCTTATTCTGCTCTCGCTTTCAGGTATCGCATTTAAAAACGGTCTGTACATATTCTTGCTCAGACAGTTCTTCCGTGGCGTACCCGATGAGCTTGAGGAGTCAGCTTATATCGACGGTTCAAATACCTTCCACACGTTCCTCACAATCATTCTTCCTCTCTCCATCCCAATGCTCATTACAGTATTCCTGTTCGCATTCTCATGGCAGTGGACGGATGAATTCTACACAACAGTATTCTTTACTAACAAAAAAGTCCTTTTGATGCCGGACTTGTATTTGGATATCCCACAAAGCTTGGATACAAACTACGCAGGACAGAACATGTACGAGGCAGCAATCAGAAATACCGCAGGTATTATGATGATACTTCCTCTCGTTATTGTTTATCTTTTCTGCCAGAAATTCCTTGTTCAGGGTATCGAACGTTCCGGTATTACAGGCTAATACCAAAACCGAAAGACTCCCCCATTTATGATGTGCCCCCTGTCAAGTAGACAGTGAAAAAAACAAAAAGAATTTACAATTGAAAAGATTCTTTCATCTCCCCCTGCTGCGCAGCAGGGGGAGAGTTTCGTCACGCCGCGGCGCGATGGAACTCCATCGGAGTCAT
>JAFVRO010000008.1 GCA_017504205.1 Clostridia bacterium | reverse complement strand
CGTGCAAGCACGAAAGTTCGGCAAGCTCAAGATGACACGGGCGGTTGTAGTCGAAACCCGAAGGGCAAACCGCCAAAGCGGTTTGGATCTCGCGGGAAGAACCAATGTAAACGTTTAGATGTTACAACATACTACGGATATTTACCAAAATTCCGGCGGAGGAATTGTTTTCTCTGCCGTTTTGTTTTAAATGCGTTTTTACCGTAAGGCGCATTTATGCTCTTTTTTCTTCTTTCCCCGAAGCTTTCCAAATTGAACCCAAAAAGCACCTGCACACCGTCACCGGCACGCAAGTGCTTTCTTTATAGGACGCCGATCAAATAAGGATCATTTCCTATACAGTATATCCCCCAAGCCTTCCGCCATAAAGCAAAAAACGCGCAAAGAACGTTCGCATCCTTTGCGGCGTCTTATTCATTCGAAGTGTACATCACGCCCCGATGCCGTATAAAACCATTCCAAGATATGCCGAGATCAGAATAAGAATTATAGGCGACGGCGCTTTTTTCAAAAGTTTTTTGCCAACTACGGATACACAGGCAATGGCGGCAAATATGACCGCTCCTCTTATATCAAAGGAGAAACTGTCCCCGACTTGCTTAAAGGCAAATAAAACACTCAGCAGCATCGTACCGGCAGTGGCAAGTATAAGCCCCACAACACACGGGCGTATTCCGCCAAGGAACGCCTGAACACCTTTGTACTTGAGAAAATTGTGGATCAGTGTGGCAATTATAAGAATAATAATGAAAGAGGGAAGCACAACTCCGAGCGTAGCAATAAGCGAGCCGAGCAATCCGCCCTGCGTTGCGCCGATAAAGGTTGCCATGTTGACCGCCAAGGGCCCCGGTGTGGACTCGGACACCGCGATCATATTGAGCAGCTCCTCCTCAGAAAGCCAACCGAACATCAAAACCTTTTCCCTGATAAGCGAGATCATTCCGTATCCGCCGCCAAAGGACACCGCACCGATCTGCAGAAAGGTAAGAAACAGATCAAGATAGATCATTTTTTCACCTCCTGCCGTTGTATGAGCATTCTCAACAGATAAACGAACACCCCGACCGCACCGCAAATCAGTATGTAGAATACCGACGAAAAGTTGACGGAGCATACGGAAAACGCTACCATACAAACGGTAACTGCGATTAAAATAATGATATTGAACGCATTTCTCTCAACCTGCTTCATCATCTTGATGCCTGCAGACAGTATGAGCCAGACAACACATACCTGTATACCGCGAAAGGCGTATGTAATGATCCTTAAGGACAGAAACGCATCGAAAAACAGTGAAATAATGTATATGATGAAAAAGGAGGGAATACAGACTGCGACTGTGGCAATAAGAGAGCCGACAACTCCAAGCATTTTGTGGCCGATATAAGTAGCGGCATTTATCGCAATAGGCCCGGGAGTGGACTCAGCTATCGCGACCATATCAAGAAATTCATCCTTTTCGATCCATTTTTTCTCAGTGACAAGCTCACTTTCAAGAAGCGCGATCATAGCATAACCGCCGCCGAAGGTGAACAGACCTATCTTCAGCATAGTAAGAAATAGATTCAGATACTTTTTCAATTTTCGTAACCTTTCTTGTTTTTAATGTGTTTGCTTACTGATAAATTGTAACATATTTTATCTCGCTTGTCAATATTTCTACATGTATGTATCCGTCTGCCTGCCAATGACTTTTCATCTGTATAGCTGCCTTTTGATAAATCAACTTGACAATCAGAATCTGTATATGGTATAATAGAATATATCAAATTTTAAGGAGGCAGATATTTTTATGCTTGAAGAATTGAAAGCGCGAGTGCTGAGAGCGAATATCGCATTAGCCAAAAACGGTCTGGTAGTTCTGACCTGGGGAAACGTCTCGGAGATTGACAGAGAAAGCGGACTTGTAGTTATTAAGCCGTCAGGTGTCAGTTATGACGATATGACCGCCGACGACATGGTGATCGTGGATCTTGACGGAAATGTTGTCGAGGGAAGCCTGAATCCATCATCGGATACTCCCACTCATCTTGAACTGTACCGCCGATTTCCAAGTATAGGAGGAATTACGCATACCCATTCAAGATGGGCAACCATCTTTGCTCAGTGCGGAATGAGTATTCCGGCGCTCGGCACAACACACGCCGACACGTTCTACGGTGATGTTCCTTGTACACGCAAAATGACCGACGAGGAAATATTCGGAGAATATGAGCTTGAAACAGGCAGAGTGATAGCGGAGCTCTTCACGCCCGAAAATGTGCGTAATATCCCTGCGGTGCTGGTTAATTCACACGGCCCTTTCACTTGGGGAGCTGACGCTATGGATTCGGTCAAAAACGCTGTTGTATTGGAGGAGACTGCGATGATGGCGTGGCATACGCTTACGCTGAATCCTGACACCGCGTTCCAGACAGCATTGCTTGATAAGCATTATCTACGCAAGCACGGTAAAAACGCATACTACGGACAAAAGAAATAATGCGTCAAAGCGCAATTAAAAGCGCAATTATCAGAACTTATTATAGGAGGAAAATAAAATGGATGGTTCAAGAATAATATTGGCGGCACACAGGGGGGACAAATTTAGATACCCTGAAAACACGGCGCTTGCATTTCAAGCGGCCATTGATCTGGGCGTTGATATGATAGAAACTGATATACATATGACACGCGACGGCGAACTCGTAATCATTCACGACAGAAGCGCTAAGAGAACTACGGGCGTCGACAGATTTATCGACGAGATGACACTTGCCGAGGTCAAGGAGCTTGACGCAGGATGTATGTTTGAGCCAAAAATGCCCTCAAAGATACTCACCGTGCGTGAATTTATTGAGCTTATCAAGGATACGGACATGTTGGTAAACTGGGAACTGAAGACGTACCCCAAATACATTGGACACGAGCGTGCATTTGAGGCGGCAGATAAGCTTATTGCTTTGATCGAGGAGTACGGTATGGAAAAGAGATCAATGCTCAACTCCTTCAGCGCGCAGGTGCTCGAGCATATTTACAAGAAGTACGGAAAAAAGTATCCTATTCACGGACAGGGAATCAACAATTGCAGAAAATCATGTGATACCGCCGAGGTGGATGAGCGTGAGCTTTTTGATTGGTGCTGCATGTACGCAAACGTAAAAGGAAAGCTTGCCATCGAATTCAGGGAAAATTTTGATTACTGCCTTGAAAACGGTGTTATCCCCTGCGTTTGTATGCCCGATACAATTGAAGGTTACAAGATCGCTATCGATTACGGATGCAAGATGTTTACCTCGAATAACATTTCCGAGGCAGATAAGGTGCTTCGCGCACTTGGCGTAAGATAAGCTCCGATTTAAAAAAATTTTCAATTAAGTTGTATTTTTACGGCTTTTGCGATATAATTTAATAAATCAATGAAAGGAGAATCATTATGGCAAAGAAAAAGAATTCCGAACTTTTTTCATCCCTGCTCTATATCATTATCGGCGTACTTCTCGTAGTTTTCCGTTCGCAGACTCTCGGTTGGGCTATGACAATCGCGGGAATTGTGTTCATCGTTTCGGGTGCTCTTGATCTTATCAAGAAGAACTGGACCGGCGGAGCAGTAAGCCTTGTGATCGGTATCGCAATACTTGTTCTCGGTTGGACTGCCGCGCAGATCGTTCTGCTCGTTCTCGGTGTGCTTATCGCAGTTAAAGGCGTGGTTGCATTACTTGACGTACTTAAAAAGAATAAGAAAAACGCACTTGAGATCGTCTATCCCGTTCTCTCCGTGGTGGTCGGTATCCTGCTTGCGTTCGGTAACGGGCTTGACATTATGATCATCATCGTAGGCGTGCTTCTTGCAATTGACGGCGCTATAGGACTCGTCGGATCACTGAAAAAATAATTACACTTCTGAAACAAAAAACTATCGCGATCCGCGATAGTTTTTTGTTGTTGAACTAAGTCTATTTTAAAAAGATATGCAGTAGCTTTTCGTAGAATTTGCTCTTATACGGTTGATATCGCATCGGCAGATCAAGCCACGTCTTTTTGTCAACGATAGATTTACAGTGTGAAAAAGCATCAAACCCCGCCCGTCCGTGATACGAGCCCATACCGCTTTCGCCAACACCGCCAAAGCCCATCTCGCTTGTGGCAAGGTGAATTATTACATCGTTGATGCAACCTCCTCCGTAGGAAAGCTCCTCATTTACGCGCTTTATATGCTTTTTGTCTCCTGTAAATAGATAAAGCGCAAGCGGCTTGTCGCGTTCTTTTAGCTTGTCAACCAAGACATCAAAATTGTCAAAGGTCAGTATCGGCATTATCGGGCCGAATATCTCCTCCCCCATAACGGCATCGTCGTATGTCACGTTGTCCATTACCGTGGGTGAGATCCGGCAGGTCTCAATATCCGAATCTCCGCCAATAATGACCTTGTCACTGTCGATAAGACCGAGAAGCCTTGCAAAATGCTTTTCGTTGATAATTTTACCGTAATCTCTGTTTGCAAGCGGATCGTCTCCGTACTGACGTCGGATCTCTTCAACAACCGCTTTTACAAATTCATCCTTGACGGAGCTGTGACAAAGAACGTGGTCGGGTGCCACGCAGGTCTGACCGCAGTTGAGATATTTGCCAAACACGATCCGCCTTGCTGCAAGGCGGATGTTTGCGCTTGTATCTACAATACAAGGACTTTTCCCGCCAAGTTCAAGCACGGTAGGAGTCAGATGCTCTGCGGTGTGGCGAAGCACCTCTTTTCCAACCGCCTGACTTCCCGTAAAAAAGACGAAATCGAATTTCTGATCAAGAAGCGCAGTGTTTTCCGCCCTGCCGCCGGTTACGACCGCCACATACTCAGGTGCAAAGCACTCTTTAATTATCTTTTCAACCGTCTTGCCCGTCGCAGGAGAATACGCACTCGGTTTAACAATCGCGGTGTTTCCTGCGGCGATAGCATTTGCCAACGGTTCAAGCGTCAAAAGCAGGGGATAGTTCCACGGACTCATTATAAGCACGTTTCCATAAGGAACGGACTGAGTGTAGCTGCGCGACGGAAACTGCGCGAGCGGTGTGCGGACGGTTTTTCGCCCGGAAAATTTTTTTGTGTGTCTGATCATGTAAGAAATCTCTGTCAGTACAAAGCCGGATTCGCACATAAAGCCCTCGTAATGACTTTTGCCAAGATCCGCCGTGAGAGCGTCGTTGATCTCCGATTCATATTTTTTTACCGTATTATAAAGCTTTTTCAACTGTTCAATGCGAAATTTTACGGAAATAGTTGCACCGCTCCTGAAAAAAGCGCGTTGCTTTTCAAGAAGCAAACTTATCTCCTGACTTGTCATAATGTTACCTCCGTTCCTGTCCGTGTGTCGGTTAACTACCGAATAGTATACAGCAAATACGCCGAAATGTCAACCTCTGTTTTGTCGGTGACGCTTCGGCGTTAATATTCAATTGAGATGAGTTTCTGTCATCTCCGTATATCTTTCTTTTCGGCATGGCGACGCACAAGCTCGACAGTCAGCAAAATAACCGAGTAGACCGCAATGTATATCGGCGCAATGACCCAAACGGTGAAAGGAGTTCCGCCTATCGCAGGCTCTTTCATGTAGAACGGGTTTCCGTAGTCAAGTACGCACATAAGAAACGCGCCAAGTGACAGATATGCGGCAAAGCCGAACAAAGTATAGTACCATTTTTTATATGTAAGCTTAAGCCACCCGAAAAGAAACACCAACACGACCACTATGGCAGACCAGGTGTGATGTACCATTCCAAGTATCGTCGGCGGATACAGAAAAGACGGATGCTGACCTATAAAATCGGGATAAAAGGTGGTAATAGTGCCACCCGCCAAGGCGACCAACCAGATAAAGTGCAATACGTTATTGTTCTTTTTTCCGAGCAAAAGCGCAAGCGAGAGAACATAGCTTGATGCACTGCAAAAGCTGTCGGGGATAAGCTCATTCCACCGTGCGTTGTCATATTCGAATACTAACGCCAATCGGTTTGTTAGTATGATCGCAAAAAGCAATCCTGCAGAGATCTTTATAACCGCCTGCTGCGCTTTTTCGCTTCCTGCATATCTTTTGGCAAAAAAGCACACCGAAAACGCGACGGCAATGCTTACCGCTATGTAGATCAGATGTTCCTTTCCCCATAGTTGCGGATTCATCGTGTCCTCCTGATGTAAAAGCATTAGATGTAAACCAATTATATCACAGTTTTCGCAGAATTTGTTAGCGAAAACCGAATTTTAATAAATAATTAAATAGATCGCTTGATAAGAAAAAAGGACGGCACCCCGTCCTTTTTTGAAGCCTATATTCGATAAAAGATTTATCTCTGTACTCGTCCCGAACCGTCGCCACCGGCAAGCTTTTCAACCTCTGAAACACTGACACGGTTGTAGTCACCCTCAACGCTGTGCTTGAGTGCAGATGCCGCAACTGCAAATTCGATCGCATCCTGTGATGATTTGCCGTTCAGAAGCGCGTAGATCAGACCGCCGCCGAAGCTGTCACCGCCACCTACACGGTCTACGATGTGCAGATGATAAGACTTGGAGAAATAGTATCCTTCTCCGTCGTAAAGCATTCCCGCCCAATCGTTGTCGCTTGCCGAAATGGAGGAACGGAGCGTGATAGCAACCTTCTCAAATCCGAATCTGTCCGCCAGCTGCTTTGCAACCGACTTGTAACCCTCGTGATTGAGCTTTCCGCCGTAAATATCCGTGTTCTCCGCCTCAATTCCGAAAACGTCCTTCGCATCCTCCTCATTGGAGATGCAAACGTCAACGTACTCGCAAAGCTTTGTCATAGCCTCACGCGCCTCGGCGCGGGTCCAGAGCTTTCCGCGGTAGTTAAGGTCACAGGATATCTTAACGCCTTTTGCTTTTGCTGCGCGGCAGGCATCAAGACATATGTCAACGAGATTGCCGCCAAGCGCGGGCGTAATTCCCGTGAAATGGAACCAGTCTGCGCCATCGAAGATAGCATCCCAATCGAAGTCCTCGGCCTTTGCCTCAGCAATGGCGGAATGCGCTCTGTCATAAATACAAACGGATCCGCGCTGGGAGGCACCTTTTTCAAGATAATAGATGCCAACTCTGTCACCGCCTCTTACGATTTTTGAGGTGTCAACACCGAAGTAGCGAAGTGAGGAAACTGCCGCCTCGCCGATAGCGTGCTTCGGAAGCTTGGTAACGTAGACACTGTCAAGGCCGAAGTTTGCAAGAGAAACGGATACGTTTGCCTCACCGCCGCCAAACGTCGCTTGCATCTGATCGTTCTGGAAGAAACGGTAATATCCGTTAGGTGCTAAACGGAGCATAAGCTCACCGAATGTAACTACTCTTTTCATTTCTCTGCCTCCATTTTCTCAAGCGCTTCCTTTACGAAAAAGCTTCCGCCGATAGCGGCTATTTTGTCAAATGCAAGGAACTCGTCAATATTGCTTCTGTCAACTCCGCCCGTAGGAATAAACCTGACCTGTGGGAAGGGAGCCGAAAGCGCCTTGAGTGCCTTGAGACCGCCATATACGTTTGCAGGGAAAAACTTGACAGTAGTAATGCCAAGATCAAGAGCCGCCATTATCTCAGTAGGAGTTACACAACCGGGATAATAGGGAATGTTCTTTTCATTGCAGATCCTTGCAACGTCGGGGGAGAGTCCGGGGGATACGATAAAGGTAGCCCCTGCCTCAAGTGCCGCATTACACTGAGATGCATTGATCACGGTTCCCGCGCCGATCTTCATATCGGGATAGTTTTTAACCGCATACGCGATCGCCTCTGCCGCACAGGACGTGCGGAAGGTTATCTCCGCACAGTTGATTCCGCTTTTTTTGAGTGCCGTAAGTATTTTGTCAGTCTCGGCAAGCTCTTTGATAACTACAACAGGTATAAATTTTTCCATAATATATCCTCCGAATTAAACTCCCGAATATGCCGCAAAGCCGCAGTCGATGGGGAGAACTACGCCCGTGATAGCAGATGCGGATCTGTCGTCACAAAGGAACAGCGTTGCGCCGAGAAGCTCGTCCGCATCAACAAATCTTCCCATAGGCGTACCGTTCAGTATTTTTGCACTTCTTGCAGTGGGAGTCCCGTCCTCATTAAAGAGAAGAGATCTGTTCTGAGCAGAAACGAGGAAGCCGGGCGCAATGGCGTTGCAACGGATACCCGTACCCGCAAAGTGTGTTGCAAGCCATTGAGTGAAGTTTGAAATACCTGACTTTGCCGCCGAATATGCAGGAATCTTCGTCAGGGGCGTGTACGCATTCATAGAGGAGATGTTGAGTATGCATCCGCTCTTTTTTGAAACAAGATCTTGGGCAAATATCTGTGTGGGAAGCAGTGTTCCCTGAAAGTTGAGCTTGAATACAAAGTCAACGCCCGAAATATCAAGATCAAAGAAGGATTTTCCGCCTTCCTTAGCCTCGTGCTGATACTCGTTGTCGGTGGTCGCTCTTGGGTTGTTTCCGCCCGCACCGTTTACAAGTACGTCGCATGTGCCAAGCTCCTCAAGAACCGCCTTGTGTACCGCCTCAAGAGATTCGGGCTCAAGCACGTTTGCCTTGTATCCGCGGCAGATATATCCCTCAGCCGTAAGCTCGTCTGCAAGCTTTTTAACTGCCTCTTCGTTAAGGTCAAGAGCCGCAACCTTAGCACCCGACTGTGCAAACGCGCGTGCCATAGCTCCGCAAATCAAGCCGCCGGCACCTGTTATTACAACGACCTTTCCACTGTAATCTACGTTTAAAGGTAATTTCATCATTTTTTATCCTCCAATCTTATCAAGTGTATCCCATACACCGAGCATATACATAATTCCAAGCGCTCTGTCATAAAGTCCGTATCCGGGTCTTACCTTTCCCGGAACCTCGTCCCACAAATGCCTGCCGTGGTCGGGACGGATGTATCCGTCAAATCCGCCGTCGTGGTAAGCCTTGAGTATATCGATTATTCCCGTGTCCCCGTCACAGTCTCTGTGGCTTGCCTCGGAGAAGTCACCGTTATCAAAATGCTTTACGTTTCTGATGTGCGCAAAGGCTATTCTTGAAACGTGCTTGCGGACGATATCGGCTACATTGTTGTCGGGGTTTGCGTTAAGACTTCCCGAACAGAGCGTCAGACAGTTGTGTTCATCGTCCACCATCCTAAGGAAGCGGTCAATGCTCGGCTCGTCAACGAGAAGTCTCGGAAGACCGAAAATATCCCACGGCGGATCGTCCATGTGGATAGCCATCTTGATATCACATTCGCGGCAGGTGGGCATTATTGCTTCAAGAAAATATTTGAGATTAGCCCAAAGCTTTTCGTGATCTATACCCTCATACGCCTTGAATAACTCATCAAGACGTGCCATTCTTTCCGGTTCCCAGCCGGGGAAGGACATATTGTACTTTTCCGTAAAATCGAGAATGTACTTTGCCATCGCATTGTAATCATTCTGTATCATGTCTTTTTGGTAGAATAGGGCGGTAGAGCCGTCTCCGATAGGATGAAACAGATCACTTCTCGTCCAGTCAAATATTGGCATAAAGTTGTAGCATATTACCTTTACTCCGAACTTCGACAGGTTTCTGATTGTCTGCTTATAGTTTTCAATGTATGCGTCTCTTGTGGGAAGTCCGATTTTAATGTCGTCGTGTACGTTAACCGACTCAACCACGTCCATGTTGAAGCCGTATTCGTCAAGCTGCTCCTTGACCTTTGCAATCTCATCAATCTCCCAGATCTCACCCGGCATTTTGTAATGAAGCGCCCAGACAATACCGTCAACACCGGGTATCTGCTTAATGTCGGATAGCTTGATGCGGTCGTTTCCCTCGCCATACCAGCGGAATGTCATTTTCATTGGCATATGATCCTCCTGATTAGTATAATATGCGGTTATTTATATGATAATATATTTGACAGCTCATCAGAGTCCGAAATACTTGCGCGCGTTTTCGTAGCAAATACCCTTGACTATACGTTCAAGCTCCTCGTCGCAATCGGGATATTCACCGTCCTCGACCCACTCACCGATAAGACCGCAAAGTATTCTGCGGAAATATTCGTGTCTCGTGTAGCTCAAAAAGCTTCTTGAGTCGGTCAGCATACCGATGAAGTTTCCAAGCAACGAAAGATTTGCAAGACTTATCAACTGATCCCGCATGCCCTGCTTGTGATCGTTGAACCACCAGGCGCTTCCGTGCTGGATCTTTCCGGGAATTTCAGTTCCCTGGAACGCACCCAATATAGTGTCAAGAAATGCATTGTCAGATGCTTCAAGACTGTAAAGCACGGTGCGGGGAAGTGTGTTGCTGGCGTAAAGCCTGTCGAGCAAAGCGGCAAGCTGAGGCCTTCCGGGGTTCGGACCTATGCAGTCAAATCCCGTGTCAGGGCCAAGACGCGCAAACATTGCAGAGTTGGGATTTCTCATACAATTGTAGTGCAACTGCATTACCCAATCACGACGCGCATATTCTCCACCGCAGAATGCAAGCAGCTCGGTCTTAAACGCCGCCGCCTCAAATGCGGTCAGCTTCTCCCCCTTAAGTCCCTTAACGATTATTGCATCAAGTACATCGGTATCCGCCTCCTCGTATACCGGAAAATCAAGACCGTGGTCACTTGCACGGCAACCGTGTTTTGCAAAATGCTCTATGCGGAGTGCCAACGCATCTTTGAGCGTAGCCATGTTCTTTATATCAATTCCCGATACTGCGGAAAGCTTCGCTATATACTCACTCCAACCTGCCTTGTCAATATTTATTGCCTTGTCGGGTCTGAAGGAGGGGGCTACTACCGTATCAATGCTATCATCCTTCGCAATAAGTGCGTGGTATTCGAGAGAATCTATCGGATCGTCCGTAGTTCCGATAAACGAAACGTTGCTGCGCTTAATAATTCCGCGTACACTCATTCCGTCCTCCTGAAGCCTTGCGTTGCAAAGCTTCCAAACCTCCTCGGCAGTGTCAGCATTAAGTATTCCGTCGTATCCGAAATAACGTTTCAGCTCAAGATGACACCAATGATACATCGGGTTTCCAATTGCTTTTGGAAGTGTTGAGGCAAACGCGACGAACTTGTCGTGGTCGGAGGCATCTCCCGTAATGAATTTCTCGTCAATACCGTTGGAGCGCATAAGACGCCACTTGTAATGATCTCCTCCAAGCCATACCTCAGTTATGGTGCTGAATTTTTTGTCCTCGTATATCTCCTTCGGACTGACATGACAGTGGTAGTCAATTATCGGCATGTCCTTGGCATACTTCTCATACAGTCTGCGAGAAATCTCGCCCTTAAGTAAGAAATCTTCCTTGATAAACATAATAACCTCTTTCCTTAACTCATTGATTCACGGTACTCCTTTGGAGTTTTGCCCGTTTCTTTTTTAAATATTTTTGAAAAATACTGTACGTCAACAATTCCACATTGAAGCGCAACAGTCTGTATCTGCAGACGTGTCGCCGTCAGTAAATGGATAGCGTGCTTTATTCGCCTCTCGCGTATATATTGCGATACCGTGCGGTTGGTTTCGCGCTTGAATACCGTAGAAAGATACCCCGCACTTACCCCCTGATTCGATGCAAGCGAGCTCAGCGTAAGATCCGCCGCAAGATCGGAATCTATTATTAACATAGTTTTCTGAACTATCTGTGAGTAGTTTTTCGTCGAATGCTTGCGTACTAGCTTGCAGTACGACCGAAACATCTCACGCATAAGCTCAAGCACCGCAGCTTGCGTTACGCATCGCTCGATCCTATAAGCAAAATCGGATGAGACTTTGTCGATATAGACCGGGTGAACTCCGCCCATCTCCGCCGCTTTACGCGAAAGCGTATTCATTATAATACAGTAGTTCTTTGCGTTCCTTGTCGGATCTGCTACCCGACGCTCAAACAAATCGTCCGATACCGCGGCAAACAACCGACTCTCATTGTGTACCTGCCCAAGCGTGATGGCTTGTATCATCTCGTTTTCAAATTCATACCGTTTTTCCATCAGACGCATTCCAAGTAAAAGATCCTCAAAATTATCCCTGTGTAAGGGTGAGTTGATGGGGGACGGCGGTGTAGTAGAGGCGGCGTTTTTGTCTACGATTGAAAACGACGGGGTCATCCATATGCGCTCGCAAAAGCTGTAGATCATTACAAATAACGGGCTTCCATCGGGTATTACAGGAAGATGCGAGAGCCATTCGGTGATGTGATGATTCAAGGGCGCGGAAAGATGATGCTCGTCACACATTTCAATTATCTGCTGCGCAGAAAATGCACGGCTCAGATATGGTCCGATAAATAATACATTGTTGCTTGATGCGCCGCTGAATGGAATATATAGATATTGTAGTCCCATACGGTCGCGAAATTTATAGACCGTACAGTCCTCCATAGGCTCTAAAAAATCTCTTGCACGTCGATGCGGTGTAGGGGTAATACCTAAAACGCTGTACGTCCTCATGTCAAATAACATGTCGATATCATCCTCGATTGAGACGCAGACTGCCCTTATCTGACATTTGTTCAGAACGTCGCGCAAAAGACTCAGCTCATTCTCAAAAAACATTTTCGCCCCGCCAATAACAATCTAATCGAATTTTTATCATTATAATAAAATTTCACAGTTATTATAACACGATATTTATTGAAATGCAATATCGTAAATAATATTAATATTAAAAAAATACAAAAACATCTTAAAAAAATACTCACAATATTTTTGAAAATCCCTTATACTAAAGTCAGCGTAACTCCGACTGGACACAAATCAATCAAAAAACAAAAAATCACAGAAAGAGGAAAGCAATCATGAAAAAACAACCCCAACTCGATGCTAAAGGCTATCGAAAATTCGGTATGCGCGATAAGCTCGCATACGCCGCAGGCGACTTTGGATGCAACATGAGCTTTGCACTCAAAGGAACCGTTCAGACCTTCTGGCTCGTCTATATGACGATGGAGCTTGGTCTTCTCTCACTCCTGCTTCTTGCAGTTCAGATCTGGGATGCTATCAACGACCCACTGATCGGTACCCTCATCGATAACGACAAGAGAAATTACAAAATGGGTAAATACAAGACCTATATTTTTATAGGCGCTTGCGGACTCCTCGTAGCGGGTGCCGCTGTATTCCTTCCTTTTCCGAACGCAGACGTAATTGTCAAGTCAATTCTCTTCGTTCTGGGTTACATTGTATGGGATGCTTGCTACACAGTTGCAAACGTTCCCTACGGCTCTATGCTCTCCCTCGTTACCGAGGATGTTGGAGAAAGAGCTCAGCTCTCCACATGGAGATCCATCGGTTCAATGGTAGGAGGTATGATCCCCGGTATTATTCTTCCTATGCTTATCTGGCAAAACGTACTCTATGACGGCTCAGGTAAGATTCCCGGACTTGAGGGCGAATACCATAATAACCCCCTTACTAATGATGTTTATCAGATTGGCGATCAGATGATCAACCCCCTCACAGGTAAGGACGTTCAGCTCCTTCTCGGTGACAGAGTGTTCTGGGTAGCTCTCATCATGGGCGTGCTCGGATTTATCGCATTCTGGTTTATGATCAAAAAAATCACCATCCGCGTTGACGAGAACTCCGTAAAGGCCAACGAAACTCAGAAGTTCAACGTGTTCGTTGCATTCAAAAACTTTATGAGAAACAGGCCCGCAGTCGGCGCAACCCTTGCCGCTATGGGTATGTTCCTCGGTATGCAGTCCGCAACCACCGCTAACACCATCATGTTTGCGACCTACTTCGGTAAAGCATCCCTTTCCGGCGTGGTTCAGATGGTAGGATTCCTTCCTATGTTCCTTTTCATGCCCTTCATAAAGAAGATCGTTGAAAAATACGGTAAGAAGGAAGCATCCGTTTTCGGTACTATCGTTTCTATCATTGGCGGAGTTATTATGATGATATTCCCAATTATAAAGAATATCAACATCGCTCTCGTCGTTTACATGCTCGGACTTGTTGTGTTCGGTATAGGTATGGGCGTCTACACCTGCGTATCATGGGCTATGATGGGTGATGCCATCGACTATAACGAGTGGAAGTTCGGAACAAGAGAAGAAGGAACCGTTTACTCACTCCACTCATTTTTCAGAAAGCTTGCTCAGGGTGTTGGTCCTTCCATAGTACTCCTTATTATGGGTGTTCTCGGATATAACTCCGACCTCGGTACGATCGGTCAGAATGCAACCACTGCACACAATATGTGTTGGCTCGTTGGAGGTCTGTATCTCTTCAGCGCAGTCCTTCAGTTTATCGGACTTGCAGTTATCTACAACCTCGACAAAAATACACTTGACAGAATGAATGCTGATCTTGGCAGAGTGCAGAACACAGCTATTTAGGCTGAATCAACAGAGGCATAATTGACTTATAAAGCAAGTTTTATAGACGTCCTGCGGTACAATGCCGCCGGACGTCTTAAGCAATTTACAATTCATTAATCACTGCATAAATTTTATGTGGTAATATGTATACAGTATCAAACCTTAGCGCAAAGGAGAATAAAACTTGAGACACGTTATTAATATCAATTCCAAATGGGCATTCACAAAGACCGCAACCGAAATACCTTCCGCAATTGATAACAGATGGGATTTCGTGAACCTTCCTCACTCATGGAACGCCATCGACGGTCAGGACGGCGGTAACGATTATTACAGAGGCACCGCTTATTACGCAAAGCTTATCGACAACGTAGACCTTCCCAAGGCTGACCGTTACTATCTCGAATTCAACGGAGCAAACTCCTCCGCAGATGTATATGTCAACGGAAACAAGCTTGCTCACCACGACGGCGGTTACTCCACCTGGAGAGTTGAGATCACTGAGCATCTCACAAGAGAGACCCTCATCGTAGTAGCGGTTGATAACTCCGCAAACGAGACCGTATATCCACAGACCGCAGACTTCACCTTCTACGGCGGACTCTACCGCGATGTCAACATCATTGCAACCAATGACTCTCATTTCGACCTTGAATACTACGGCGGAAAGGGAATTATGGTTACCCCTGCCGTTGACGGTAAGAATGCAAACGTCCGGGTCGAGGTATTCGTTAAAAACCTTAAAGACGGTCAGAGCATCAGATATACCGTTTACGATATGGAAGGGAATGAGCTTGCAACCGTTACCACTACCGATACAAAGGCAAGCTTTGCCATCGAAAACGTACACCTCTGGCACGGACGCCGCGATCCCTACCTCTATTGCTGTGAGGCTGAGATCATTGAGGGTGAAAATGTTCTTGACAACGTATGCACCCGCTTCGGTTGCCGTACCTTCAGAATAGATCCCGATAACGGATTCATTCTCAACGGAGAAGAGTACCCCCTCAGAGGCGTTTCAAGACACCAGGATAGATGGGGAATAGGTAACGCACTTCTTCCCGAGCATCACAGAGAGGACATTGAGCTTATCTGCGAGGTAGGCGCAACAACGGTCCGTCTTGCACACTATCAGCACGCTCAGTATTTCTACGATCTCTGCGACGAAAAGGGACTTGTTATCTGGGCTGAGATTCCCTATATCTCCAAGCATATGTCCGGTGGACGCGAGAATACTATCTCACAGATGAAGGAGCTTATTACTCAGAATTACAACCACCCGTCTATCGTGGTCTGGGGACTTTCCAACGAGATCTCCATCGGTGGCTCCGACGATGACCTGCTCGATAACCATCGCGTGCTCAACGCTCTCGTTCATGAGATGGATAAGACCCGTCTTACCACTGTTGCGGCAGTTTCAATGTGTAAGCTTGACGATCCCTACCTGCTTATTCCCGACGTGGTATCCTATAACCACTACTTCGGCTGGTACGGTGGAGATACGTCAATGAACGGCCCTTGGTTCGATAAATTCCATAAGACCCACCCCACTATCCCGATAGGCTGCTCCGAATACGGTTGCGAGGCACTTAACTGGCACACCTCAAATCCCACGCAAGGGGACTATACCGAGGAGTATCAGGCATATTACCATGAGGAGCTTATAAGACAGCTTTTCACAAGAAAGTACATCTGGGCAACTCACGTCTGGAATATGTTCGACTTCGGTGCTGATGCAAGAAGCGAGGGCGGTGAGAATGGACAGAACCATAAGGGACTTGTGACATTCGACAGAAAGTATAAGAAGGATTCCTTCTACGCATATAAGGCATGGCTCTCAGACGACCCCTTCGTTCACATTTGTGGCAAGAGGTACGTTGACCGCGTTGAAGAGGTTACTAAGGTTACGGTGTATTCCAACCTTCCCGAGGTTGAGCTTTTCGCAAACGGCGTAAGCCTTGGAAAGAAGAGCGCGCCCGATCACTTCTTCTATTTTGACGTTCCCAACACAGGCGTAACTGAGCTCGTTGCAGTAGCAGGCGCGTGTCGCGATGAAAGCCGTATCCGTAAGGTCGAGACCTTCAACGAGGACTACAGACTTAAAGAAAAGGGCGCGATCCTCAACTGGTTCGACATCACGGAGGTAGAGGGACACTTCTCCATCAACGATAAGATAAGCGACATCCTCAAGACCGTACAGGGCAAGATGCTCTTTATGGGACTTGCCGCAAAGATGATTCCTAAAAAGGGAGACAAGGTTATGGGCGGCTTTGAGATGAACGAGGGCATGATGCAGATGCTCGGCGGCTTTACCGTACTTCGCCTCAGCGGAATGATCGGCACTATGGGCGTCAACCTCACCAAAGAGGATCTGCTCAAGCTCAACGCAAAGCTTAATAAGATTAAGAAGCCCAAGAACAAGTAATTATCAAAAAATATAAAAAAGGTGTCGGCTCAAATGTAAAAATCTGAGCCGATACCATTTTGTATTTGTCGGTTTATTTCAGCTTAAGTATGTAAATATGTCCGCCGTCTCTTGAAACGGGATGGTATTCGTATTCTTCACCGGAGGTCAGTGTTACGCTCTTTCCACTGTGGTTTAATTGGATCGTTGCGGATTTGCCGATCAGCTCGGTGATCTCGAACACCTTAAAGGCAGGACCAACGGGATGAAGTGGGCCTACCTCGTTGAATTCGATGTGATATTTTCCAACCACCTTTTCACTCATTTTTCCGGTCTTTCGGTCAATTCCCCACGCAATGTCGGTTACAGTTAATTTCATCTGAGTTCACCTTCGCTCGTTAAAGCACCTTTCTTTTATTTATATTTTAATTTTTTATAATATGCGCAAATCAAGACGCAGATGCGTTCAGTCAAAATGTACCCCGGGATTCATTTGTCCCGGATCCTTCCAACACACGCCGCGCTTTCTGTATTCGGCAGAAATAAGCGACCATATAAACGGCGCAAGCCGAACACGCTCATTACCGAGAAGACTCTCCTGTACTGTCTCCATTACCTCGTCATATAGGGTAAGGAATTTTTCCGTATGCTCCACCGGATCAACCTTCAGGTGGTAACCCTCCTTGATGTCCAAAGCCACGTCGACATATTCACCGTATCTTTTCCGTATTTCTGCTTCGTCATATAACGGGCGTATATCCTGCGGTAGCTCAAGCTCACACGATAGCGCTCGGCAAAGATACTCCGCCGATAATTTTACGTCTTCCACACCGAAAGCAAGCTCTGAGGCGGAGCGGAGAGCCGCCGCCGCCATCTTCACGTCACGGACGCGTCTGTAAAAATAGTAGATTTCCTCGTATTGCTCGCAAAGCAAAACATAATGCTCGGCTATATCCTGTTTACTTAATCCGTTCCGCAGTAGTGATTCAAGCTTTTCGGTATATTCTCTTGCTCTCCAATAGTACGTATCCTTCCCGTATGCCTCTATTAGATGCGCAAGCATGACCGCTTCAAGCAAAGGCTTGCGTGCATCCGAACCGGCATATTTTTTGTAAATTCTGCCGAATTCGTCAAGCAGAAGCTCCTGCTCACAGGTCGTGTCGGTGGCAATATCCTTCTGATGCAAAAGAATGAATGCAAACTCTGCCTCGTCAAATTCAAGCGTTACGGACTTTTCACTCACAAGCTCTATGCAAAGTCGCTTATATTCCTCAAGCGTTTCGATCAGTTGCGACAAGTAAAGCTCGTCCTGCTTGTTTCCATCCTTTTTTGCCTTGAAAAGTCGCATTTTAAGCTTGCGAAGCCTTGCCTCCGTGGTGGTTTCGTGCTCAAACGGCGAATTATCCATTTCCGCGATCTCTTCGAGTTTGTTATACAGCACTATTATTCTGTCTATCAATCTGTTTTCCATATTACGCTCCGTTACATACAATTCCGGCTTAAAAGCAAAAAACCACACCTGTCAGGCGTGGCTTAAATCAATGTCAGTTCGTTTCCGAGTGTAAGCAATAATTTTTAGCCTAACCTGAAGAAAAACGCTGTGAAACGGTATTATTTCCCGTATCAATAACATTATATCAAATAATATTCAAAAAAACAATATATTTTTTGCGTTTTTTGTAAGTTTTTTATAAATCCGCGCGTTTCTTGATTCAAACGTCCAGAATCATACCAACAGGGCAGTGGTCACTGCCGAAAACCTCGTTCAGAATGAAGCTATCTCTGACCCTCGGCATAAGTCTTTCCGAAACAACGAAATAATCAATGCGCCATCCGATATTTTTCTCTCTTGCCCTCATCATATAGCTCCACCAACTGTACTGCACCTTGTCGGGGTAAAGTGTGCGGAAGGTGTCCTTGAAGCCACAAGCAAGAAGACGTGAGAATCTGTCGCGCTCCTCGTCTGAAAAGCCTGCACTGCCGCGGTTGCTCTTGGGATTTTTCAGATCTATTTCGCAGTGCGCTACGTTGAGGTCACCGCAATATATCACGGGCTTTTCGGCATCAAGGGACACGAGATACTCCCGAAGCGCATCCTCCCAGGACATTCGGTAGTCAATTCGTGCAAGCTCGCGTTGCGCGTTAGGCGTGTAAACGCATACAAGATAAAAATCCTTATATTCAAGCGTTATGGCGCGCCCCTCGGTGTCGTGTTCTTCAATTCCAAGACCGTACCGCACGGAAAGCGGCTCGTGCTTTGCAAAAATCGCAGTACCCGAGTAACCCTTCTTCTGCGCACTGTACCAGTACTGATAGTAACCCTCGGGCGCAAACTCCGCCTGACCCTCTTGCATCTTCGTCTCCTGAATGCAAACGAAATCCGCGCTCACACCGTCAAAAAATTCTCCGAATCCCTTCCCAAGACACGCCCGAAATCCGTTGACGTTCCAGGAAATAAATTTTAATTCCATACTGTTAAGCTATCCTTATCCAAGTAATACATCCGTCACGAGCATTATGCAGAACCCTATAAGTAATGCATAGGTTGCACCTCGCTCGTTACCGTGCGCGTGTGTTTCCGGTATCATTTCGTCGCTGATAACGTACAGCATCGTTCCTCCCGCAAATGCAAGCGCAAAGGGAAGTATGAAGGATGCCACGTTGACCGCAAAATAACCTATCAATGTTCCCACAACCTCAACAAGACCCGTCGCCATAGCTGCAATAAATGTTTTCGACGGCTTTATACCCGATGCAAGCATCGGCGCAATTATAACCATACCCTCGGGTATGTTCTGAAGCGCGATACCACCGGCAATTATAAGTGCCTGCGTAGTATCTCCCGAGCCAAAGCCCACGCCTGCGGCAATTCCCTCGGGAAGATTGTGAATGGCTATGGCAAGCACGAACAGAAGCACCTTGTCAACACCTCGTCCGGCATGAGCTTCCGTGTCCGCACCCATCAGCTTGTGCAGATGCGGCACGAGCTTGTCAATGAGATTTAAGCAGAGTGCTCCGACAAAAATACCCGCTATCGTAATAAGCAGAGCTACCGCATTTCCGCCACCGTATTCAACAGACGGAAGAACAAGCCCAAGCACCGCTGCTGCAAGCATGACTCCGGCGGCAAAAGAGGTGATAATGTCGGCAAATTTGTGAGATATGTTTTTGAACGCAAAGCCCAGAAGTGAGCCTATGATCGTAGCACCGCCAACTCCAAGGGCGGTAAGAAGCACCATCGTCATATGATAACTCCTGTTTTGATATCAGCTTTTAACCGTTACTCTGTCCCATCAGGATTTCGGAGATCACATCAAGTACCTTGTCGTGACATCCGCCACATCCCGTAGAGCAGTGCGTGACCTTTTGCACACTCTCGAATGCTTTAAGCACGTCATCAAAGCGGACGCTGTCATGAAGCGCGTCCTGAATGTCGAAATAACTGACCTTCTTGCAGTTACAGATGATATAATTCTGTTTCATATCGGTAAACCTTTCATTTAAAATTGTCACAAGGCAAAAGCCTCTTTCTTATTATATAACTTCAATGCGGAAAATGCAATATTTTTTATATAACTTCAGTGAGAAAAATGCAATTTTTTTAAAAAATGTGACTACTGTTTGCGGCTTTGTGCTCTTGACATAAGAGATGACGGGTGGTATAATTAAATCAGTATATTGTAATTTTGGAGGCAGCTATGTATCAGAGTCAGCTTGACGAGGTGTTTGAGCAGACATTCCCGTTCTGGGGAGAACTAAGCAATATGGATAAGGAGACCTTCCGCAGAAGCACTCAGAAAGCAAGATTCGGTAAGGGAACCAATATTCACGACGGCCACGAATGCACCGGCGTTATAATGATACGAAGCGGAAGCCTTCGACTTTATCTTCTCTCCGATGAAGGTAAGGAGATCACACTCTACCGCCTCTTCAAAGGGGATGTCTGCGTGCTTTCCGCCTCCTGTGTACTGAACTCCATCACGTTTGACGTGTTCGTTGATGCCGAGGAGGATAGCGATTGCATCGTGCTTGGCGGATGTGCCTTTGCCGACATCTGTGAGCGCTATCCGAGCGCCAAAATATTTGCTCTTGAAACTGCCGCAAGCCGATTTTCAGACGTTATGTGGGTAATGCAGCAAATACTGTTTATGAGCATGGATAAGCGCCTTGCCATATTTCTGCTTGACGAGATAAGCAAAAACGGATACGACACCGTCACCCTGACTCACGAGCAGATCGCAAAATATATGGGCTCTGCCCGCGAGGTCGTGTCCAGAATGCTGAAATACTTTGCGAGTGAGGGGATCGTGTCCGTTTCACGCAAGGGTATCAGAATACTTGATATCAGAGCACTACGAAGCTTAGCCCTCTAACATAGCCACGATCTGTGATTTGGGTCTGAAGCCGCTGAGACGCTCAACCGGCTGACCGCCCTTGAAAACTATCATCGTTGGTATATTCATTATGCCGAACTCTCTTGCAAGCTCGCCCTCCTCGTCGACGTTTACCTTACAGATGACGAATTCGGGATGCTCCTCCGCGATCTCTTCTATTACGGGGGAGAGCATTCTGCAAGGGCCGCACCAATGTGCAAAGAAATCCAAAAGCACAGGCTTGTCGGATGACTTTATTTCCTCAAAGTTTTCTTTCGTAACGTGTATAACTGACATAATATATCTCCTTTCAGTATGCGACATGGTTCACACAGAGCCCGTCGCTTTTTTTCTTTATTATACTATTATTTTTCCGCCATTTCTGTGACTGAGTCACAAAAAAGTGCAAATACAGAAAAATTTTCTGCATTTGCACCGATTTTTTTAGTTTAAGCCTCGACCTTGACCGCAGCAGGCTTTTTTGCATACGCGCGGTAGCTTGTAACGCCGAGTATAGTCTCTCCGTCGATCTGTACCGTGGACGGACGGTCGAAGGTGACGGTTATATCATAGCCCTCGTGAAGCGCCGCAACCTTTTTCTTTTCCGTCAGCTCGCCCTTGAAAAGCGATGGGAATGCAATAAGCGTTGGAAGCTTGCCTGAATTGTGCATAAGCATTACGGAAAGCCTTCCGTCCTCTGCAAGCCTGTCCTGCTTAGGCGCCGGCATCATGCCACCGCCGTAAAAGCGACCCTTCATCGTGGGCGCGATCCAGACCCTCTTGTAGTGATGGCTCTGTCCGTCAACCGTGACGGTGGCGCCTGTCGGCTTGTAATGGAACAGAAGCCCCTTGATAGCGATAGATGTGTAGTTTATATCCGTCTTTCCTTGCGCCTTCATCGCGTCCCCGACCTCACAGCAGTATCCGTCAATGCCGAATCCTACGTTGTTGATAAAGCGGTAGGTCTTGCCGTTGACCTCAACTATCGGCAGATCCTTTATGTATTTTTTGATCGAAAACGGCTCACAGCCCGGTTCCTTTCCAATGTCGTGAAGAAAATCGTTACCCGTTCCCGTTGCATAGTAAAGCACGTCGCACCTGATGTCTATACCGTCGGTGTTGTTGACAAAGCAATTTATTGTGCCGTCACCTCCGCAGAGGATGACCGCGTCCTCCTCACCGAGAGCCTCAAAGAACGCAACGTAATCCGTTATCTCCGATATCTCCGTGCATAAGCATTCACCTTTCTCAGAGTATTTTGTTTTAAGCTCCTCGATCTTTTCACCGCATTTTCCGTTGCCTGCAATTTTGTTGAATAAAATATGATACTTCATAGTCGTACTCCTTTTCCGAATCGGCTGAGCGCCTTAACAACTATATTGTAATTGCATTTTGTGAACAAAAAGGAAACTCTGAAGAAATTTTTGGTCGAAATTTGTGCAATCGGGACGAATTGACCAAAAAATACATTATACTTGACATATGCATACAATTATGATACAATAAAGGAAAGGAGGTTGATCATATGCTGCGTTACACGCGAAGAGAAACTTACGACAGAATCAAATTCATCTGTCTGGTCGTATCAATAATTCTGTTTCTTGGCTTTTTCGTTTACAGTATGATAATCGGCGGCGAGGCGGTGACACGCCCTCACCGAATTAACGAGGATAAGTATTACGTTACCCTTGGAGGCAAGGAGACCGAGGTTACAAAAACACAGTACACCGTTAACCGTACCTGGGGCTTTACTTCACTCGGTATGATAATGATCTCCTTCATTATGTACCTTCGCCCACGACGTGCAATCGATCAGTTTATTGACGCGGTGGACGATAATCTTCATAATCTGAGATGAATCAAGGGGCTGTCTCACGCAAGTGAGACAGCCCCTGAAATCGAACTCGACGAATCAAATTCGTCGTTTTGGCACGAAAATAGCATCAAATTTCATTAAAATCTGCGCCAAAACCGTTCGAGTTTCCGAAAATGACGGATTCCT
>JAFVRO010000007.1 GCA_017504205.1 Clostridia bacterium | reverse complement strand
ATTCTTTCTCAGAATTCTCTTCTTGACGAGATTTGCACTTTGCTTTTTTAGCATTTGCTTTGTACTTATCTCTTATTGTTCAATTTTCAATGACCGGTTGCCTCCGCGGCTTTCCCGCAGTGACTTGACTATTATACCACACCTCGTCCCGCTTGTCAATACCTTTTTCTAAAGTTTTTTGAACTTTTTTGAGGATTTTCAAGGTGGTGATGCGGCGCTTCGGAGTTCCCTCTCCTGAAGCCTTCATATTCTACCACTTTACTACCTATTTGTCAAGGGGTTTTTGGAAATTTGTCGAATAATGCACAGTATTTTTTAAAATCAAGGTGAAACTGTGCAAAAGGAACAAAGTCAGAGTTCCTCTGCGCTTCTGACGCCTTCGATTTCGAGGATAGCGTTCATCAAAGGCTCGTGTGGAATCTTATTCTTGAAGGTCAGGCAAAAAATAGCGCTGATGTGAGGTCCTTCTGCTGCACGCGCCTTAGTTATCTCTACGTCGACGACTTTTGCACCGTATTTCTTAAGCAGTTCAATCACATTATTGAAATTACCGTCCTCTACCATTTCAACATAAATATTGAGACTTCTAGCACTCTTTACAATATGCCATTCTATCTTAGAGAACAGGATCTCCGCAATCAGAATGCACAATGTGGCATAAATGGCGATCTCGTAACATCCGACGCCGATAGCAAGTCCAAGGACAGCGGTTGTCCAAAGGCCGGCGGCGGTTGTAAGCCCCTTGACCTGCTTACGCCGCGTAACGATTATAGTACCCGCGCCTATGAATCCTATGCCGGAAATCACCTGCGCGCCAAGGCGGGCAGGATCGCTGACAAAGTTGTCGGGGGATATATATTTAAGTGTTTGCAGATACTGTGTGGTAAGCATCGTGAGTGCGGCGCCGAGGCAGATGATTATATGAGTTCTGAAACCTGCAGGACGCTGCTTCTGTTCTCTTTCAAGCCCTATAAGAGATCCGCAAAGAACGGCAAGAGACAATCTCAGTGCTACGGATATTTCATTCAGTCCGCGTAGGTCAAGGCTTTCTATCCAACTGATAATATAGTTCATCCTGCACCTCACACTTCTTCAACGGTGCACACATCTTTTATACTGCTGATTGCGGTAAGTACTGATGAGTGCTCGGTTTTTTTGGGCAGACGCAGTGAAAACGTAGCTGACGGATGAAGGCCTTCGGCGCCTCTCATGCGTATAATTTCAACATCATATACTCTTATGTTCATTGATTTTACACACTCGATTATAGCACCGATGTCAGATGCCTCAAGAAACTCCACATACACGGTCATATTTATGGAGGTGGATCTGAGGCGTTGTTCAAGGCGACCGAGAACGGTTATTGAAAGGATGATAAACACACAAGTAATAAATGCACCGAGATAGAATCCCGCGCCAATTGCAAGCCCCATACAGGCAGACGCCCACAGACCGGCGGCGGTCGTAAGACCCTTTATTTCCTGCTTGCCGGTAACGATAATTGTGCCGGCACCGAGAAAGCCTATTCCGTTAATGACCTGTGCGCCAAGACGGGAAAGATCGGTGCTCATCCCTCTTTCTGCCCATAGGTATTGACTTATAATCATTGTCATTGCGGCTCCGATACATACGAGCATGTGGGTACGGAAGCCTGCCGGACGGCGTTTATATCCACGTTCAAGTCCGATGATACCTCCGCATATCATAGCGAGAGTCATGCGGAATATTGATGAGAACACGGACGGTTCTTTGATTGCGGTCAAAAACTGTTGCACAGTAATGTTCCTTTCGTATTTTTGATACTATCATACTATATGCACTGCAAATATATGTGTTACAGTAATATTTGAATATTATACCACATTTACGTTAAAAAAGCAATATCAAAATCACCATTTGAGTAAAATTAAAAATCAACAGAGCCCCGCACGGTGAATGCGGGGCTGCGGAAGTAGGTAAGATATAAGTTTTCAGATCAGGCGTCAAACCAGGTCCTTCCCATTTTACAGTCAACCGTCAAGGGAATGCTAAGGCTTGCCGCTGATTGCATTTCCTCGCAGAGGACGGTCATTGCGCGGTCGGCACAATCGGCAGATGCTTCGATCAGAAGCTCATCATGCACCTGAAGGATAAGTCGGGCATCAAGTCCCTCTTTTTCAAGTCTTTTTGAAACGTTGATCATAGCGATCTTGATTATATCAGCCGCACTTCCCTGTATAGGGCTGTTCATTGCAACGCGCTCGCCAAACGCCTTGAGCATTTTATTTTTTCCCGAAAGCTCGGGAATGTAGCGGCGGCGGTCATACATGGTAGTAACGAACCCGGTTTCATATGCCTGAGCTATGGTATTTTTCAGATAAGCATCAACGCTCGGATAGTTGGACAGATAATTCTGAATATAGCTTTTGGCGTCTTTTACGGATATTTTCAAGTCATTGGAAAGCGTATATTCGCCCATTCCGTACAATATGCCGAAGTTAACCGCCTTTGCTTGCTTACGCATTTCGTAAGTTACGCTTTCGATCGGAACGCCGAACACCTTGGAGGCGGTCAACGTGTGGATATCTTCACCGCTTATAAAGGCTGTGCGCATATTTTCGTCATCTGAAATATGAGCAAGGAGGCGAAGCTCGATCTGGGAATAGTCCGCGTCGATCAGAACGCAGTCTTCATTTTCGGGGACAAAGAACTTGCGCATAAGTCTGCCGAGCTCGGTCTTTATGGGAATATTCTGCAAGTTAGGCTCAATCGAGGAAAGTCTGCCCGTAGCGGTTCCTGTCTGCTTAAACGTGGTATGCACCCTTCCCGTTTCGTCTGCCTGGCGGAGCAGTCCGTCGACATAAGTGCTTTTGAGCTTGGTGACCTTTCTGTATTCGAGGATTGCAGATATTATCGGATGATATGGGATTAGCTTTTGGAGAACGTCTGCGCTCGTGCTATAGCCCGATTTGGTTTTTTTACCGTGAGGAAGTCCGAGTTTTTCAAAGAGAATTGCGCCGAGTTGCTTTGTGGAATTTATATTGAAAGGCTCGCCCGCGTATTCAAAAACGGTTTTTTCGTTTTCTTCAGCGATCCGTGTGAGCATTTCGCCGTATTCGCGGACACCGTCGCGGTCTATTTTAAAGCCATAAAGCTCCATCTCCGCAAGCACGGAAGCAAGCGGCATTTCGATATCGTACATCAAAGACGTGCAATTATCCGTTTCAAGCTTCTGCTTGATAGGTGCGTAAAGTCTGAATGCGGATATGGAATCTGAGAGGCCTTCGGGCATAGCTCTCCCAAGGTACGAAAGGCACAGACGGTCAAGTGTATAGCTGCCATCTCCCGAGTTTATAACGTAGGCGCCGAGCATAACGTCAAATAAGCAGGACTTCAGCACTATACCGTATTTGCGTAAAAATTTATATATTGACTTACAGTCATAGCATACAAGCCTGTCTGCGATTGCTGACAGGATATTAGCAAAAGAGGCGTTGTCTATCGTATTCAGGTCATAGGTATATACGGTTTTGCCGTCAAAGAGCTCGGCTATACCGTTATCTGAAAGGCAGATTGAAAGAATTCCACTTGAAAGAAGAATAGAAATGTTTTCCTCGGTAAGTGTTTCAGCATTATACGGTTCTTGGTCATCCGTCTGCGTGACAGAGTCAGTTACAGCATCGGTAAGGCCGTAGCGTTTGATAAATGAAGAAAACTCAAGACGTTCAAACAGGGCTTTAGCGCGTGGACGATCCATTCCGTTATAAGTGAGATCATCAAGGGACACGTCAAGAGGAATGTCAAGGCAGATTTTTGCAAGAGTTCTTGAAAGATATGCGCTCTCCCTGCCCGTTTCGATCTTTTGCTTCAGTGCGGGAGCAAGCTTTACGGATTCATATCCCGCGTAGAGACCGTCAAGAGATGAGAACTGTTGGATCAGCTTGATAGCGGTTTTTTCACCGACGCCCTTTATACCCGGGATGTTATCCGAGCTATCCCCCATAAGCGCCTTTACGTCTACGAACTGAGAAGGATGCACGCCGTATTTTTCAACAAATGCATCAACATCAAAGGTAACTGTATCATTGTTTGTCGCAAGAAGAACTGAGGTATATTGAGTTATCAGCTGAAGAGAGTCGCGATCTCCGGTAAGGACAAGAACCTTCAGTTCCTCGTCTGCAAGAGATGAGAGCGTTCCAAGGATATCGTCTGCTTCGTATCCTTTTTTTTCAAGCAAGACAAATCCCATAGCCTCGGCTACCTCCTTGGCTATTGGGAATTGCACTGCAAGCTCATCGGGCATTGCGTGTCTTCCGGCTTTATAATCTGCATACATATCGTGTCTGAAGGTTGGATGCTTGAGATCAAAAGCCATAGCGCAATAATCAGGCTTATGCTCAGTAAGCTGCTTTTCAAGGATATTTATCATTCCGAATATCGCGTTGGTGGGGGTACCGTCAGATGCAGTCAGGGGGCGCACACCGTAAAAGGCTCTGTTAATTATACTGTTTCCGTCAACCACGAGCAATTTTTTCATTTTTAGTCCTCCCTTTTGAGGTTTTACAATCACCTTATTAGTATACCATATTTTCAAAAGCGAGTCAATTATTTTGTAGAAATTTAGTTTTTTTAAATCATTTTGAGACATTTAACCGGCTTTAAAACGCCAAAAATACAAAATTCGAGGTTTTTTTGTTTACTGTGCACAAAAATACATCTACAATATTGTCTAAAATTATTTTTGCATTTTACAAAAAAATCTTGACAATAATCGGGATATGCTATATTATAATGGTAAACATACAATTTTTTGAAAGGAGTAAAATATGGTATACGTTTGCGAGCTTTGTGGTTACAAGTATAAGCCTCACAAGGGTGATGTTGAAAACGGAATTGAGCCCGGCACGGATTTTGAGGATCTTCCCGAGGAGTGGACCTGCCCTCTCTGCGGTGCGTCCAAGGAGGACTTTGAGCCCCTGAGAGATGAGGATTATCATTATTAATTATTCATTTTAATATTACTATACTACAGAGCCTCGTTCAGCGAGGTCTCTTTTTTATTGCATACCCGAACTGTGTTAAGCATAATAATTAGTATCAACTTTTCAAGGGGTTACACTAATGAGGCGTATCAAGGGCTTTTTTCTTAATGCTTTAATACTTACTGCGGTATCGTTTATAATGCGTACGGTCGGAATGGCGTTCAACGTATACGTTTCCAACAGAGTCGGAGCTGAGGCTATGGGGCTTTATTCTCTGATATCGACTGTATACGGCTTCGCTGTGACGCTGGCGACCTCCGGAATCAACCTTGCAGTGGTCAGGCTGGTTTCAGAGGCAATGGGAAGTGGGGAGAACAAAGCGGTAAAGGGGGTAATGCGCCGTGCGTTTTGTCACTGTCTGTTTTTCGGTGGACTATCCCTCTTCATCGTATATTTTTTCAGCGAGGCAATAGGTATTGGTATCTTATGCGATGAGAGAACTGTTTTATCGCTGAAAATCTTTGCCTTTTCGTTACCGTTTATTGCGTTGTCATCTGCGTTTCACGGCTACTTCACTGCAGTGCGAAAGGCGTACAAAAATGCGCTTGTGAGTATGGGCGAGCAGCTCATAAAAATTTTTACCGTAGCCTGGCTTTTAAATGCACTACTGCCTTCCGGGATAGAATACGCCTGTGTTGCTTTGGTGCTTGGCGGTGCATTTTCCGAAGTTTTATCTTGCCTTGCGGTAGCGTTTCTATGGTTAATTGAAAGGCGCAGTACCACTACCGATGGCAAAAGCCATGTGCGCAGGCGTTCGCTTCTTGGTATTTCTCTGCCCGTTGCGTTCAGTGCATATGCACGGAGTGCGTTGCTGACAGTAGAGCACGCGCTCATACCGCGGGGACTAAAGAAAAGCGGAGTTGGACACGGTGAGGCGTTGGCGGCTTACGGTGTAGTACACAGTATGGCTTTTCCTATAATAATGTTTCCCTCAGCATTTATTTACTCATTCTCGGGGCTTCTGGTTCCTGAGCTTGCAGAGTGCAAGGAAAATTGCAACAGAACGCAGATACGTTATATTGCATCACGGGTATTTCAATTCAGTCTGATGTTTTCCATTGGGGTCGCGGGTATCATGATGACATTTGCCGACGAGATAGGTCGGACCATATATCCGAATATGGGGGTTGAGGGATACATTCGTTTATTGGCTCCGCTTATACCCGTGATGTATACTGACGGAACGGTAGACGCTATGCTCAAAGGGTTGGGACATCAAGTATTTTCTATGAACGTAAACATATTCGATGCCACTTTGTCGGTAGTGCTGGTATGGATATTGCTTCCACATTTCGGGATATACGGATACATAATCACCTTGTTCGTCTGCGAGATACTTAATGCCTCGCTCAGTGTAACGCGTACGCTTTCGAGCATTGGTATCAGGCCGCGTGTGTTCAGATGGATATTCCAGCCTATGGCGTGCATCGCCGGAGCTGCAGGAATTACCCGCGCACTGATATATTTTGTTATTGGAGGCGAAATATCTACGCTCTGGGCGCTTATAATCTGTATGACGATCACCGTGGCAATATATATTGTATTGCTTCGCTTAACCTCCACTCTTTCTACTGAGGATGCAAGGTGGCTTCGCGGGATATTTTTCAAAAAAGCCTCAGATACAGTTGCAAACCGTACAGCTTGATGCGGTAGTTACACAAGACAGCACTTAATCACAAAAAAGTCAAGCTCCGCGTATTTATGTGGAGCTTGACTTTTATTATTTAAATGCCAAAACCGGTATTGACAAATCATTTTGAATTTTGTATAATATTTATTGTTAACCGACAATGATGGACTTGAGTTCCGCAAGCTTTTCAATTCTGAAATCGCATTTTGTGGTCGAGTAGAAGCCACCGTCATCGATCAGGCAACCCTTAATGCCTGCATTGTTTCCGACAAGGACATCGATATCGCGGTCGCCGATCATAAGCGCGGTATCACGGTCGATTCCCATCTCCGGAATGAACCAGTTGAGGGCCTCAGGATTAGGTTTATTTGGGAAATTGGCGGTACTGTCGAGAATACCCGTAAAGTAATCGTAAAATCCGAATTTTTTCAGGAGAAGGGTTGCATGCTCACCCGAATGGGTATAGATATAGTTCTTCTTTCCGCGTTCGATTGCAAATCTGAGTATTTCATCTGCCCCCTCAAGCGGCTCGCCCTTCTCTGCGGACATTTTATAGTAGAGGTCATGGAACTCGCGTGACGCAAGCTTTCTTCCGCAGTCCCAATCATAGCTATTCAGGGCGTATCCCACGGACATCTTAAGCTTAGCGAATACGTCTGTATACGTCTCCTCGATACCGTGGTTCTTAAGAGTTATAAGAAATGCCTCGGCAAATATTGGATATGAATCGGAGATCGTTCCGTCAAAGTCATAAATCAGGTAGTCAAACATTTCAGTCCTCCTGCTCTTCTCTTCTGCGGCGTTTTTCGTCATTTTTGATCTCCTCGTCCTCAGGGGTTGCGGCTCTGAATATTTTGAGGGCAAACATATTATTGAGTCCGAAATAGTATCCGAGAGTGCTTACAAGCAGAGACGGGATGACGATGAGGAAATAAGAGAACCAATAAGTGTTAAGCGGAGCGCCTGCCACGTTGACGGTCAGAAGTCCCGTATACATTCCCTGAATGAAGAGAGCGATAATTCCGCAGATACCGCCCGTTTGGGTCACGCCTACGGCGAAGGAATTTTCAAGTGGCTTGAAAAGCACTCCTACGAGGAATACGACGGCAAGAAGCAGGTTGAGGCTATTGGCAAGCAGAGACACAAAAAGCCCCGTAAGCTTATTCGGCTTGAAGGAGACCGCAACACTGTCCTTTGATCCGATAGCGTACGCTGCATCATAGATCAGGAAAAGATAGAATACGGCGGCGAATATACTTGTTATCACTGTAAGTGAGGAACCGTCCTTTGACGGGATGAGTGCCAGAACCAGCCCGAAAAGTGACAGAGCCATCTGGCGCACGAACATTTTTACTGAGTTATATGAATATCTTTCAAAAAATGCTTTAAATGACATTTCATTCTCCTTATTTATTTTTATCCATTGCATTATAAACCTTTTTCGGTTTTTTTGCAATAAGCAAACGCGATAATTTACAGTCTATACACAATAAATTCAGGTGACGGTCAGTTAATTTTATGGAGGTTAATATGAGCAACGATGAGATACGCATCACTTCCCCTGAGGAGGAAACGGTCAGTGTTACCGAGCAGGAGCAACGGATCACGGATCCATCCCTCGGATATCCGCCGATATTTCACGATTTTGCGGCGCACAAGTCCGGTATACAAAACTGCTCCCCTAAAACGGTAGCGGAGTATCTGCTTGATCTGCGCACGTTTTCAAGGTACATTATAGCGACGCAAAAGCACATAGATATTGAATCGGACGAGTTCCTTGAGATCGATATTTCGGGACTTGACGAAAGATTTTATGAAAAAATAACCGACAGACAGATCAGGCTTTTTATCGGTTACACGAGTAGCGTAAGGAAAAACCTATGGGCAGCAAGAGCAAGAAAGCTTTCTGCAATAAAGGCGTTTTACAGATACCTTTCGCTTACCGAGCATTATTTCAAGGATGATCCTGCAAAGAATATTGAGGCTCCGAAGCCGCAGAGGGCTCTGCCGAAGTTTCTTTCATACGAGGAGGCGCTGGCACTTCTCGACGCGGTAAAAAACAGCAACGACACCAAAAATGTCAAAAGGAATTTTGCGATCATTACGTTGTTCTTAAACTGCGGTATGCGAGTTTCAGAGCTTGCGGGGATAAGTCTTAACGACATTGATCTGCCGGGGTTGCGCTCTGTTCGCGTTATCGGTAAAGGCAACAAAGAAAGGATAATTTATCTCAATGAGGCATGCCGCGCGGCTTTGCTTGACTATCTTGAGGTGCGTCTCAATGAGGAAAACAGCCGTCTTGCGACAAAAGCGTTATTCCTGAGCGAGAGACATCAGAGGATGAGTGTAAAGACTATTCAATGGATGGTCTACAAGCACCTTGATGCGGCGGGCCTTGAGGCGAAGCACTATTCCGTTCACAAGCTTCGTCATACTGCCGCGACGCTTATGTACCGTACGGGCAATGTGGACGTCAGAGTTCTCAAGGAGATACTTGGACACGCGCAGTTGAACACGACGCAGATCTACACGCACGTCAGCGACTCTGCAATGGAGCGCGCGATGACCTTTAATCCGTTGTCCACTGAGCACAGCGGGGGGGAGATAGTCCCTGAGGGAATGAGCGAGGTCGGGGACGAGGACATTTAAGGATCAGGAAGAATAAAAATCTGAGCAATTACGGTAGCAGAAGGCATCGATCACGCTTGCAAGGGTGGCTGCGTCATTCGGAGCACTTCCCTCCTCGGTGGCATCGGTCAGCACCCGACAGAGTGCTTCTCTGAGTATTGAGATCTGTGCCATGCTTGAAAGGATCGGTGCGCTGATTCTTGAAAGGGGCAGAACTGCAGAAAGGGATCTCAGGGTATCTAAGACCTGTCTGTAGCCCACCCTAAAGGATAAATCGGCGGTGAGTAATGCAGGTCTGAGGAATGAAGCGGTATTTGCGAGGTGCATCATCATTTCGGGAGATATTATGAGGTTTACGCGCGGTAGAAGGTCGGAGGCATTCAGGTATTCGAGCATAGTGGGGACACTATCATAGTTATATGCGCTTTTATCCGATGTGACTCTGAGGGCAAGGCGCATCCCTTCAGCACAAAGAATTTTGCAGACGGTCCGCAGAATCTGGAAGCGCAGGATACTGCGCTCCTCCTCATTCACATCGCTTGATTTGCCGAACAGTACTGTTTTCAGCGCCTGTTCAGCGGAATACGGATTGGGAATACGAAAGTCATCAATTCTGATTTCAAGTGACACGGTGTTGACCCCTTGGCTATGTACGGATCTGATCATATTGGCAAAGGCATTTTCAAGCGTGGCAAGGCTTGTAACCGCAAGATCTGCGGAGCTTCCAAGAACGGCCAGGGCTTTTTTCAATTTATGCACCGACGTTGACACAAGAGGAGTAAGATCCGGAACGCAAAGAGCATCTGTAATATTGCAGATGCGGTCAAAGCGTGGGCTTGCGACGAGTTTTTTTATGTTCAGGCGTGACAAAAGATCTGCGCTATCCTTCATCAACATCCTTGCGATCATTTTCCAGACGAGGTCGCAGTTTTCCTCATTGAGTGCGACGTCTTCATTGAGCATGAGGTTCACATCCCTTTGCATTTCGGCATAAGCGGAGGTTCCTGAAAGATACGGCATCAGCTTGCAAGCAGAGGCAAAGACTTCATAGTCGGAGGAGGATTCGCTTATTTTACTTCCGCAAAGTATGAGCAATCTGAGTCTTTCGGGGTATGGATATAGAAGCACCTCGGCGGCGTTTGTGGGGGAGTGCTGTCCGTTATACAGGGACTTCAGAATTATTGGGGTATTTTGAGCAGCCTGCATCAGTTCATTTTTTAATTCCATTGAGGTTAAAATTGACATTATATAATCTCTTTTCATATCTGTTACGGTGAATCAATTATAGCACATATATGCAACAAATGCAAGGTTTTAAGAGTTTTTTATTTTTTTAATAGGTTTCTTTAAAAGCTATATACAATCGGCGAATTTTATGATATAATAATATAATAACGTTCAAATTTAGATGGAAGGTAATGTTATGGCAACTGCAAAACTGAGCGATTTCAGTATACTGTATCCGAACGGTGAATCGATGAGAGCGCATCTTGAGCTTGGGAAGAGACCCATGATCGATATGTTCGCGCTTGACGAGATCGGTATGACTGAGATACTTGAATTGAAAAATTCCGATCTTTCGGATTATCTGACCTATGACCCTGAGGTTATTCGTTACAGAACGCAAACCTTTGCGGACATGCTTGCGAATCCTTCGCTTGCAAAAACGCTCAACAAACTGATGCCGATTTTATGGGATATTCTCGAGCTTCGCCGTCTTGAGGCGGATGCGGGAGGAGACACTAACACATATCTTTTGAGCATTTCTGAGATCGAGTTATATATTTCAAGCATTGAGGTACTCAACAGTGGTCTTTCGGGAATACGCGCCTCACTAAAAAGTCCTGCCTTTACCGTTCTTGCAGACAGGATAGCAGAGCTTGCGGAGAGTGAGTATTACAAGGAGCTCAACGTAAAGCTTAACGAGCTTACAAAACGTGTGCGTGAAATCCGCAGTGTTACCATAGGCGTCAATCTTGATGCGCAGTTAAGACCGACGAGCGCGGGAGTGCTTTCGATAAATCCCGAGGTATTCCGTTCAGGAGATGTTATTGACAAGATTCTCAGGCTCAATTTCAAGGATGACGAATACACCTGCATAGCCGAGTTAGTTCCGTTCAGTAAGAAACAGAATGAGAATCAGAAAACCGCTCTCTCTCTTGCTTTTTACTCTGCTATCAACGACGTATACAAGGCGTCACTGCGGTCGTGGAAGAAGATAGTACAGAGCTACGTGCTTGACAACACGGAGTTTTTACTCAACTTGATGCCGGAGATTGAGTTTGTGGTTAAGGGAACGGAGCTTTTGCGCCGTCTTTATGCTAAGGGATGCGCGCTTTCACTTCCGATAATAAAACCCGCATCTGAACGCGTTTTCAGGGCTGAAAAAATATACAACCCGGCGGTTGCGTTAAAAATTGACGATGAGATAGTGGATAACGATTTGATTTTCGATGAAAATGCAAGCATATACGTTCTTACGGGACCCAACCGCGGCGGCAAGTCGGTTATCACCTGTGCGCTCGGTATAACTCAGGTAATGTTCCAGCTTGGTCTTTACGTTCCGTGTCAGAGGCTTGAAATTTCTCCGATAGATGCGCTCTACACGCACTTCCCGACGGGAGCGGACGACACCATTGACAAGGGCCGTCTTGGTGAGGAGTGTGCAAGACTTGAGGAGATACTTGACAACATCACCTCGGAGAGTCTGGTATTACTTGATGAATCGCTCTCCTCAACCGGCTCTTATGAAGCATCGTACATAGCTGCCGAGGTGCTTGCGGGTCTTGCGCAGATAGGGTGCAGATGCTTATTCTCAACGCACTTACACGAACTAGCCGCAGAAATTGACGGAATTAATGAAAAATCACGTGAAAACGGTGGGGTCATGATCGACACATTAGTTGCGGGTATTGAGGAGGGACGGCGTTCCTTCAAGATAAGACGCGCAAAGCCTGACGGCAAGAGTTATGCGAGAGATATTGCCGAGAGATACGGCTTAACATATGAAAAGATCATCAAAAAGATTGGTGACAGAAAATAGGAGGCTTTCAAATGGAAAAAACAATACTTCATTTACTTCAGGATGATGCGACCCTATCTGCGGAGCAGCTTTCCGTAATGCTTGACAAAGAGGTCGGTGATATAAAGAGTGCTATAGAAGCCTATGAACGTGACGGCGTGATACTTGGATACAAGACCGTAGTCAACTGGAACAAAATCGGTGTTGACGAGGTTATTGCGATCATTGAGGTAAAGCTTACTCCAAAGAGAGACGCAGGCTTTGATGAAACCGCTGACAGAATTTGCCGTTTCCCCGAGGTTGAGAGTGTTTACCTGACGTCGGGTGGATTTGATCTTGCTATTGTAGTACACGGAAAGACCATGCTTGATATTGGTAACTTTGTTGCTCGCAGGCTCTCTCCCATTGAGGGTGTAACATCTACCGCCACACATTTCATTATGCACAAGTACAAGGACAACGGAATAATTTATGACCGTCAGGAAAGAGATGAGAGAGGTAACTGCAACTGATGCTGGATTACGATTCTATTATTTCTAAAAAGGCAGCCGGACTTAAACCATCGGGAATACGAAAGTTTTTCGATATACTTGAAACGATGGACGACGTAATATCCCTGACCGTTGGACAACCCGATTTTGCCACGCCGTGGCACGTCAGACTTGCGGGAATTGAAAGCCTTGAGGACGGAAAAACCTATTACACCTCAAACTCGGGCACGCTTGAGCTTCGCGAGGAAATAAACAACTATCTGACGCGGCGTTTCGGTATAAGCTATGATCCAAAGACTCAGATAATCGTTACTGTGGGCGGAAGCGAGGCAATAGATCTTGCGATACGCGCGGTTATAAACGAGGGTGATGAGGTAATAATACCTTGCCCATCCTTTGTTTGCTACGAGCCGCTTACTCTTATGGCAGACGGTATTCCCGTAATAATCAACACCAAATTTGAAAACAAGTTCAAGCTTACGGCTGATGAATTAAGAGCAGCGATCACACCGAAAACAAAGTTACTTGTGCTTCCCTACCCCAACAACCCCACGGGCGCTATTATGACGCGCGAGGATCTTGAGGAAATTGCAGAGGTTTTAAGAGGCACGAACATATTAGTGCTTGCTGACGAGATATATTCTGAAATGACCTACGGGCTCAAGCACACGTCAATAGCAAGCATTCCCGATATGTATGAAAGAACGATATATATCAACGGTTTCTCCAAAGCATACGCTATGACAGGTTGGAGACTCGGATATGCATGCGGTCCTGAAGCGGTTATCAAGCAGATGCTTAAGATCCATCAATACGGCATTATGTGTGCACCCACTACCTCACAGCTTGCCGCTATTGAGGCGCTCAAAAACGGAGACGCAGATATTCAGATGATGACTGCTGAATACGATCGCAGGCGGAAGTACATATACAACGGTTTAAAGCGCATCGGAATTGAGTCATTTGAGCCTGAGGGTGCGTTCTACATATATCCGTACATTGGTAAATACGGGCTCACAAGTGAAGAATTCTGTGAAAGGCTATTGCATGAGCAAAGATGCGCGTTGGTTCCGGGGACTGCATTTGGTGAAAGCGGTGAGGGATTTGCAAGAATATCCTATGCCTACTCGATCAAGCACATTACCAAGGCCCTTGAGCGTATAGAGAAATTCATTTCAACATTATAACAACTATATATGAGAGCGGCGTGATGCATCAAAATGAGCATCACGCCGATTTTTATGGCAGATATCAATTATTAAGTTTCGCATTTTTAACTACGTTGCCGAGTTTATCAAGGTAAACAGAGGCAAAGAATCCTGCGACCGCGCTAACGGCATAAATTATCACGTCAAATATACCTTTTGGACTGAATAGGTACTCAGGAACTATTGCAACGGTTGTGGCGATAACGGCACCCAGAATAAAGTGATATGCAATTCCGTAGAAGCTATCAAAGATGCGTTTGACCGCCTTTGAAAGCAATAGTACGACCACAAGTATTCCCGTTCCTATCGGGATTATCGCGCTAAGGCTCAGCGATCCGATCTCCGCCATCATTGGTTCATAGAGTCCAAGAACTATCAGAACCGAGGAAGAGCTGAGTCCCGGAACAATTACAGAAAGTCCCCACACAAGTCCGCAAATAAGGTACCAGACGGGATTTGGAGTAATAGAAAGGCTGATGTGATTGGTTTTCATAATGAAGAGTCCAATAAACAGAACGGTCATTACAACAAGGCTGACCGCAAATACAGTCCATTCTTTTCTACCGCGTCCCTTTTCGCCCGCTTCACGAAATAGCGCGGGCATCATTCCAAGTATCATACCGACGAAAATGCTATAAGCAAGTCCCTGATTTGCATCGATAAGCATCTCGATCAGTTTAGCAAATCCAACAAGCCCTATAACGCCGCCAATACCAACCGGTAGAAATAGGAAGAAGTATTTTTTCAATTTTTTGAATGGGCTTGAGAGAAAGTCCATAAGTTGGTGGTATAAACCGAACATAAGGCACAGTACTCCTCCGCTGACACCCGGCAATATGCCTCCAATGCCGATAAGGGCTCCTTGCAGCACACGGTAAAACCAATTCAGTACTCCGGATTTTTTTTTCGGATTATTCTGCTCTTTGCAGGTTGTTTTTTCTTCAGACATTTTTAATCCTTTCAGGAAACGTTATTTTATATATTGTAACACATATATAAAAATAATTCAACCATATAAAGAAAAAAATTCAGACTCCCCCAAGTAAATGATATAATCCCCTTAGAGTATACACTCGAAAAAACAAAAAAGTTTTCGAGAATACTTTAAGGGGGTTTTTTATGTATAAATACGATTATGCATTCAAGAAGAAAATAGTAGAGATACACAAACGAACCGGGAAGGGT
>JAFVRO010000006.1 GCA_017504205.1 Clostridia bacterium | reverse complement strand
CGTTTGTGTATCTCTACTATTTTCTTCTTGAATGCATAATCGTATTTATACATAAAAAACCCCCTTAAAGTATTCTCGAAAACTTTTTTGTTTTTTCGAGTGTATACTCTAAGGGGATTATATCAAAGTGAGACAGCCCCTGTTTGGTTATATTACTTTTTGGGTGGGTGTGCCGTGAGCACGTCAACGACCTCCGACACGGTTATGTAAGCCATTGGATCGTGCTCCTTGACTATTTCCTTGAGCTTACCGATTTGAAATCGGTTGACCACTATATATACTATTGTTTTGTCCGTACTGGAATAATAGCCTCTTGCCTGAAATGTAGTTACGCCGCATTTAAAGGTATTTGAAATTGCGGCGCATATTTCCTGCGGCTTTGAGGTTATGACCATAGCGGATTTAGCTCGGTCAAAGCCTTCCACCACGAAGTCCACGGCTTTCAGTCCGATAGCATAGGTGAGTATGGAATATAGTGGGAGTATCCAGCTATGGAGGATAAAACCGCAAATGATATAGACGATGAGGTTATATATCATTACAAAGGTGCCGACGGTAATACCGATGCGCTTGGCAAAAATCACCGCCATAACCTCTATGCCGTCCATAGCGCCGCCGAATCGGATCGCAAGGCCGCTTCCAAGACCCGAGATAAGTCCACCGAACACGGCACAAAGCAACAGATCCTCTCCGGCAAGCGGTGACGTGATGCTTACGTCTATTGGAAGCACGTCTGTGATAAGCCACGCCCACAGTGAATATATGCTGACGGAATATATTGCGTAGACGGTAAAGGCTCCTCCTTGCCGTTTAAGTCCGTATAGGAAAAGCGGAATATTGAGGACGATCAAAAAGAATGAAAGTGAGAAAAACTCAGGAGTTATCTGAGAGAGCAGCATTGAAGTACCCGATATTCCGCCATCATAAATTTTGACGGGAGCAAGAAATACGGTTACGCCGAATGCGTTTATCATACCTGCAACGAAGAGGCACAGAAAGTTCTTAATACTCAACTGTTTTACAACGGCGGTGATGTGGGTAGCGAGGTTAGCAAATAATTTCTTCATTAGCACATATCCTTAGAAAATTTTAGTTGGCACGTATCACTCGGCGGATTTGAAATTATATATCGGCTTAATGATACGGATTATATCCACGGTGGGACTTATAAGGTCAACTATCTCCTGCATTGGCTTATACGCCATTGGGGATTCATCGATGGTAGACTGGTTGGCAGTGGTGGTATAGATACCCTTCATTTCGTTTTGGAACTCCTCGACGGTAAAAAGCTCCTTGGCTTCACTGCGTTTACAAATTCTGCCTGCCCCGTGCGGTGCTGAGCAGTTCCATTCGGGGTTACCCTTACCGACGGCGATAATACATCCGTCGCGCATATTCATCGGTATCAGCACGGTTTGTCCCTTGTGGGCAGGAATTGCTCCCTTTCTGATTATATTATCAGCGTCGATGAAGTTATGAACAGTTTCAAAGGATGGTAGAGTGCCGTGAAGCTTCAGGTGCTTTATTATCTCGTCCGCCATTTTGCGACGGCTGAGTGAGGCGAAGCGTTGGCAAAGGCGCAGGTCATCGAGGTACATTTGCATTTGTGCGCCCTCAAGATAGCAATAATCTGCCGGTATCTTGGTTTTATGGGCATATTTTGCATTCACCTCGGCAATAGCGACAGGGATGAGGTCAGGTCTTGACTCGGCGTTAAGTCTTGCGACGACGGCTTCCCTTTCAAGCCTTGCGCTATCCTTACAGGAGTCAAACGCCATTTTCTGATAATGCTTTGCGACCTGAAGTCCGAGATTTCTTGATCCGCTATGAATTATGAGATATTTGCAACCGTTTTCATCCGTGTCAATCTCGATGAAGTGGTTTCCGCCGCCAAGAGTACCGAGTGAGCCGAGAAGTCTTTCCATATCTCGCAGATACGGATAGCAGTGCATATTTTTGATAAAATACGCCTCGCTTGATTCCTTACCGTACTTACTTCCTGCGGGGATACGCGCTTTGATGAATTGGTCCAATGCTTCAAGATCAATATCAATATTGCCAAGCTCGACTGTAAGCATTCCGCAACCGAGGTCAACGCCAAGCACATTGGGGATGATCTTATCGGTGAAGGTAGAGGTAAAGCCGACGACGCAGCCCTTGCCGTAATGCACGTCAGGCATTATGCGGACGGACTGTCCCTGAAACGGTGGGGTTACTATGAGGTTATAGATCTGATTTATTGCATCAGGCTCTATATTTTCAGTAAAGATATAGAGGTCATTTTTCATTTTAAGTCTCCTTTCATTGCGCAGTCTCGGGGAGCCTTCGTAACGGGGAGACTCCGGGGGCCTTACGCTTTGGTGTTGTTGATTGGTGTTTTAATAGTTTTTGTTTGAGTAATACCAGCGTACACGAAAGCTATTTCCTCCTTATTATTGTTTTGATTGGTCATATAAAATTGATAACGTTCTTCCGTCCTTTTTACCGTGGAAGTACTTGTCGAGAACGGAGAGAAACGGTGTGGGGTCATCCGCTGCGACGGCGAAAAGCGTCATACAGGATCTAAGCTTTACCGCATCGATATTGCCGAAAATTGCTACGGGGTCGGATTGGTTCAGTTCAAGCAAAACGGACGTTATCTCCCTTAGATTTTTGCCAAGGGTGACATCGTGAAGATACGCCCTGGCTTCGGATATATTTTTTATAGCGTAAAGGTGAGACATTGAGCTCATGCCAAGTCCTGTGATTTGCGGAAAGATATACCACATCCAATGAGTAATTTTCTTTCCGTTTTTTATTTCCTGCAGAGCGCGTGGGTATGAAAGCTTTTGCGCCTCGTGAAATCTTGAAAGGCTTTGAGCGTTAGGGTTCATATATTTGTGTCTCCTGCAATTCCGATTATTTTTCACCGCAGAACAGATCTGCGTTTGCTATCATATTCATAGCACCGATGAAGGTGCAGACGGTTCTGGCGGTCTGTCCGGATTCGACGGACGCGACGTGTGCGTAAAACGCGCCTTGTTCGTACTTAATCTCAAACCTTTGGCAAACTGTTCTGATGAAGTCTGCGTATTTATTCACGTCGAGATTTTCGCGCAGATAGTCGATAGTCTGACCGCGGTCGGTGACGGTGAGATTACCTGAAGCATTGCGTGATATCAGAAATGAGAACGTATGATCGGCGGCTTGATACATTATCGGAGTTTTGAGTACAATGCCTTCTTTAAGTACTTCGAGTACAAAGCTATGGTTTAATATATCGGCAAGCTCCGTCATATCAATAACCTATATTACTTTCGGAATATTTTTCCGGGGTAAAGTTTTGGATATCGACTTGCGCCGCATCAATATCAAGCTCACGGCATATTACTGAAATAACCTTACCTCCGAGCAATTCGGTTCCCGCATTGGTTCTGAAATGGACGGCGTCGGAATGATATTCATCGGGGCAATTTGCAGTTATGCTCCAAAGGTCGTTTATGATAACGTCCATACCCTCAAGAGCCTTAAGTGCCGCTTCATTGTATCGTGCAATTACCGCGTTTGATCTTTTGAATGTGGGACGTGCCAATCTCTCCACCACTGCCGTGCTGGTAGCGAAAACGATTTTAGCGGTTGGGAAAAGCATGCGCAGACGGCGTTGAATTCTTGGTATTGTGTGCACATAGTGTTCTATAGTGGAAAGCGGGCCGTCATCAAATAGCTCGAGGCAGTCCCAAAGTCCTGCATTCCAGTGCACGAGATCGACATCATCGGGCCACTGACCCTTCTTTTTCCATTCGTGAGCAAACCTCAGTACGTTCTGGGCAAAGCGGCAGTTTTCAGAAGGATAATACACCTCTGCTACGTCCTTGAGTGCTTCTTTGACATATTTATCATAACCCATTCTGATGGAGTCTCCGATAAGTATAATTTTTTTCATTATAAAATCCCTTTCTTTTTATTATTTTATTGGTTTTATTGGTTGGCAAAAACTTCACTCTTTCCTTCTACGGTGAAGATGGGGGACAGTACGAAGCGTCTGAAAAGCTTACGCTTATACGGTTGACCGACAAGGACTGCGTATCCGTCACGGTGCTCAAGACTGATAATAATTGCATCAGAGTCCTTCCCTTCTGCATTCTGTGTTTTTCCGTTCCACACGATACCGCTGGCTTTTATGCAGCCCTCTTTGGCAAATGCGGAGTGGGTCTTGATGAGGTCATTCATAACGTCCTTGGTGTCTTGGTAGTTACCTTGTGAGTTCATTGGTGTCAGGCTTACGATGCCGTCGATTGACAGAGTTGCGCCGAAGGGATAAAAATCTCCTAATTCCTTCAGCATTTGCTCCGCCAAAGGCATAAGTGTATTCATAAGCGTCTCACAGTCATTCTTTTGGTACATCGGTATCGTTTCCTTTCGTATCATTGGCGATTTTCTCTTTTTTCCTATGCTTTGAATATGCAACAAGGGAGAGTATCAGACAGATCATGCAGATGAGATAAAGTGGGATCATTATCCACGCGCCAAAGAACTCGTTTTTGAGGGATAGGTTTATTATCTGAAAAACGCTTGCTACGAGCAGGGATGTGTTTCCGATTAGGTTCAGGATTCTGAAAGTTCTCATTATATTATCCTTTCTTATATCAGGCAATTTATATTTCGCGCTTTACCAAAAGATATGCGCGGAGTGTTCTCCAAGGAAGAGTGAGAATCCCATTTTGAGCGGTGAATTCTTCATCCGTGACCATATCAACGTACACACCGTCAACGGCAACGTTAAGCGTAGCATCCTTATCCGTGGCGTTGAAAACGCCTATTGCATCGGCATTAACGTAGGTATAGACGAGCGGATCGTTACTATAAATGAAGATATCCTTTTCCTTAGCTACGGTTCTCAACAGTGCAGACGGAATCAGTGGAGCGGCGGCGTATACGGAGGATGCGTCCTGCGTTGAAGCTACCGCAACCGAACCGTCCTCAAAATATGCGTAAGGGATGGCATTTAAATCATTTATGGAAAAATACGGCGTTGAAACGGGATACTCAGTTACCTTTCCGTCAAGGACGAGACCGCCGTGGGGGGTGTCACTTTTTTCTACGGTCATTCCAACCGCGTCTGAGAGCTGCGCTGCGCTGTTTTTTCCGTCGCGTGCATAGTCTGGGGCGTACATCCAGAGCACGGTCACGCCTTCGTTTTGGAGTGAACGGAGCTTTTCCATACGTTTTGCGGGAATATCGTAAGAGTCGAGCAACATTACGAGCTTATACTGCCCGGAGTCGCAATCTTCGATATCGGAAATCGAGTAGATATCGTAAGGTGCGCCTATCTCTGCAAGAGAGCGGCGGATGGCGGACAGGGCAAAGCTTGAAAGCTTTGAGGTCTTACGGACGTGGTACATAGACTCCCCTTCCGCATACACTGCGATCTTTGCTATGCTTTGCTTGCTCTTTGAGTCGAGGACGGAATGGATAGCGATCATTTTTTCGATCGCTCCCATCATCTCCTCGGAGCGGAACCAGCCGTCGAACATATCGAACCACCAGAGAGCGGCTCCGTTTGCATAGCAAAGAATGAAATCGCGCCACATAAGATTCAGTGATTCGGTTGCGTTCTTACATTTACTGTTAGCACCGGGGATATGTGGAAGACTTGCGTTGCCTGAGGCATCGACACAGGGCTCGTTTATCATTGTGGGGGCGACGTGGGTTATATGATCGAATTCAAGGAAATACAGTTTTCCGTGTTTATCAAGTGTCTTCTGAGTTACCATAAACGAGCTGGGATCGTTCCAGGCGCGGAAGCGGTAGCAGGATGGACTTGAGATCATATCAATATCGGGGGAGTAAAACACCTTTTCGTAACCGAGATGGCCTGCATCGAAGGTAAGTGCGCCTGCAAGGTGCAACAGGTAGCCGTAATAGCAGCCGAGAAGCTTCTTATGCTTTATTACCTTTTGAGCCTCGCCTGCAAAATACAGCACGGCATCTGCGACGGTTTCTGCGTGGAAACGGCGTGCCGCAAGGACGTTTTTCTCGTCATCCTCAAGGAATACGTTGCCCGTGCGTTGAAGCTCATCAAGAGACGGAAGTCTTGCATTTTCGTCATTCATAAATGCGCGGAAGCCCGCTTCCTTCAGTGGGTGTGACGCCTCTTTATCCGGGTGAGCAAGCCACTCGGTGGTCTTTCCGCCAAGTATGAAATATCCGTATATGCGGTCACCGTATTTTTCCTCACAATGGCGTATTGCCGCCTTCAGGTATTCTGATGCCGCCTTTTTCCATTCCTCGTCATATGCTGACCAGGAGATATGGTTAAAGGAGTTCGGTGAGTCGGGGTGTGCTTCAAGGAACCACGGACGTGTATCAACCTGAAGCATCGGGGCGAAGTAGCCCTCGGGCGCGTTTTCGATGAACATATCCATTTGTCTGTCGATAGCAGAAAAATCGTATTCATTTTCACCCACCCACGACTCACCGAAGCGGGAATACGGTACGCCAAGGGCACAGATTATTCCGCTTGAGAGTACGCTGAAAAGGCGTACTCCCGCTTTATAAAACTCTGATATATTCTGAGGGTTCGGTCTGAAGGATTTGAATGAAAGAGGGGCGTAAAGCTTACCGTCTATATCCACCTTCAGCATTCCGTTATCTCTTTTTATTGATACGTTCATATGTATTCCATTCCATTTTAATCGGTTTTATTTATTTCCGAGACGATCCTTTACTGCGTTATATATTGAAAGGTAATCGTTAGTCAGTATTGTATCTGCGCCCATATCGAGATAGCGGATTGCCTCCTCAGGATTATCTGCAAAGAACACATTACAACGGATTCCATTGGCGTGTGCCTTATCTATCATTTCCTGATTAAAATGCGGCTTGAACAGTTGTACCTTGTCAGCTCCTATAGCGATTCCCCTGTCGACGATCTGCCAAGGCGTTTTACCTGCGCCTACGCAGATTCCGATGTTGGGAGCATATTCCTTGATCCTTTTGAGCGTTTCATCGTTTCTTGAGACGATATAGCAATACTTTTCGCAATCGTACTGACGGATAAGCTCGACTATCTCCTCCATCATAATGCCGCTATCATCTCTATCCCAAAGCTTGACGTGTATGTTCATGATAACGCGTCCTGCAAATTTTTTGAGTATATCCTCAAATTTAACGATTTTAAGTCCCTTGTATTTGCCGCCCCATTTTGCGCCAAAGTCAAACTGAAGCAGTTCCTCATAGGTATAGTCGCTTATCTTACCGCTTCCGTCGCTGACACGGTCAAGTAAGCGGTCATGGCAGGAGACGAGCACGTTATCCTTGGTGAGGCGCAGATCAAATTCGATTTCTTCAGCGCCAAGAGCTATTGCCGCGCCGAATGCAGGCATACTGTTTTCGGGAGCAACGGTATTGAAGCCTCTGTGAGCACATATTCTGGGATATGGCATCCAGCGGTCTGTCTGCACCACGCTTGCGCCACCGTTACGGTAGATCCAAGGTCTTCTTCCCTCTTCTATGTATTCATAATGAGGCTTAGGAGCCTTTCCAACGCCGCCAAAACCTGCGGCTTTATAGTATTTTTTCGTGACGTCGATCTCGACGGTCTCAAAGCCTGCACGGCTTTTCATATCTGCAAGCACGTCTCCGTTAGGGGCGATAACGCAGGAGCATCCGCCGATGGGGGAATCCTCGCCCAAAGAAACGGAGGCGCGGATAAGGTAGGCGTTAGTGTTATAGCACAGGAAACGGTTTATTATCTCAAGTGCTTGGTGGGTATCGGTACGCTGATGTGAGCAACCTATGACAACGTCGACATTTTTACGGGCGATCTGCGGAAATTCCTCGTACATATAGAAATCGTAGCAGGTCATAAACGCGAATCTTATTCCCTCAAGTTCAAGAACATACGGTGATTTTCCGTTGAAGGAATACGAGCTATCCATCTCAAGTCCGCCAACCGATTCAGGCTTATCCTCCTTGGGGGCGGGGTGCGCTTTATAGTATCTGCCTACGATATTACCGTCTCTGTCTATTGCGTGAGTGGTATTACGCAGTTTTCCGTCGGGCGTTTCGTAAGCACAGTTTACGAATGTTATGGCATGACAACGCTTAGCCATCTCGATAGCCTTTTCCATAAAAGGTTTATTATACTTTTCAATTGCAGATCTGTAGGCTTGCTTTCCCTTCTGTGCGGCGGGGATGTCACAGTATTCGGGCATTACGATAATATCGAGTGGCTCGTTGCACTGCTCCATCAGAGCAATCATTGCGTCAAAATTCTGTTGCAAGTCATTTGGTTCAAACGTATACGCGGGTTGGATAATTCTTACTTTCATAAATTTACTCCTTTTATAATAATCATTTCAAATATTTTCCCTTAACAGCGTTATAAACTGTAAGATAGTCATTAGTAAGCACGGTATCAATTCCCATTTCGAAATAGCGTTGCGCCTCCTCGGGATTGTCTGCCCAGAAGACATTGCACAGAATACCGTGGGAGTGTGCCTTATCAACGGTTTCCTGATTAAAATAAGGCTTGAACAACTGAACCTTATACGCACCGAGCTCTATTGCGCGATCGACTATGGACATCGGGTCGTCCTTATTACCGTTCCAGCCCACGCAGACGCCTATATCAGGTGCGTATTCCATGACCTTTCTGATGACATCATCACTCATGGTCATAAAATAAACATGCTTTGCACAATCATATTTACGGACAAGAGACACAATCTCCTCTATCATCAGATCGGGGAGGTTTTTATCCCAGATCTTGACATGAATATTCATTATAACTCTGCCTGCGAATTTTTGCAGAATTTCTTCGAAGGTGGGGATCTTTAGTCCTGCAAATTTCTCTCCGTGCTTTACGCCGAAATCGAGTTCAAGGAGTTCGGCGTAGGTGTGATCGTCGATTCTTCCGCTTCCATTGCTGACTCTGTCGAGCTTACGGTCATGACAGGAGACGAGGACGCCGTCCTTAGTACTCCAAAGATCAAACTCAATTTCTTCCGCTCCCAGCGCTACTGCCGCGCCGAATGCTGGCATGCTATTTTCCGGAGCGATAGTATTAAATCCACGGTGAGCGCAAAGTCTTGGATACTTCATCACATCATCAAATTGAACTACCGATGCTCCGCCGTTTCGATAAAGCCACGGTCTCCTTCCGTCTTCTATGTATTCGTAATGGGATTTCATAGATCCCATATGTCCTGCGGGCTTATAAAACTTCTGCTTTGGATCGATCTCGCACACGCCAAGTCCTACTCGACTCTCCATATTCAGGAGCATCTCGCCCTTCGGTGACACTACCATACTGCAACCGCACAGCTTTGAGTCCTCTCCGAGAGACACCGATGCACGAAGCAGATAAGCATTGGTATTATAGCAGAGGAACTTACCGAATGTTGCAAGCGTCTCGTGACTGTCCGTGCGCTGAAGTGAGCATCCGATTATAATATCCACGTTTTCTCGTGCAAGCTGAGCGTAGTTTTCATAGAAATAGAAATCGTAGCAGGTAAGGAATGCAAATCTTATACCCTCAAGTTCCAATATGTACGGAGATGAGTATTCGTAGCTATATGCGACATCGAGCTCATGACCGCCTTCACTATCCGTTTTTACCTCGCTGGGGGCGGGATGGGCTTTAAAGTATTTGCCGACGGAATTGCCAGATCTGTCGAAGACGTGAGTGGTATTCCTTATACCGTTTTCGGTTGCGCATCCTGCGTTAACGAAAACGATGGCGCTACATCTTTTTGCAGTTTCGCTTGCCTTTTGCAAAATGCGCTCGCCATATTGCTCTGAGGCACTGTAGAAGCCATCCTTGCCCTTAACGTCCGCCAACACGTCGCTGTACTCCGGAAGGACGATAATATCCATACTGTCATCGCACTTTTCAAGCAAAGACATCAAATCTTCAAAACATTGGTTTAAATCGTTTGTGTTAAAAGAATAATGTGGTTGAAGAACACATATCTTCATTTCAGATCTCCATTTTTAATTTATAGTTTCGCGTTATATTCGGGTGGTACTATTTAATCATTAACTCGATCTCGGCGTAGTTTTTATGAAATCTTTCCATAAGGCCGCATATTATTTTATCGTAGATAAAGTCGCCGTGATAATGCCAGTCGCAGCTGTCGAAATGGTCGCAATCAGTGTGATACTCTTTCTTTATCCTTTGCTTTTGCTCCTCGGTCAAAAATTTAAAAGGAGTTCTGCTAATGGTATCGGGATCACAGCCCAGCTCCTCGCCCAAGGCTCGCTTTGCGGTATAATACGCTTCAAGCATCGGTGTCTCATCAATGGGTGTGGTAATATCAAGGCTTTTCAGGGTATCGTTATCACAAGGAACCATGTAGTCAAGAATCTGTGGGGCAAACCCATGTTCTGCACAAAGGGTGAAGCGTTCGTCCGCCAAAAGCTCACGTCTCATCTGTCCGTGCTCATTCGGGCGAAAGACAAACACACCGCCATCCCGATCAAACATTTCAAAATCGCCGTCGTACTTCTTCACGTCAAACGAGCTCATATCTTCAAGCCTTGCGCGGAAAAGCGACTTTGCCTCGGGGCTGATCGCGATGTATTTCGCACCGGCTATACTGATATGCCACGATATTTGACAGTAAATACTTTTTGTCTGAGTCGCTTCAAACACGAGCATATCTTTTCGGCCCTTGTTTTTATCGAGATATATTTTTGCGTATATCATATTTTCTCCTTTGCTCACAAGGCTTTTGGGGAAATGTATTGTGTGATAATAGATATCACCGTAGAATGTACCGCGTTCTATCGCTTTTATTCCTTCGGGGATCACCAATTCACCTACTCTGTAACCGTTGCCAAAAAACAGGTGATGGATGACGGTTTCGTTTTCCTCAGCTTCGATGTAAGATATTGATAATTTTGGGGTTTCTTTGTTTATTTGCCGGATTAGATTCATATTTACGATCTTGATATTATAAGTTTATTACTCACCAAGATCCTTTTTGATTGCTGCGTGAATATCGTGTCTCATTTGTATTACATCAGAATATCTTTTCTGACCGTATCTTCTTATTGTGCTTACTGTGGCATCCGAAAGGACGATTACATAGAGCTGATTGCGTGGATCTACAAACACTGACTGTCCTGTGTGTCCGCAGTGACCTATACTGCCGTCACGGAAAAGACCGCCGGTCTGTACATACCTATCATCAACATAAACGAAGCCAAGTGCACGCGACTCTTTCATATTGCCGGTGTAGTTGCGGGCTGCCATATCGAAAATATCGCGAGAGAACAACGGCGCGCCATAATTCAAAAGCATGTGAGCATATAGAGTCATATCCTCCATATTTGAAAACATTCCTGCATTTCCGCAAACACCGCCGAGATAACGGCAGGGGGGATCATTAACCTTACCTTTATCCTCAGGAAGCATGTTTGCGTTTACGATATTTCCGCTACTATCCGGCAGGAATACTGTTGATTTCATGCCGAGAGGACCTGTTACATATTTATTAAGTGCCTCATCCAATCTACAATTGAGCACCTTCTCTATAATTCGTCCGAGGAGAATAAAGTGTGAACAGCTATACATTACCTCGCTTCCTAATGGGAAGGGGCGCGGAATATTCAATATAAAATCTTGTATATTTTCGTAACAACCGTCGCTCTTCAATAGAATTCCGGACCGAGCCCCCATAGTGTGTGTCATTAAATGTTGAATAGTAAGCTGCTCTGCTGACTGAGGAACGTCAAAAAATTTACTTACACGGTCTGATGGGGAAATGAGTCCCTTATCCATTGCGATCAAAGCAAGGGACGTTGTCGTAACTATTTTAGTTACTGAAGCCATATCGAACAAGGTTTTATCTGTCAGAAAATCAGGATACACTGACCGTTTAAGTTCATATAGCACCTTATCTCCGACCCCAACCTTAATAATAATGTTTTCTACGGCTTTGTTTTCAAAAAGATTGTCAACATAAGATTTTAATGTGTCCATTTTTGTACTCTTCTATAAATTTGTGATTATGATGAAACATTGAAACAAAAATAATTATATACTTACAGAGCTTCCATTTCCGAGCGTTTAGTATCGTCTTCTTTATTCTCTTCATCAAACACCCGGGTTTTGTCTTCCAGAGTCTTGAAGGCTGCGTAATATCTCAGGCCGAACTCCTGAAGTGACTTATGGTTGAAGTGCAGATTGTCACCTTTTGGAGTAAGTCCTACGGCAGAAACGAATGCGGTATAGGGGGTAGTATCAACAAACTTTACAAGTGCTTCGTTGATGTGAACGTAATTTACAAGCTTAGGGTCTTCAACTCTGTCTTTCAGAAAATCGCCAAGTCCGCCGACTAAGATCGGGATTGTATCCATTCCCAAAGCGCGACGCAAGGCGCTCATAATAGCGGTGAGCTTTTCAAAATACGCGGGATAGTTCTCCGCGCCGCAGTCCGCCTCGCCCTGATGCCAGAGAATTCCGACGAGGTGGGAGGTTCTCATCGCAAGCCTTGCGCAGTTGACGGCGTTATCGAACAGCAGACTGCCATCCTGCCACTGATCGAGCTTTGAACCGCCATCGGCGCAAGGTATGATTCCTATGTCAATTTCGGGGTGATCGTTGGCATAAGCCGCAGCGAAGCTTTCGGCAAGACAGGTACCGGAAAAGGATCTGTCGGGATTAACCGGGCGGAACATATTCTGCCATCTTCCGTTACGCATGACCTTAAGTCTGCCGTTCAAATTGTCAAGAGGCTCGGCGCTTGTAAGGGAGCCGCGGCCTGCCATATTTGATTGACCGATAATCAGAATGGAATGGATCATTTTTTGTTCTCCTTTGTTATACTAAACTGTTATAAACTGTATTTTTGAGTAGTATTCTTTGACATATCATTCACACATAAATGATAAGTTTGTTTGTTTTTTTCTTGCGCAAATATAGCTTTAACGGCAATCTCAGCTTAATCCTCAAGGCTTGTTGCGGACATGATTCAACGCACCTCAGGCACCGAACACAATTACTGTTTATTTTGCCTTTTTTTATTGCTCCGAAGGAACAACGCGCGGCGCAAAGGTTGCAGCCATTGCAATCTGCGCTTTTTTGTATCGCAAGCCCCAGCCTGCTTCTTAGTTTCGGCAAAATATCAGCCAAGGGGTTTTTATAAAGCCCGGGGAGTTGTATATACGAAGGATCTTTTGCTTTTTCAACAATTGGCTTTAGTTTATCAAAATCACGGAAAACACCGTCATCGTCTATGTAGGAGTGCTTTGTTGGAACATATGCTCCCGCAACGATATTCTTTTGATATTTTTTTTGAATTTCATACAAAACATTCCCACAACACATTTTTCCGTAAGTAGCAACAACCGTTAGGTTTTCAACCGCTACATTCTTCAAAAAAGTCTTTACAATACCGGGAATATTCTGACAGTGTACCGGAAACACAAGAACGAGATTTCGATAATGCTTCGCACATTTTGTTTCAATATCCGCAAGCGGATACCCTAATTGATTTGCAAAATATGCCGCGATTGCCTTGCTCTGTCCTGTATTTGAATAAAAAACCACTTTATTCATTGCTCTATATACTCTCGCATAATCGCACATTCAGGTATTTCAATAAGTGAAAAACCAAGCGTGGATTTCAGTTCTGTCAATGCTTCCGCTCCGGATAAATTGTTGCTTCGGCTTGCAATAGCAATTTCAAGTGCGCTGAACGGTATCATTGTACTTCTCATATGATAAAATCTCACGAATTGTGAATGCTCCTTACATTTCTCAATTTTACAGCTTGTATGTAAGCCCTTATCACATTCTTCGGGCGCAACCCAACCGCACTCACGAATGATAGTCTCTTTAATTTTTCTCCATTCATAAACACCGCCGCATATTTCATCAAAATCCACTTGCACAAATGCGGGGATGTTTCCTGTCCGTGAAGAAATCCGAATGGCTCTTTTCAGGGGCGTCAAAATGTTCGGAACTTCCTTGATAGCCTCGCAGACGTTATAGACCAGCTCGTTGGAATATCCTACTAAATTCTTGATCTTACTATCACCGTATGCGAGTTGTTTCATTGTGGCGAGGGTATGAAACTGACCCTTTTTCAGAGGTGGGTGAAGCGTCAAGACCCTACCGACGTTAAGTAAGAAATTCAGCGCTCTGTTTTGCGGAAACGTGTAAGCAATCTGAGGTGCCATATGATTGAAATATAAGCCGAGTAGCTGTGCGGGCTCATTTCCTGCAACGAAATACGGTACTTTGTTCGCAACAAGCTCGGGATAAAACAACACATATGCAAGAGATGGACAGGCACAGGTGTTTTCGCTCAGAGAGTACAGCTTTTTATATATCTTCTTTAAATCGTCATTTGAAATTTTGCGGTTGATAAATTCAACCGAATCAAGCGATTGTTTGGCATTTTCAATGCTTTTCTTTGCACATTCGGACATATAGGGGATTTCCCAAGTAAGCGCTAACACGCGGAGCTTTAAAACCTTGGACAAGTAATACAGTAAATAAGTGGAGTCCTTTCCGCCTGTGTAAAAAACGGCAACATCAAAGCGCGACTTTTTGGATCGCGGGAACGTATTCATGATCGGAACAATGCTTTTCAGATTTTTTGTCTTGTCTGCGGATTGACAGATAGGACATCTGCCCTCTGCATCGAACTCAATTCCGGGAATTATAAAATCATTTGCGATACAAGTTTTGCAAAATTTCGCATCATCCAAGCCGGAAGGAATTACTCTTTTGCTTTCAGATTTCACAATTTGTACGCCAATCAGATTCTTTAGTACGCGAATTTCGTCAGTTGTCAAATCGCACGGCAACTTTTCAATAATTGCTTTTTGCTTTTTTGTAAGCTTAACGGTGTTTTTGAACATATCGGGCTGATTTCTCAAACCGTAATATCTCAAAATATTGCCTTCAAGCTTCCATCTGCTTTGAATATCGTACATAGTAACTCCTTTCCTGTTCGGTATGTAAAAATGGCTGCAAACTGTATTTTCGTTTTTTCCGCCAGGAGCAAGCCCCTGCACTACGGTTTTACGGTTATTATTTTGTCGGGCAAACGACAGATTCAACATGGGTAAAGACGACAAAAGGTATAAAAATCGGATAAAAACGGAGGGGTGTAAAGCCAAAAGGTATATTTTATGTATCGTTTGGGGGAGAGATAATGCTCTTTTCTATAAAGCCTTTCGCACGACGCCCCAAGTGGAAAACCTGATCTTCGGACATGAATTTTGTAATCAAAAATTTCTCGCCTTGAATTTGTTCGAGAGAAAATTCGTCAACCTTAAAGGAATAGCACCCCGGATCATTTTCTCTGATAGAAAAGCCATGTCTTAAGTCTGCTGTAATTCGCAATTCGTCATCAACAAGAAAAATGCAAACATCTCGATTCTTAAATTTTTTATCACTCGAATCATAACACTTTGTCACAATGCAAGGCTCTGTCCAACCGTAATATTCTCGCAATGATATTAGAGCTTTGTCGAAATAAATTCTTTTGTGAATAGCCAATTTTGCCTGTGCCTTTTTGTAGATCGGAGAACTGACAAATGAGCCAATCAAAACGGATACAATCAGTGCACCAGCACTTAATATGAACATAACAATAACAACCAAAATCAAGAGAAAAGGATTATTAGATGTCGGAATTCGCACGATCAAAAACAGACTGCCAACAAAAACTGCAACAAATACAACGAAGAATAAAAGTGTTCCTAAAAATTTCAAAAATTTACCTTGACGGTCACTGTTCTTTTCTTCATCATTCAACTCCACATCTTTATAAACTATTTTTCGATCTTCTTGTTTTAATGTGTCGCATTGAAAATATCGCATCTCTTTCTCCTTTCTTCGATATGTTTACTAAACTGCCGTAAACTGTATTTCCGGCAGGAGCAAGTCCCTGCACTACGGTTTTACGGTTATTATTTGGTCGGGCAAACGATGGTTTCCGCGTGGGTCAAAATGACAAAAGGTCTCAAAATGGTCGAAAAACGGGGGTTGTGAAAGTAAAAGGTCTCACTTTTTCAAAAGAATCCCTCGCCCCAATCATCCCAGTTTGGATTTTTTGTTTCCACAAGCCAATTCTTTTTGGAGCGAACCCAACGCTTTAATTGCTTTTTCCTTGCGATTGCATCATTCACTTCGGAATATTCTTCAAAATAGACAAGCTTGTGAACGTGATATTTTTTTGTAAATCCTTCGATTTGCTCATTTTTGTGTTCGTATAATCGTCTTCGCAAATCGTTGGTCACACCGATATACATTACTATATCAGTTTTGTTAGTGAGTATGTAAACGTAGTACATAAAGCTCCTTTTCGCCCGAGATCCTGCTCGGTTACACCTCGCACTGCTCCGCAGTTCGACTCGCTTCGCTCGCTCAGGATGACACGGGCGAGGTTGCATTTAGGTGTCATCCTGAGCGAAGGGCGTAGCCCGTAGTCGAACCCGTAGGGCGATGCGAAGCATCGGGATCTAGTATACCAAAAACGGGGG